>CAXSHI010000303.1:0-4331 GCA_964236755.1 uncultured Acetobacteraceae bacterium
CAAGCGCCAGATGTATGGTCACGCCAGCTTCGACCTGCTCCGCCGACGCGTTCTGATGGCGGTATGATCCACGCGAAGTGCGGGAGAACCGAGTTTCCGGACAGAGCGGGGTGTGATCGGTTGAAGGTGATTTAACGGACAAGCTCCTCAACAGCATCCGGTGACGATAGACATCCTGTCGGGACGTTCCGTATCCCTGCTTACGTTCTGCTGTGTAGAAGACGATCTTGAGTTCGTCCTCATCGCATCAAGGCGGCGCCTGCGAGCAGGAGCGCCGCGGCGACAAGGCGCTTGCCCCCGGCCGGCTGCGCGGTCAGGCCGAGCAGCCCCCACTGGTCCAGGGCGAGCGAACAAACAACCTGCCCAGCCATAACGAGTGCGATCATGCTGGCCGTGCCGAGCCGGGGCGCCACCACGGTCGTGGCCGACAACGTGATGGCACCGCAGAGGCCGCCAACCCACGCCCACCATGGCAGGATGGTGAGGCCAACGGTGCGCGGCCCTACTCGCGTAATAGCTGCCGCGACGATGGCCAGGGCAACTGTCAACACCACCCCCGAGATCGCCGCAGCCCAAACCGGGGAACCGACCACCCGGCCGAGCCGGGCATTGATGGCCGCCTGTGCCGGAAGCATTGCGCCTGCCAGCACCGCCAACAGAACGTAGGCCACGGCCTCAGCCCCAAACCCGGCGGGTGAACGCGAAACCGTCCGCGGCCACTTGGTCTCGGCTGGTGAACGTGTTGCGCCACACCTTCGCCTTGCGTGCCAACTCCGTCACTTCGGTGCTGAACGCCTCCACCATCAGCCAGCCGTCGTAGCCGATCGCCTTGAGCGCGCCGACCGTGCTGGTCCAGTCCAGCAGGCCGCCACCCAGCGTGCCGCGATGGCTTTCGCTGAAATGCACGTGCCTGATACGGCGCCCTGCCGCAGTCAGGGCCGCACGGATGTCATCCTCCTCCAGGTGCGCGTGATGCGTGTCATAGACGAGCCCAATGTTGGGGGCGCCGACCGCATCGGTGAGCTGTGCCGCGTCTCGCGTCGTGTTCAGCAGGTAAGTCTCGAACCGGCTCAGGAACTCGATGCACAGGGTCGTACCGGACGGAGCGGCGTACGCGCAAGCCTGCCGCAGTACTACGGCCGAGCGGTCCAGCTCCTCCGCGGTCGGCCCCATGCCGGTGAACACGTCGGACGCGGCGTAAAACGGCCCGGACAAGATTGCGCTGCCAAGGTGCTGGCTGGTGTCGATCGCCCATTTCAGGCCGTCGAGGCCCTTGTGGCGCACGGTGGCGTCGGGCGAGACTGGGTTCGCTTCCGGACGCAGGTTGGTCAGCGTCGTGCAGGCAAGCCCTTCGCCGTCCAGCACGCGCCGGATTTCGCCGAAGTTCTCCCCATTGCCCAGCGTGATCGGGATCTCGACACCCTCATAGCCGAGCACGCGCAGCGAACGGAGCAGGCCGTAGTGCTCGGGCCGGACAGCAAGCGTCCAAAGGACCAAGTTCATGCCGATCCTCATGGCGTCCTCGTCTCGGGAGTGGCGTCACTCGACAGGAACCGGATTAGGATGTCGGCTACCGTGGCGGGGCGCTCCTCGGGCATGTAGTGGCCGCAATCGGCAAGCGTGCCGCCCCGGACGTCGGTCGCGACCAGCCGCATCGTTTCAAGCAGCATGTCGTCCACCCCGGTTTCAGCGCCCAGCGCGAGCACCGGCATCGTCAGCGTGCGTTCGGACCTGGACTGAGCCTCCGCCAGCCCATCCGGGCTGAACGCCGCCCGGTAGTAGGCGAGCGCAGCCCGGAGCGCGCCGGGAGCGGCGAGCACGCGCGCATATTCATCCAGGGCTGCCATGTCGATGTGCCATCCCTTCACCGACTTTGTCGCGAAGAGCCATGCCAGGAACTCACGCTCGCGGCCGGGGATCAGGACTTCTGGCAGGTCCGGGAGTCGGTTGAAGGCGAAGTGCCAAGTCTTCATGTTGACTTCGGCCGAAGGAATGCCCGATGGCGCAGGCGTAACACCGGGCAGGGCGGCATCCATCACAGCCAGACGCCGGACGTCGCCGGGCCAGTTCGCGGCATGGGCGCAGCCGATCCAAGTCCCGAGATCGTGGCCGACGACATCGACTGCGCCGTCGCTGGTCAGCTCCAACGCTGTGATAAAGCCATGCACATCCGCAGCCGCCGTCTGCATGTCGTAGCCGCCGGCAGGGCGGCTAGAGTCGCCCATGCCACGCGGGTCCATCGCAATCACGCGCCGCCCAGAAGCGGCTAGCGTCGGCATGACCAGGCGCCACGCGTACCAACTCTGCGGCCACCCGGGCAAGAGAAGGACAGGCGGCAAGCTGCCGGCCTCTCTGCTTTCAACGTAGTGCAGGCGCACTTCGCCGACGGTCATGGTCCCGTGCCGGAACTGCCGCCAAAAGCTTGCTGGGTCGAACTGGACAGCAGTATCTGCCCTTTCGTCATTCGGTATGAGGACGTTCATGGGCACCTTCTCTATTTGGATAAATACGTTTCCAAATCGGGCAAGCAAATCACGAAACAACTCTCATGGCAGTCTCGACCATGCCCATGATGTCGTCCCGCGTCCGGCCCGTCTTGCCAATCACCCGCATCCCCTGCATCACGCAAAGCAGCACGCGAGCAGCTGCCGCGCCATCAACGTGCGGAGGGATCGAACCGTCCTCGAGGCCCAGCTGCACGAAGCCGGCGAGCCGCTTCTCGTAGCGGGCCAGGACACCAGCAACCCGGGCTGCGACCTCCGCATCCGACGTGGACAGTTCGACAGCGCTGCCCACCACCAGGCAGCCGCGCCGCCCCTGGGCGTCGTGGCTCCACCCAGCATATAGGTCCAGCAACGCCTGGATGCGCTCGCGTCCCGTGCGCGTTGTTGCCAGCCGCGCTTGGACCTGCTGCTCCCGCACTGCAAGATAACGATCCAAGGCGGCAAGGAACACGGCATGCTTGTCCGGAAACGCCTTGTATAGGCTGCCTGCCGTCACGCCCGTAGCGGCCGTGAGATCGCCGATAGAGGTGGCGTGATAGCCATGCTCGCTAAACACTTGGATCGCGCCGTCAAGTGCTTGGTCGAGGTCGAACTCTCGCGGTCGTCCTGGCCCGCGCAACGCTTGGGTTGGTTCTCGATTTCTGTTCACGCGTATTAATTGGGGATGTCCATTTCCAATTCAAGCAAAAATCGGTCATTCGCCCGTGCTGGCGGGAGCTGAGCCGCCGCGTGCGCTTCGAGCGCGCCGACGGCAAGTGCGAGGGCTGCGGTCGGTCAAGCGCGCTCGACGTGGCGGGCTGCGACAGGTGCAGCCAAACGGCCGCGCGGCTGACGTGCGCCTCTTCCAACAAGGCGTCTAGGATCACCAGCAGGTTCAGGTCAACGGAGCGTAGGTCATCCATCAAGCGAATATGTAACCATACGCATTATCACTTGGAAAGATGATCCTGAGCGCGCCACGTCCGCATAGCCACCAACCCCGGAGAAATCCCATGATCCTCGTCACCGGCGCCACCGGCAGCAACGGAACCAAACTCCTCAAGCTGCTGTCTGCCCGCGGCGCGCCTGCACGCGCAATGGTCCGTTCCACCGACAAGGCGGACGCAATCGCCGAATAGCCCGGCATCGAGATCGTGGCTGGGAACTTCGACGACGCCGCCTCGCTCGACCGCGTACTACACGGGATTGAGCGGGCGTTCCTGCTGACCAACTCCACCGACCGGGCCGAAGCGCAGCAGATGAGCTTCGTCGCAGCCGCCAAGCGGGGCGGCGTGCGGCACATCGTCAAGCTGTCGCAGTTCGCCGCTGACGAGGCCTCGCCGGTGCGCTTCCTGCGCTACCACGCCGCCGTGGAACGGGCGATCCGGGAGGCGGGCGTGGACCACACGTTCCTTCGCCCGAACCTGTACATGCAGGGGCTGCTGGGCTTCGCCTTGACCATCAAAGCCGAGGGACGTTTCTATGCGGCTATAGGCGATGCCAAGGTCAGCACCGTGGACGTGCGCGGCAACGCGGCCGCGGCCGCGCTGACCGGAGAAGGCCATGCTGGGAAGACCTACACCCTGACAGGGCCGAAGGCGCTGTCTCATGCCGAGATGGCCGCCAGGCTGTCACATGCTCTGGGCCGCACGATAACGTTCGTGGACGTGCCCCCCGAGGCGATGCGCGAGGCGCTGTCACATACGCCGATGCCGGCTTGGCCTTGTCGTAACTTCCATGCCAAAAGTGCCGATCTGAAAATTGTCCAACTTCAATAGGTTGCGATAGGTGCAACGTAACCGGGGCAGATCCCCGGGCAATCAGGCCGTGGTTGCGGCCTGACGGACG
>CAXSHI010000304.1:0-4328 GCA_964236755.1 uncultured Acetobacteraceae bacterium
CGTTTGCCCCCGGCCTCCCATAGCCGGTGGCCCACTTCTAGGGGGGCAGGTCAGCCGTCGCGATGCTGTCGATCGACGACAACGCTTGCGCCGTCTCGATCAGGGCGACGAGCCGTGCCTTCTTGCCGCCTGTCGTGAGCAGCTTATCCAAGATGTGCAGGTGCGCCGCGGCGTTGACCTTTGGAACGACGATGAAGTCGGGATCGGCCGGGCTTTGCAGCAACGCCACAAGGTCAGTGATCCCGGCAGCGGTTTCGATCGCGTTGATCCGCAGGATGCGGGTGGGTTCAGGCGACGCGGCACCTGAAAGATATTCCAAGGCCGTTCGGCGGGCCGAGTCCTTGTCGGCGGGTGCGACGGCATCCTCCAAATCAAGGATCAGGACGTCGGCGCCGGCGGCAGCCGCCTTGGCGAAGCGATCGGGCTTGGTCGCCGGGGTGGAGAGCCAGCTGCGCAGCCGATGCGGCTTGTCCGTGCTCACGAGCACCATCCAAGATTGCAACGGCTAGCTTCCCGCGTGTTCATGCCTCTTCTCCAAAATGCGTTGTGATCAGTAGTCACCCTGGCGATGCCGAGCGGTAGGGTCGGAAAATACTCATGCCAGCCGACAAGGGCGGACGCGCAACGCCACCCTGAGACGCAGTTTCCACAACTACCCTGAGTTGAGTTGCCCTGACCTCCGCCTGGCTGTGTCGATGCCCATTCCTGGGGCTTGCAGAGATGGAGACGGCTTCGGACACCAGGATTTTGAGCCTGATCGCGACAGTGATCGAGCTGTGAGCCGCCACGTGGGCCTGCGCCCGGCCACCCTGCGCCGGTTCCTGCGCGAAGGCACGCCGTGGCGCAGCCTGCGGGCAAGCGCGGGCAGGGCGAGCGGCTCGACCCTGCGCCGCGTCTTCGAGCGATGGGCGCGCACGGTGGCGTGGTGCACGGATCGGGTGGTGGCGCTGAGTATATTCCGATCCTGTTCGTTTTCCCGGCCCTCTGATCAGTTGAGCCTATGACCTGAATCGCAGATGAAAGGAGTGGCAGCATCTTTGAGCGATGCGTTTTTCTGGCGCTCACGGCGACGCTCGCGGCCTGCGATGGCCAGAACACGGCAATCCTGCCCGACGTGGCATCCACGGCGGCAAGCCCACTGAAGCAAGGCGGGGTTTCTGCAATTCCGCCGTTACATGATACCGGGTCGAGGGCGTATCAGCGCGAGGGTTTGTTTCAGCGATAGCGCAGTAGGCAGGTCCGGATTAGGCAGAGCTGGCGCTTCGGCAGCGTCGGCATTCTGCGTTGTAAAAAGAAAGGCCCGTCAAGAATGAAAGCCAGTGAGCGCGTGCTGCAGCCTGCCCTTGTTCGGGCATGCTCCCTCAACTCGTCCTTCCAACCCGGTCAGCGTTCTTCCCGACGCGAAGCTTCTGTCAGTCGCGTCAAGTCGGTATCCAGAACCTGGTGCTTGTTACTTGCCGGGGCCATGCTCCTGCCGGCCGGGTGTATGGGCGCCTTGGAAACTGGCGCCGCCGAGGCCCCAAGCGGGATTACGAGTTCGAGCGGCGGCGGTGAGGCCGCGCTCGCAGCAACCGGTCACGGCAGCAGGCCATTCGCATTGGTATACGGATCTCAACACGAGTGACTTGTACAGCATTTTCATTGCCGGCAGCGGTTGGTGTCCTGTCAAAGGAGCTGGATGTGATCCGAGAGGCTTGCTCTTTCCGCCTGTCTCAATGAGCGGGTTCGTTGATCTCGTACAGTGCGTGCAAGCCCGATGACGGCCCCGGCACCTGCAACGGCTACGCTGGAAGGTGAATGCCGGCCAGGGCGCGTCCAGCATCCTGAGCTGCATCAGCCTGCAGCCGCATCTCCAGCGGCTCTCTCGTGCCCTTGGGTTTGAGCAAATACGGACTGGCAACGAGCTGGAAGCGCGGCGGCGTTGCTGGGATGACAGATTTGCCGCCGGGCCTGACCCATCCACAATTCAAGCTGTCCAACGCCGGACACTCAGCGCCACCGGCCATGATCCCGTGTGATCGCATCCAGGAGGCCACCATGAACCGCATCCCAGCCTTGCTTCTTCCCGCCTGCGCCGATACCCGTCCCGACCACCCTGTCGCCGCACCTCGACCGTGGCATCACGTCCAGCAACGGAGGCGGGACGCGCGCCCTGGGCAACCAGCCTGGCGTGGGCTTCACCATGCGTATCGGACCAACTCGATGAGGATGCTGGCGGTGAGCCTGTTGGTGGCTGCCGTCCTGCTCGCATCCACAGCCGTCGCCGGCGCACAGGCGCCCAGCAACGGCCCCGAATGGGGCGGCAAGAACCATCAGCCGACCCAGGCGGAGGTGATCCGACGCGAAGGCCAGGCCGGGGTCCGGGCACCTCCGGCCCAAGTGGAGCAGGACACCCGATCAGTGCAGCAGCTCGACCGGCAATTGCTGCACGACGAGGCCGTGGACCCGCCCCGCAATCCCGACCGCGCGGCCCCGCCCTGACGGCCCGCCACGGCACAGGAGCACCCACGATCATGTCGAGCCAGCTATCGCCAAGCCCCAACGCGCCGTGCCGTGACAGCGACGGCGCCGCGGTCATCGACCCTCGCAACCCGGCACGGGGAGAGGGCCACGACCTCACCCGCCAGCTCCCCGCCGACAAAGGATCCGTGCGCGAACTGCCGGCCTCCGCCGCGATGGCCGGCGTCAACATGCGCCTGGACCGGGGCGGCGTGCGGGAGGTGCGCTGGCACAAGACGGCCGAATGGTCGTTCATAGTGAGCGGCCATGCCCGCATCACTGCGGTGGACGAGGACGGGCGTACCTTCCAGGCCGACGTGGGCATGGGCGACCTTTGGTACTTCCCGCCCGGCATCCCGCACTCGATTCAGGGCAGCGGGGAGGACGGGGTCGATTTCCTGCTGGTGTTCGACGACGGCGCATCCTCCGAGGACAGCACCTTCCTGCAGTCCGACCTGTTCACGCACTTGCCCCGCGACATGCTGGCCAAGACCTTCGGCTGGCCGGCTGCAGCGCTGGCGCGCTTCCCGGAGAAGGAGCTCTACATGTTCCAGATGACCCCGCCTGAGCCGCTGAAGGGCGACCGCATGGTAGCGCCAGGCCGGTGCCGCACCCATTCAGCCATCGCATGGCGGCGCAGGAACCGCAGCGGTCCGCGGGCGGCACCGTGCCGGTCGCCGGCCGGGGGCATCCTGGGGCTGGTGAGGCCGGAGGCGGTTGCGCCCGCCGTCGTGTTCCTGGCCTCCGACGATGCCCGCATGGTCGGCGGCGCATCGTTCAAAGTCACGGACGGCGGCAGCGCCCACCTGCCATGAGTTTTCACCAATCCCCGCGCAACAAAGGAGCCTGACATGCAGAGCCCAGCATCCCGCCTTGCAGCCCTGGCCGCCTGCCTCGCCGTCGCCGCCTGTGTCACGCCGCAGCAGCAGACGGCGGCCCGAGAGGATCTGCTGTCTGCCGCCGGCTTCACGGTGCAGCCCGCCAACACGCCGGCGCGCGTGGCCTCGCTGCGCAGCCTGCCGTCGAACAAGGTGGTGCAGCAAGCCCGCAGCAGCGGCGTCAGCTACGTCTACGCCAACCCGCTGGTGTGCGCCTGCCTGTATGTGGGCGACCAAGCGGCCTTCGGGCGCTACCGCCAAGAAGTGTTTCAGCGCCGGCTGGCCGACGAGCAGGAGATGACGGCGCGAATGAGCCGGATGGATTGGAACTACGGACCTTGGGGAAGACCGTTCTGACCACACTGCCGTACGCGCGACCCTCGGATGCCGCTGTGCTTGCGCAAAGGAGCATCCAGCATGGCCGACGCCCGGCCCGGCAATGCGGCGAACTGCACCAGTCCGGCAGCGGCGTCCCCCGTTTTCCCAAACGCAACTTCGGGCCACAGCATGCGGGGCAGGTCGTACAAGCCCGCCCGCATCGTAGCGATGCATCCAGTCGCGCAAGGTTTGCCGGTCCCTGTCCGGCAGGCTCAGCGAAATGGCGCAGCCATTTGCGCGACCGGTTCGACGCCGCAGGTCTCGGCCGCATCCTCGCGCGACCGTCCGTCCATCACGAACGCAATCGTCGGCATCCCGCGTGCCGCTTTGGCATCCCGCGTCCACCCTGTCTCATGCCGCAAGTCACCCACCGACACATCCCGTCGCATGACCGCCACCGCCATGACTACCTCATGCCAAACCAAGCAGCAGGGCGAAGCATAGAAGCCGCCAGGCTCTTGTCGGGTTCCGAAGTGTCGACTTGGGTCACCTGACGAGTGCGGTGATAAGGGCGCCATGCAAGGCTTTGCCGCGTCGGCGCGCGTCGTGCACGAACTGGAAGAAGCCGAGGTG
>CAXSHI010000305.1:0-4303 GCA_964236755.1 uncultured Acetobacteraceae bacterium
TGCCCCCGGCCTCCCATAGCCGGTGGCCCACTTCTAGGGGGGCAGGTCAGGCGGCTCAAGCGTTCCTGAAATTGCGGCTGAAGATGTCCGAACGCTGCTTCTTCCACGCCTTGAAGAAGCAGCTGAAAATGCAATTGCCGACCTCATGGAGGAATCGGCAGAGGCTCGCGACAGCGCCGATGCGCTTGAGCAGGCTATCGCCGTCAAGGCTGAAGAGCTGATCGACCGCTTCCTCGCGGGAGATCATACTGAGTTCGTAATAGTTTAAACATCTGTGCGGGTAGCTCTTCTCTTGTCAGCCGTAAGCTACGACTGGCTTGTTGAACAGAGTATGTGGTGTCAAGCGCCGGCAACAAAGCCTCTTGAAAATGATTGAAAGTTACCGTGAGAAGATACCTCGGATGTTGCCCGAGCCGGCAAGCATGTAGCCCAAAATTTTGGAGAATTTGCCGTGTCGCTAGAAAGTGTTATCCGTAGTTTCAAGAAGAAAAATTTTCCGAAATCGCAAACTCTCTGCGCAAGAAAACTCAAAAAGTTTCGCTAGATGGCATGTTTTCTGAAGAGCGCACCACTTTGTGGAAAGTGTTCTCTCAAGTTGTCAAGGATGATGTAGAGAGATTAGAGGCAGTTGTGACACTTGATATGCATCCTTATGTGGTGGAAGCCATCAATGCTGTTCCTTATGCTGAGCAGGTAATTCTTTCTTACAATTGTGACTCTTTTGATGAAAAGCCGAGTACAGCCCTCGACGAGCAGGCTCTCATTGACAAGGTAATGAGCACTTTACGCTATCTGGCAAATTCTGAGTAAGCTCGCGTTTCCGTGAGGTGAGGTTGCTACCTAATACCGGACAAACGGCGCGCGGCGCAGCCAAGCATAGCAGCCTGCCTTGGACACGCCGAGCGCACTCGCAAGCGGAGCGCGCGAGCACGCGCGAGCACGCGCGAGCACACACGCCATGGAAGCGATGGGGGCCATGGGGGCGATCGGGAAAAAGGCCTGGTTTGCGCTCATGAACCGGAACACCCGGACGGCAGCGTCCCGGTTTCCCGGGCAGACACAGCCGCAAACACAGCCGCAAACGCCGCGCGTTTCGGCGAGGCCGCGGCTTTTGAGAGGACGTCGCGCTCCAGCCGGAGCTGGCGCACTTCGCGCCGAAGACGTGCCAGCTCATCGCGCTCGGCCGTGGCCAGGCCAGGAGCAGCCTCCTCCCGGCGGCCCTCCTGCCGTCGGCCAGGGCAACCCAGGCGCGGATCGAATGCGACGTCGGCTCGAACTCGCGGGCCAGGTCGTCTGGAGGCCAGGTCGTCTGGAGATCGTCCAGCACGCACCAGATCAACCATCTGACGGCGGAACTCAGGTGAACAAGGTGGGCGGCTTTTGGGCATAGGAAACACCTCGCGTGGAAGCTTCAGGGTGTCCGTCAAACCGGGTCAATCCCATCAGTGTCGAGGACCGTCCCGCTTCCGCAGCGCTCCAACGGCCTGGAAAGAGTGCGTCCCCTTGAAGCCAGGGCGGGTTTCCGTGGCCTCTAGATGGGGCTTCCGACAAGCGGCCAGCCGCCAGCGTCGGACGGCAACTCGGCCTTGCAACTTGCTCGTTGCTGTAGGCACACTGACAGCCGCTCGCCTGACGACGCTGATCTTCGATTTCGCCGGCCTTGTGGCCGGAACCAACTCCTCTCGCCTGCTTCCAAGTCGTCTCGGTTCGCTGCAAGGAAGTCGCGCCGGCACCCGAGTTTGCACCATGGACCAGCACACTGAACTGATCGACAGCATCTATGAGTGCGCCATGCTGCCGGAGCTGTGGCCCGGCGTCCTGGACCGTCTCGCGACGGTCGCCGGGGCCCGCGGCGCGCTTTTGTTCACCGTCAAGTCCAGTGTCACGAATTGGACGTCGTCTGAGGTGCTACGCGGCGGCATGACACGCTTCGTCAATAGCGACTTACGTCTCCGTAGTTCGCGCTACAATCGTCTGATAGCGGCGCGTCATGCAGGCTTCTTGAGAGAGCTTGAGCTTTATGGGAGTGAGGCGAGCCTCGCCGAAGACCCGGTCTATCGGGAGTTCTTATGGCCAGGAGGCCTCGGCTGGGCCGCGGGAACGGCGATGCAGGTACCCACGGGCGACAGTCTCCTCATCACAGTCGAGCGGGACCGCAACCGCGGTCCGGTCGAGCCCAGCATCATCCAGCACCTCGACGCTTTGCGGCCGCATCTTGCCCGAAGCGCCTTGCTGTCGGCCCGGCTACAGTTGGAACGCGCCCGGGTGGCGAGCGAGACGCTCGCGATGCTTGGCCTGGCAGCGCTCGTCATCGACGCCACTGGCAAAGTCATCGTCGCCAACGCCCTCTCCGAAACGCTCGGTGATCGCATCCAATGGCGCGCCCAGAATCGCATCTCGCTGAAGGGCGCTGCCGCCGACGCGCTGTTCCAGCAAGCCGTCGCCCAGCTCGACGCTGATGCGGGAGGTGCACCGCGCTCCTTCGCCCTCCGCAGGACGGAGACGCTGCCCGGGATGATCGCTCACGTGCTCCCGATCCGCGGCACAGCGCGTGACCTGTTCGTGCGCTGTGCCGCCATCTTGGTGCTGACGCCGATCACGATGCCGCAGGCGCCGCCGGTCGAGCTGGTGCAATCCCTTTTTGACCTGACGCCGGCCGAGGCTCGCGTGGCGCGCAATCTTGTCGCCGGAGAAAACGTCGACGAGATCGCCGCGCAGGGCGGCGTGTCGTCCCATACGGTCAGAACGCAGGTCCGCGGCATTCTCGGCAAGACCGGTTGCCGGCGTCAGACCGACGTGGTCGCACTGCTCAGCGGGAAATGACCGAAATCATCCGACATCATCAATTCTGGTGATGTGGACGTCTGTGCGCGAACGGTAACGGTCACAGCAGTGATCGTTACCAGGAGGCTGCCATGGATGGACACTCCGCTGTTTTGGACGCCCGGCCAGCCAGCGCGGCCCAGCATGCCGCTTGGCGGCCGGCCGCGGTCCCGCACCCGTTGGCTGGGTTCGACCTGACCAGCCGGGTGGCGCTGGTGACCGGCGCACGTCTGGGCATCGGGCGCGCGATCGCCATGGCACTGGCTGCACAGGGTGCCAGTGTCGTTGTGCATCACGCGGATGGCAGCGAGGAGGCGGAGGACGCGGCCCAGGTGCTCGCCGCTTCAGGATCTCCGGCTCAACGTGAGGCACTCATCGCACCGGCGGCACAGACGGGCTGAGGCAGAAATGGGCATCGGTTGCAACCAAAGCGTTGTAGAGGCTGACAACGGGCAGATAGCCGGGCTTCTCGCGGCAACGTATCTTGGCGGTGCGGCTTTGGACCTGTTGTCCGCTTCGATCCCACCTCCCGCGATCACCCGCCGACTTCTGGCGGCGGTGCACGCCGACATCGTCGGTTTCAGCCGCCTGGTCGAACAGGATGATCTCGGAACCTTGGCGCGCCTACAACTTTTGCGCAAACAGCTGATTGTGCCGTTGCTGCACCACCATGGCGGGCACCTCGTTAACGCTGCGGGAGATGCCTTGCTGCTGGTGTTCGAGAGCGTCACCAGTGCCGTGACATTCGCGATCGACATGCAGGCTGGCGTTAGGTGCAACGAGAGGGCGAGAGCGGAGGCAAGCCGCATCCGATACAGGATCGGGATCCACATTGGCGACGTGATCATGAGCGACGGCGACGTGTGCGGGGATGGCGTCAACATCGCGTCACGTTTGCAGGCTTGCTGCCCGCCGAACGGTGTGTGCGTCTCGCGCGCCGTGCTCGACATCGTCCAAACACGGCTCATGCTGGCGTTTGCACCGCTGGGCGTGAAAACGTTCCGAAACATCTCTGTCCCGGTTGAGACCTTTGCGCTCGGAAAAGGGGCAGGGAAGGATCCGGATCCGGTGGAGTCATCGACAAACAGCCCCGACGCACCTTGTTTCGTCAGGTGCTTGTCGTGCAGCGCCGCCGATGCGGTCATCGCCCTCCTTCTCACAAAACTTGCAAGGTCGCCGTGTCCGAGCAGCCCGCCGGCGAGCGTCCGCTCCGCCTCATGACGCCCGGCACGTCGGTGAATGCCGCCGTGCTTGTGGCAGGCAGGCCGAACACCCTGGCCGTCGCGCACGCCGAGGGGGAGGCCGGACGTGCATGGCGTCGCTCGGTGATGAGGGCGTCGCCGCCGGCGAGTTCGATCAGCTCATCGTTGTTCAGGACCGTGCTGCCCGCGAAGTCGCGGGGGCGATGTTGAGGTTCGCGTCGTACCCGATCCTGATCGTGCCGTCCTGGTTGAGCTTGCCGAAGCCTCTGCTTTCCACC
>CAXSHI010000306.1:0-4289 GCA_964236755.1 uncultured Acetobacteraceae bacterium
ACTAAACAGAAGTCAGGCCAATTCAACTCAAGGTAGTTGTGGAAACCGCGTCTAATAAGTAGGCCCGCCGCGTTCGATCAGAAGATCAGGTTAGGTGGAATGTCCACTTTGATGAGCGGCGTTCACTCGACTGAATGGTGGTCGAGGGCGCGAAACTACCATTCTGGCGTCCAGCAGCTTATGGCACCTTCCCGGCTATAACCGGACATTTGGCCGATGACAGCAAACACCCCAGATTAGCCGCAAGCCAATCTTAAAATACCTCTAGCTAGATCAAACCCCTTGGCGCATCTGCCCAAGCGTTCTAACCCTCCACCCACCCCGCATCCTGCGCGCCCCGGATCGAGGACCAAGTGCTCGCCTTCATCATCTCCCGCATCCTCCAAGCCATCCCGGTCGTCCTCGTGGTCGGCCTGATCGCCTACGCCATGTTCGCCTTCGTGGGCGACCCCGTCACCATCATGCTCGGCACCGACTACACGGAGGCGCAGCGGACGGCGCTCACCAAGCAGCTCGGCCTCGACCAGCCGTTCATCGTGCAGTATGCCAAGTTCATGTGGGCCGCGCTGCACGGGGAGTTCGGCATCAGCTACCGCCTGGCCCGGCCGGTGACGGACCTGCTGGCCGAGCGGATGCCGGCGACGCTGGAGCTGGCCGCCACCGCCTCCGTGTTCGCGCTGCTGGTCGGCGTGCCGATGGGGGTCTATACCGGCATCCGACGCTCGGCCGTCTCCCGCCTGTTCATGGTGTTCAGCCTGGTCGGCGTGTCCTTGCCCACCTTCCTGATCGGCATCCTGCTGATTCTGGTGTTCAGCGTCTGGCTCCAGGCTTTGCCGAGCTTCGGCCGGGGCGACGTGGTGCGGTTCGCGCATTGGAGCACCGGGTTCCTCACCGTGGGCGGCCTCAAGGCGCTGGTGCTGCCGGCGGTCACGCTCGGGCTGTTCCAGATGACGCTGATCATGCGCCTGGTGCGCTCCGAGATGCTGGAGGCGCTGCGCAGCGACTACGTGAAGTTTGCCCGCGCCCGGGGCCTGGGGCCGCGCGCGATCAACTTCGGCCACGCGCTGCGCAACACGCTGGTGCCGGTCGTCACCATCGCCGGGCTGCAGATCGGCGGCATCGTCGCCTTCTCCATCGTCACCGAGACGGTGTTCCAATGGCCCGGCATGGGGCTGCTGTTCGTCCAATCCGTGCAGGTGGCGGACGTGCCGGTGATGGCGGCCTACCTCATCATGATCTCGGTGCTGTTCGTGGGGATCAACCTGATCGTGGATTTGCTGTACTACGCCGTCGATCCGCGGCTGCGGGCGGCGCGCCCATGAGCGCAGCCGCCCCGCGGGCGCCCGGCGCCTTGGCGCGGTGGTGGGACAGCGACCTCGCCTACAGCTTCCGCCGCTCGCCGGTCGCCGTCGCGGCGGCGCTGGTGCTGCTGGTGATCCTCTTGGGCGCGGCGCTGGCGCCGTGGGTCGCGCCGCACAACCCGCTCGACCTCGCGTCCCTGAACCTGATGGACAGCCGCATCCCGCCGGTCTGGGACGCGGAGGGGCAGTGGACGTTCCCGCTCGGCACCGACGACCAGGGGCGGGACATCCTGTCGGGCATCCTGTACGGCGTGCGGATCAGCCTGGTGATCGGCGCGGGCGCGGTGCTGTTCGCGGTGGTGGTGGGCATCGCCGCCGGGCTGCTGGCGGGCTACGCCGGGGGCGCCGTGGACGCGGTGCTGATGCGGGTCGCCGACATCCAGCTCACCTTTCCCGCCATCCTGATCGCGCTGCTGGTCGATGGCGTGGTGACGGCGGCGCTGCCGCAGGAGATGCACGAGCGGCTCAAGGTGCAGGTGCTGATCTTCTCCATCGGCGTCAGCTTCTGGCCGCAGTTCGCCCGCACCGTGCGCGGCTCGACGCTGGTGGAGCGGGGGCGGGAGTACGTCATGGCGGCGCGGGTGATCGGCCTGTCGTCCGGGCGCATCATGCTGACCCACATCCTGCCCAACGTGCTGGGGCCGGTGTTCGTCATCGGCACGCTGACCCTGGGCCTCGCCATCGTGACGGAGGCGACGCTGTCCTTCCTCGGCGTCGGGCTGCCGCCGTCCCAGCCCTCCGTGGGCACGCTTATCCGCATCGGCAACGACTTCCTGTTCAGCGGCGAGTGGTGGATGACGATCTTCCCGGGCATCGCCCTCGTGCTGCTGGTGCTGTCGATCAACCTGCTGGGCGACTGGCTGCGCGACGCGCTGAACCCCAAATTGCGATGAGCCTGCTCGACGTGGACCAGCTGACCGTCGAGTTCCCGACCCGGCGCGGCGTGCTCCGCGCGCTCGACCAGGTGTCGTTCTCCATCGCGCCGGGCGAGGTGCTGGGCGTGGTGGGGGAGAGCGGGGCGGGCAAGAGCCTGACCGGGGCGGCGATCATCGGCCTGCTGGAGCCGCCGGGCCGCATCGGCGGCGGGCAGATCCGGCTGGAGGGCAGCCGCATCGACAACCTGTCTCCCGACCGCATGCGGCGCATCCGCGGCAAGCAGGTCGGCGTCATTTTCCAGGACCCGCTGACGACGCTGAACCCGCTGTACTCGGTGGGCCGCCAGCTCACCGAGACCATGCAGGCCCACCTGCCGCTGTCCCATGCCGAGGCGCGGCGCCGGGCGGTGGGTTGGCTGGAGGAGGTGGGCATCCCCGCCGCCGCCCAGCGGATCGACGCCTTTCCGCACGAGTTCTCCGGCGGCATGCGGCAGCGGGTGGTGATCGCCCTCGCCCTGTGCGCGGAGCCGCGGCTGGTGATCGCCGACGAGCCGACGACGGCGCTCGACGTGTCGATCCAGGCGCAGGTGATCGCGCTGCTGAAGCGCCTGACGCGGGAGCGGGGGCTGTCGGTCATGCTCATCACCCACGACATGGGCGTGATCGCGGAGGCCGCCGACCGGATCGCGGTCATGTATGCGGGCCGGGTGATCGAGATCGGGGCGGTGGCCGACGTGGTGCGCAACCCGTCGCACCCCTACACGGTGGGCCTGATGGGCAGCATCCCGTCGCTCGACCTGCGGGTGGAGCGGCTGCGGCAGATCGACGGCGCAATGCCGCGGCTGAACGCCATCCCGCCGGGCTGCGCGTTCAACCCGCGCTGCCCCCAGGTGTTCGACCGCTGCCGGGTCGAACGGCCGGAGCTGATGTCGGCGCGGCGGACCTCGGCCGCCTGCTGGCTGTTTGACCCGGCGCCGGCGCATGGCTGAGCGCGTCGTGCTGGAGGCCATCGAGGCCAGCCGCAGCTTCGACGTGTCGCGGCCCTGGCTGCAGCGCACGTTGGCCGGCGAGGGGCGGCGCGTGCTGCGCGCGGTGGATGCGGTGTCGTTCGCCGTCGCCGTCGGCCGCACGCTGTCGCTGGTCGGCGAGAGCGGCTGCGGCAAGAGCACGGTGGGGCGCCTGGCCGTGGGCCTGTATCAGCCGAGCGGTGGGGAGATTCGCTTCGAGGGGCAGAGCCTTTCCGCCGCCCGCGCGCAGCCGGCGCTGCGCCGGCGGATGAACATGATCTTCCAGGACCCGTATGCGTCCTTGAACCCGCGCTGGCGCGTGTCGGACATCGTGGCCGAGCCGATCCGCGCCTTTCATCTGCTGCGCGGACGCGACGTGCAGGACCGGGTGGGGCAGCTCCTGACCCAGGTGGGCCTGTCGCCGCGCGACGGGGAGAAGTACCCGCACGAGTTCAGCGGCGGCCAGCGCCAGCGCGTGTCCATCGCCCGCGCGCTGTCGAGCGAGCCGGAGTTCCTGGTGTGCGACGAGCCGACCAGCGCGCTCGACGTGTCGGTGCAGGCGCAGATCCTGAACCTGCTGCGCGACCTGCAGGCGCGCATGCAGATCACCTATCTGTTCATCAGCCATAACCTGGCCGTGGTGCGCCACATGTCGGATTTGCTGGGTGTGATGTACTTGGGCCGCATCGTCGAGTACGGGCCGGGCGAGAGCATTTTCTCCACGCCGCGCCATCCCTATACGCGGCTGCTGCTGGACGCGATCCCGGACCTCGGCATGGCGGGCGGCACGCGCGCCCGCACGCCGGTGGGCGGCGAGGTGCCCAGCCCGATCAACCCGCCGAGCGGCTGCACCTTCCACCCGCGCTGCCCCTTGGCCAACGCGCGCTGTCGGGCGGAGGTGCCGGGGCATACGCGGGTTGGGGATGTGCTGGCGGCGTGCCATGCGGTGGAGGAAGGGCGGGAAGCGTAAGCGGGGAGACAGCTTGTCTGAATTCCTAAGAAACACTCACGCTGGCGCGGGGGCCTGCTGCAGGACGTATCCGAGT
>CAXSHI010000307.1:0-4289 GCA_964236755.1 uncultured Acetobacteraceae bacterium
AGGGGGGGCTTCCCCCCTGGCGGGTCTGGGCAGAGCCCAGGCTTGCTTCCTGACAGGTTAGTGCAGTGAGTCGCTGGCATAACGGGGGAAAGCGGCCGTTGGGCCAGGGCGGTCTCGGCGGGCCGCCGCCACGGCCACGGTGGTCATGCCGATCCGCCCGCGTCCCCGGCGGCGACCAGGCTCCAGAACCGCTCCGCCGCCGGGTGTTGCCGGGCACGGGGCCGGAGCAGCCGGATCTCGATCGGCACGTTCCACGACTCTTCGCCGGCATGCACGAGCACTCCCGCGCAAAGATCCTCCTCGACGAGGCTGAGAGGCAGCCAGGCAATGCCGCGGCCCGTCCGCGCCATGCTCCGCAGCGCCGTCGCCACGTGCGAGGTGAAGACCGGCCTGAGCCGGAGCGGAGCGTGGCCGGCCGCGTGCGCCGCGGCCAGGATGCGACCCAGCCCCGAGGTTTCGCTGTAGGCCAGGAACGGCAAGGGTGCATCTTCGCGGCCCGGAAGGAGATGGCGCGGCCGGCCCGCGGCATCCGGCCCGACGACGGGAACCAGCACGTCCGCCCCGACCGGGCAGGACACGAAATGCTCGCCCTCAAGGCGGGTCGCCGCGGTCGGGTGGTGGTGACAGAGCAGGAACTGTGCCCGGCCTTCAAGCATCAGCCGCTCGCACGCCTCCATGTTGTCGGCGATCAGGCTGACGGCGCCCAGGCTGATGGCGTCCAGGCTGACGGCGTCCAGGCTGACGGCGTCCGGGGGCATTGCCTCCTCCAGCCCGCGCAGCCAGTCCGGGAAGAAGGTCAGCGACAGCGCGTGCGTCGCGGCGAAGCGCAGGGTCGTGGCAGCCGTGCCCTGCGCCGCGCGCGCCTCGTCGCGCCCCTGCCGCAGCCGGCGCAGGATCTCCTCGGCGGCCGGACGGAACGCCTCGCCCCCGGCGGTGAGCTCGATCCTGTGGGTGTCGCGGTCGAGCAGCGTCGCGCCGAGCCAGTCCTCCAGGGCCCTGATGCGCCGGCTGAAGGCGGGCTGGGTGACGTGGCGCAGCTCCGCGGCGCGCGAGAAGTTGCCGCACCCTGCCAGGATCAGGAAGTCCTCGAGCCAGGTCGTGTCCACCGCGCGCCCTCCGGCATGGAACGATGCGGCATCGGCATTGGCCCGGCCACGGCCGCACCGCCTAACGTCGTGCAGGATCGCAGGAAAGGGAAGGCCAGTGTCGCCGCCGCGCACCCTCTACGACAGGCTGGTGGACAGCCACACCGTCCGACGCCTCGACGACCGCCAGGGGCCTGGCGCCCAGGTGCTGCTCTACGTCGACCGGACCGTGCTCAACGAGTACACCAGCCCGCAGGCCTTCACCGGCCTGCGCGAGGCCGGGCGGACGGTGTGGCGCCCCGGCGCCGCCCTGGCCGTGGTGGATCACGTGAACCCGACCGCGTCGCACCGTGTCGCGGCCATGCCGGACCCCGGCGGCGCCGGACAGGTGCGCTACTTCGCCGAGAACTGCCGCGACTTCGGCATCGAGCTGCTCGACGTGCTCCACCCGCTCCAGGGCATCGAGCACGTGGTGGCGCCGGAGCTTGGCTTCGTGCTGCCGGGCATGGTGGTGGCGGCCGGCGACAGCCACACCACGACCTATGGCGCCCTGGGCTGCCTCGGCTTCGGCATCGGCACCTCCGACATCGAGCACTACCTGGCGAGCCAGACGCTGGTCTACCGCCGCCTCGGGACCATGCGGGTCAGCGTGGACGGCGTGCTGCCCGCGGGCGTCTCGGCGAAGGACATCGTCATGGCGTTGATCCGCCGCATCGGCGCCGACGGGGCGAGCGGCTTCGCGGTGGAGTTCGCCGGCCCCACCCTCGCCGCCGTCCCGGTCGAGGGCCGGATGACCATCTGCAACATGGCGGTGGAGTGCGGGGCACGCGGCGTCGTGATGGTCCCCGACGCGGCCGTGCTCGACTACCTGCGCGACAGGCCCCGTGTCCCGAAAGGGGCGAGCTGGGACCGGGCCGTGACCGCGTGGCAGGCGCTGCGCAGCGATCCGGACGCGCGCTTCGACCGCGAGGTGGCGATCGACGCCGCCGCGATCGCGCCGATGGTGAGCTGGGGCACCAGCCCCGACCAGGCGGCCTCGATCGCCGACACGGTGCCCAACCCGGCGGCCGAACCCGACCCCGCGCGCCGGCGCGACATGGAGCGCGCCCTCGCCTACATGGACCTGCGCCCCGGCACCCCTCTGGACGGCGTGGAGATCCAGCGCGCCTTCATCGGCTCGTGCACCAACGCACGCCTGTCCGACCTGCGCGAGGCCGCCGGCGTGCTGCGCGGGCGGAGGGTGGCGCAAGGCGTGCGCGCCATGGTGGTGCCCGGCTCCTCCGCCGTGCGCCGCGCCGCGGAGGCGGAGGGTCTCGACAGGGTGTTCCTGGACGCCGGCTTCGAGTGGCGGCAGTCCGGCTGCTCGCTGTGCCTCGCCATGAACGACGACGTGCTGGCACCCGGGGAGCGCTGCGCCAGCAGCACCAACCGCAACTTCGAGGGCCGCCAGGGCGCCGGCGGCCGCACCCACCTGATGAGCCCGGCCATGGTGGCCGCCGCCGCCGTGACCGGCCGCCTCACCGACATCCGCCACCTCGGACGGAGCTGAGTCCCCCATGCAGGCCTTCACCCGCGTGACCGGCGTCGCCGCCCCGCTGCCCGGCGCCAATACCGACACCGACGTCATCATGCCCAAGCAGTTCCTGAAGGGCATCGACCGCGGCGGGCTTGCCATCGGCGCGCTGCACGATCTCCGCTTCGCGCCCTCCGGCGCGCCCCGGCCGGACTTCGTGCTGAACCGGTCCGCGTGGGCAGGGGCGCGCTTCCTCGTGGTCGGCCCGAACTTCGGCTGCGGCTCCTCGCGCGAGCACGCCGTCTGGGGGCTGCTGCAACTCGGCATCCGGGCCGTGATCGGCACCAGCTTCGCCGGCATCTTCGCGGACAACGCGGCGAACAACGGCCTCCTGCTGGTGGAGCTGGAGCCGGCCCAGGTCGCGGCGCTGCTGGACCGTGCCGCGGACCCGGAGCGCCACGTCATGAGCGTCGATCTCGCGTCGCAGGCCGTCACCGCCGCCGGCCTGGCGTTCGGCTTCGTCGTCGATCCGCTGCGCAGGGACCGGCTGCTGCGCGGCCTGGACCCGATCGGCGCCACGCTGGAGCACGCGGAGGCGATCCGCGCCTTCGAGCACGCCCATCACGCCGGCAGCCCGTGGCTGGGCGGCGCCGCCGGAGTGTCCCCATGACCCCGAGCCTGATCCCCGGTTTTGCCCTGCAGGACATCGCGACCGCCGGCGCGCGCATCCGCGTGGCGGTGGGCGGCAGCGGGCCGCCCCTGCTCCTGCTGCACGGCCATCCGCAGACGCATCTCACCTGGGGCAAGGTCGCCCCCGCGCTCGCGGAGCGCTTCACGGTGGTGGCGCCGGACCTGCGCGGCTACGGCGACAGCGCCAAGCCGGAGGGCGGCCCCAACCACGTCAACTACAGCAAGCGCGCCATGGCGGCCGACCAGGTGGAGGTGATGGCGCGGCTCGGCTTCGAGCGGTTCGCCGTCGTCGGGCACGACCGTGGCGCCCGGGTCGCCCACCGCATGGCGCTGGACCACGCGGACCGGGTCGAGCGTCTGGCCCTGTTCGACATCGCTCCGACCGCCACCATGTACGCCCTTGCCGACAGGGAGTTCGCCACCCGGTATTTCTGGTGGTTCTTCCTGATCCAGCCCTATCCGCTGCCGGAGCGGCTGATCGGGGCGGACCCGGAGTTCTTCCTGCGCACGCACATCAACGGCCAGAGCGGGACTCCCGGGGCGACGAGCGAGGCGGTGCTTGCCGAGTACCTGCGCTGCTACCGGGACCCGGCCACGCGCCACGCGATCTGCGAGGACTACCGCGCGGCCGCCACGATCGACCTTGAACACGACGCGGCCGACTCCGACCGGCGCGTCACCGCGCCGCTGCTGGCGCTGTGGGGCGCGAAGGGCACGGTCGGCCAGCTCTACGACGTGCTCGCCACCTGGCGCGAGAAGGCGACCGATGTCCGCGGCCGCGCGCTGGAGTGCGGCCACACGCTCCAGGAGGAGCTGCCGGAGACCGTGCTCGCGGAACTGCTCGACTTCCTGGCCTGATGCCGGCGGCCCGGAGTCCTGACGTGTCGGGAAGCAAGGCTGGGCTCTGCCCAGACCCGCCAGGGGGGAGCCCCCCTGGACCGGCTTTACTTAAGTATTGGATTCCAAAGGCGAGCCTTTGGCGGGGTCCAGGGGCAGGGCCC
>CAXSHI010000308.1:0-4272 GCA_964236755.1 uncultured Acetobacteraceae bacterium
AGCGTGGTGGCGAGCAGCTGCTCCACCCAGGAGAACATGAAGCAGAAGAACGCCGCGACCCCGATGCCGTTGGCGATCAGCGGCACGAAGATGCGGAAGAAGAAGCGCGGGAAGGAGTAGCCGTCGAGCGCCGCGGTCTCGTCGATCTCCCGCGGCACGCCGGACATGAAGCCTTCCAGGATCCACACCGCGAGCGGCACGTTGAACAGGCAATGCGCGAGCGCCACGGCCCAAACCGTGTCGAACAGGCCCACGGCGGAGTACAGGTTGAAGAACGGCATCGCGTACACTGCGGGCGGCGCCATCAGGTTGGACAGCAGCCAGAAGAACAGGTGCTTGTCGCCCAAGAACCGGTAGCGGCTGAACGCATAGGCCGCCGGCAACGCGATCGTCACCGAGATGGCGGTGTTGAGGAACACGTAGCTGAGCGAGTTCAGGAACCCACCGTACCAGGCCGGATCCTGGAAGATGTGGACGTAGTGCTCGACGGTCGGATGGTGCGGCCAGAACGACAGCGTCGAGGTGATCTCGACGTTGTCCTTGAAGCTCATGTTGACGAGCCAGTAGATCGGCAGGGCGAGCACCAGCAGATACAGCCCGATGACGATGCGCCGGGTCATGTGGACGCCCCGGTCATGCAGAGCCTCGGGCGTCGAGCTGCGTCATCGTGGTGAAGAAGATCCAGCAGAGCGTCAGCGTGATCAGGTTATAGACAAGCGACATCGCCGCCGCGTTGCCCAGATCGACTTGGCCGAGCGCGATCTTCACCAAGTCGAGCGACAGGAAGCTGGTCGCCTCGCCGGGTCCGCCGCCGGTGACGACGGCCGGCTCGGTATAGATCATGAAGCTTTCCATGAAGCGCAGCAGCACGGCGATGATCAGGACCCGGCGCAGCTTCGGCAACTCGATGTTCCTGAACACCGACCAGCGCCCGGCCCCGTCGATCCGCGCCGCCTGATAGAACGCATCCGGGATCGCCTTCAGCCCGGCGTAGCACAGGAGCGCCACCATGGAGGTCCAATGCCACACGTCCATCACGACGATGGTGGACCAGGCCGAGAGCGGGTCCTGGGTGTCGTTGAATGGGATGCCGGCGCCGGTGAGCGCGGCCCCCAGCAGCCCGATGTCGGCGCGGGCGAATATCTGCCAGATCGTGCCGACCACGTTCCAGGGAATCAGCATCGGCAGCGTCATGCTGACCAGCACCGCGCCCACGGCCCAGCCGCGCTTCGGGATGCACAGCGCCACCAGGATGCCGAGCGGCACCTCGATCAGCAGCACCACGCCCGAGAAGATCAGATTCCGCACCAACGCGCGGGAGAAGCGTCCGCCGATGTCGGTGGTGGGATCGAACAGGTGCTGGAACCACTCCGACCCGTTCCAAAAGAACGAGTTCTGCCCCATTGAATCCTGCACGGAGTAGTTCACCACCGTCATCATCGGGACCAGCGAGGAGAACAGCACGAACACCATGACGGGAACCACGAGGAACCAGGCGCGGTTGCTGATGGGCTTGTCGTTCATGCGGCGACGCCGGGCACGCGGCGGTCGTCGGCGAAGACGTGCAGGCTGGCGGGGTCCAGGCGCACGAACGCCTCGCTGCCGTTCACGGCGAGGTCGGGCGGCGCCGTCACCACCAGCGGGTGCGCGCCGAGCGTCACGCGGGCCAGGCGGCGGCGCCCGAGGTCCTCGATCCGCTGCACCTGCACCGGCAGGCCGCCGGTCCGGCTCAAGGTGGCGTATTCCGGCCGGATGCCGATCTGCACGCGCCGGCCGTCCATCGCCGGGTAGGCGGCGCCGAGCGGCACCTGATGCCGGTCCACCGCCGCTTCCCGCCCTGCGACCTGCGCCGGCAGCAGGTTCATGCCGGGCGAGCCGATGAAGTAGCCGACAAAGGTGTGGGCCGGCGCCTCGAACAGCTCGGAGGGCGTGCCGATCTGCAGCACGCGGCCCTCGTTCATCACCATCACCTGGTCGGCAAACGTCAGCGCCTCCGTCTGGTCGTGGGTCACGTAGATCATCAGCAGATCGAGCGCGCGGTGCACCGCCTTGAGCTTGGAGCGCAGCTCCCATTTGAGCGCCGGGTCGATGACGGTCAGCGGCTCGTCGAACAGCACGGCGGCGACGTCGGAGCGCACCAGGCCGCGGCCGAGCGAGATCTTCTGCTTGGCGTCGGCCGTGAGGCCGCGGGCACGGCGGTGCAGGTCGGGGGTGAGGCCCAGCATCGCCGCGATCTCGGCAACCCGCGCGGTCGCCTGGCGACGGTCCATGCCGCGGTTGCGCAGCGGGAAGCCCAGGTTCTCGGCCACCGTCATGGTGTCGTACACCACCGGGAACTGGAACACCTGGGCGATGTTGCGCCGTTCGGTCGGCAGGCGCGTCACGTCCTGCCCGTCGAACAGC
The DNA here is from genome assembly GCA_964236755.1 of uncultured Acetobacteraceae bacterium. Classification (GTDB taxonomy): domain Bacteria; phylum Pseudomonadota; class Alphaproteobacteria; order Acetobacterales; family Acetobacteraceae; genus CAHJXG01. Next base: position 2,404 of record CAXSHI010000308.1, read on the forward strand.
AGCCGCCCGTGCGAAGGAATTACGAGGCCCGAGATGATGTTCAGCAGCGTCGTCTTGCCGCAGCCGGACGGCCCCAGTAGCGCGTAGGCGCGGCCCTGGTCCCAGACATGGTGCAGCGGCTTCAGCGCGTAGTCGGCCTCGGTCTCGGCGCGTCCGTAGGCATGGCCGATGCCGTCGAGGGTGACGCTGGCCATCAGACGGCCTCCGCCAGCACGGGCCGGGACGCGAGCGCGCCGGCTGCGTCGAACACGAAGGCCCGGCGCACGTCGATGTACAGCGGCGTCCGCACCCCTGGCAGCAGGTCGTGCACCCCGGGGATCAGGCAAACCCAGGTGGCCCCGCCCACATCGACGTGCACGAAGCTCTCGGACCCGTTAATCTCGGTCACGGACACCGTTCCCTCGAAGCTGAGGCTGCCCGGCGGCTTCGCGCCGACCGTCACGGCGTCGGCGCGGAACCCCATCCGGTAGCGCCCGTCCGGCAGGCCCAGCAGCGGCGCCGGCACCGCGCGCTCCCCGTGCTCGGTCAGGAGCATGCTCTCGCGCTTCTCCACCGCCAGCTCGTTCAGCGGCGGGTCGGAGAACACCCGGGCGGCGTCCAAGGTCTGCGGGTGGCGATACAGCGCGGCGGTCGGCCCGGCCTGCACCAGCCGCCCCTCCGACAACGCCGCCGTCTCCCCACCCAGCAGTAGGGCCTCGGCCGGCTCGGTCGTGGCATAGACCAGGATGGCGCCGGATTCGGCGAACAGCCGCGGCAACTCCTCCCGCAACTCCTCGCGCAGCTTGTAGTCGAGGTTGCCCAGCGGCTCGTCGAGCAGCACCAGCTCCGCCTGCTTGACCAGCGCGCGGGCGATGGCGGTGCGCTGCTGCTGCCCGCCCGAAAGCTGCGCCGGCATGCGGCCCAGCATGCCGTCCAGCCGCAGCAGCTTCGCGGCAACGCGCACGCGCCGCTCGATCTCCGCCCGCGCCACCCCGGCGACGCGCAGCGGCGAGGCGATGTTCTCATACACCGACAGCGTCGGGTAGTTGACGAACTGCTGGTACACCATGGCCACCGACCGCCGCCGCACCGGCGTGCCCGTGATGTCCCGCCCGTCGAGCAGCAGCCGCCCGGAACTCGGCTTCTCAAGCCCGGCCATCAGCCGCATCAGCGTGGTCTTGCCCGCCAGCGTTGGACCCAGCAGCACATGCAGCGCGCCCCGGGCCAGCGTCAGCGATACGTCGCGGATCAGCGTGTCCGGCCCCTGGTTGAAGCCGATGTGCTCCAGCTGCAGGCTCACGCCGCCTCGTCCCGCTGCGACCGCAGGGCATCGAGCGCCGCGTCCACCCGCGCGAGGTCCTGCGGCCCCATGCGCAGGCCGAGCTTGCTGCGCCGCCACACCACGTCGGCGGCGGTCTGCGCCCATTCGAAGCGGACGAGGTAGCGCAGCTCCGCCTCCGTCAGGTCGGCGCCGAGCACCGGACCCAGCGCCTCCGCCGAGGCGGCGTCGCCCAGCAGGTCATAAACGCAGGTGCCGTAGGCGCGCAGCAGGCGGCGCAGCGTCCGCTCGGCCATGAACGGGTAGCGGGCGCGCAGCGCATCGAGCGCCGCGTCGAACCCGTCCACCGGGAAATCGCCGCCGGGCAGCGGCGCCGCGCCGGTCCAGCCGGCCGGCCGGGCGGTGGCCGCCGGCAGATGCGGCGCGAGCTTGGCCAGCGCCGCCTCCGCCAGCCGCCGGTAGGTGGTGATCTTGCCGCCGAAGATGGACAGCTGCGCCGCCTCCCCGTCCGGCGCGTCCAGCGTGAGCACGTAGTCCCGCGTGGCCGCCTGCGCCTTCGACGCGCCGTCGTCATACAGCGGGCGCACGCCCGAGTAGGTCCACACCACCTG
>CAXSHI010000309.1:0-4263 GCA_964236755.1 uncultured Acetobacteraceae bacterium
CCGTCGCGGGATGGGCGATAGAACTTCTCCGGCCCAGTGTCCGGGGCGCGCTTTGTAGCGGGCGCAGGCGTCTCCGGAACCGGGTCCGGTTCGGTGGCTGCCTCGCGGGCGAGAACGGCTTGGAGAGAGTTGATCCGGTTCATGCTGCCACCCCAAGCTTATACGCGAATACGTGCATACACACATACTCGTATAGCCGTTTGATCTCTGCGGTGGCTTTTCCGTCAGGCTCGAACTCCATGGCGGTCAGGCCGGTTTGCTGTGCTCGTGAATAGGCCACGCGGTTGTGGATGCGGACCGGCGCCACCCGCGCTCCCATCTGCCGAATCGCTTCTTCGGTATCTGGAACCTCCCGGCCTTGGGTTGGGCAGAAGGTCATCACGACAGCCGACGGCTTCGGAGGTTCTGTGGCTCGCTTGACCAGCTTCAGGGTCTCGGTGGCGGCCATCAGGTCGAGCACAGCGGGCTTCGTCGGGATCAAGATGAAGTCTGCGAATTCCGCCGCCTGGAATGCGATGTCCTTTGCGACTGGAGGGGCATCGAGGATGACCAGGTCGGTGCCGGCGTCCTGGGCCGCCTTGAGCATGTGCTTCAGGCGTACTGGCTGGACAGAGATGACGGCCGGGGTTTCGGACTGGCGGGTGTCCTTCCAGAACGAAGCAGAGCCCTGTGGGTCGAGGTCAAATATGGCGGCGCTCTTTCCGTCCTGTTCCGCCGCCACGGCCAGGGCGGTTGCGATAGTTGTTTTAGAGACGCCACCCTTTTGGCTGAGAACTGCGATTACCTTCACGCGATACCCCCAAAGCCCCACGGTTTCAACGTGTATGCACATTGCACCGTATCGCCGTCAACGCGCAAACGGACAGACGGGTATCAAAGATTGCTAGTGTTGCAGATTCGGCGCGTATGAACGTATGGACGGATATGAAATAATTCCTATACAGACCTCATTGAAAAGCCCATGCAGTGATGCACTACTACACGTATGGCCTCATAATGACATGCAGCTATGCAACCATCAATACATACACACCAAAGTGCGTACGTGTATGAACGTTCAAGGGCAATGTGTCTATTGCTTCAGATCGTGGTTCTTGCCCATCTCTAAAAACTGCCTTAGCAGCGCGTCCTGCCGCTATTCCGTCGAGGAATAACCGATGTCGGGAGCGCTGGCCGCATGTCGAACTGCGCCGCGGTCGGGGCAGGGAAGGGGGCTTCCGCCGCGTGTTCCTCAGCGGGCTCCTCCTTCATGACGCTCGGGCTAACCTCCTTGGCTGCCTCTTTGAACGCCTCCTTGACGGCCTGCCGCCGGACTTCCCACTCACTCTCCTTCGCCGGGATGCCGCTCTCCTTCCGGAAGTCAGCCCATAGGCGGTGTGCTTCGGACCGCAGGTCAAGGCGCTCGGCCTTTTCCTGCTCGAGTTCGGGCGAGTGCGCCTTAGCGATGGCGTTGGTGCATGGATGCCCGGGTAGCCTGACCCAAATGGGACAGGTATGTTCCTTCGATGCCGTTCGAGCACAACGCCGCCCGTCGTCACCGTATTCCCCAGGCCCGCTACCGGGTCACGAACTGGGCAGCCTATGAGGCGGGACTGCGCCGGCGGGGTGACCTCACTTTCTGGATAGACAAAGCGGCCCTCGCGGGATGGCAAGCACCACGCCGCAAGACGCCGGGCGGGCAGCCACGCTACTCGGACCTGGCAATCGAGCTGATGCTGAGCTTGCGGCTCGGGTTTCACTTGGCTTTGCGACAGGCGGAAGGGTTCACCCGCAGCGTGCTTGCGATGCTCGGCCTTGACCTGGCCGTGCCGGACCAGACCACGCTCTCACGGCGTGGTCAGGCGTTTGCCGGCTGCCAGCCGCGCGTGCGGGTCGGCGCCGGGCCGGTGCACCTGGTGCTGGACAGCACGGGACTTGAACTGTTCGGCCAAGGCGAGTGGTGTGCGGCCAAGCACGGCCGGCTGCGCCGACGCTGGCTCAAGTTGCACCTTGGCGTAGACGCCACCACTGGCGAGATCGCGGCTCACGTGCTGACCGACGGCGACGAGGATGAAGCGGCGCAAGTTCCTGCCCTGCTGCGCCAGCTGGAGGGCGCCATCGCGAGCCTGACCGCGGACGGCGCCTACGACCGTGATCCCGTCTACCAGGCTGCCGCCGCTGTGCAGCCAGGGTTACCGATCGAGGTGATCATCCCACCCCGCGCCGACGCCGTGCTGAGCACAGCTGATCCGGATGAGCAGACGCCGCGCGACCGTCACGTCCAGCTCATGGCTGAACGGGGCCGCATCGGGTGGCAGAGGGCGACCGAGTACGGCTTGCGCAATCAGGCCGAAACCGCCGCGGGGCGCTACAAGCACCTGATCGGACCCAAGCTGCATGCCCGCCGCCGACCCGCTCAGCACGGCGAGGTCGCCCTTGCTATCCAGGTGCTTAACCGCATGATCCGCACCGCCAAGCCCCTCTCCGTCGACGCTGAACCCTGCGGGTCAGGTACCCTGCTGCCTGTACTCGGGTCCATGCACCAACGCCCACGACGGGCTGAAATGCCGAGCAGCGTGCCAGCGGCAACCGGACCATGGATCCTTCGCGTACCGACGCCGCGGTCCTTCGTGCCTCCTACCCTGCGGAACGCAATTCGCAGCATGACCTCGTTAAAAGTAGTTTGAAATTTCATACCAAATATTTCACAGCTTGTTTGCAACAATATTGACAATGGATTGGGATCAAAAACTTGCGTAAAAAACTGCATATTTTGCAACATTATGCAAGAATGCGTTCAGATGTGATCCTCTGTAGAATGCCTGCAATCCGGAGGTTAGCCCTGGATGCTCCCTCGATCGGGTGTCAGGAGGCCAAACGACGGTGTAGCGGGGTGTCAAAGGGCTAAACGGGGCTCAGCGGCGCTGCCGCGGGGCAGGGGAGGGGGGACTGAGTCCCGCTCCGCCTGCCGCTCCGCCCGTTGTTGCGCGCCCTTGTGCCCCCGGCTATGTTTCCCTTGGCTGCTACCGGAAAATATCATTTCCGGAGGACCTCGGGACGGAGCGGAACTGCGGTGAGCAGCGGTGACCACGATGGTGAGGGCCGGCCAGCGACGGGCCGGGAGGTTGCCGTGTCAGAGGGGACGCGCGGCGTCGCGCCCTTCACGCCCGAGCAGGTCAAGGCCGCCCGCGGCTACGCCGACGCGTCGCGTGCGGCGTCCACACGAGCGAAATACCTGCAGCACTGGACGGCGTTCGGCGCCTGGTGCCGCAAGCACAGCCAGCAGGCGCTCCCGGCCGACCCGGCCGTGGTTGCCGTCCACCTGTCCAGCCTCGCCGACGCCGGTATCGCCCCGCAGACGCTGGCGCTCCGCATGGCCGCCATCGGCTACGCCCACCGGCAGGCCGGGGAGGCAATCCCGCACAAGGTCCGTGGCGGCACGGTGATCCTCGACATCCTGGCCGGCGCCCGCCGCACCTGGGGCAAGCCGCCCGACCGCAAGGCTGCCGCCGACGGCGACGTGATCTGGTCCATGCTGCACGAGATCAAGGGCGACACCCTGAAGGCGGTGCGCGACCGGGCGCTGCTGTCCTTCGGCATGGTGTCCTGCATGCGCCGCTCCGAGATCGCCGCACTCGACGTGTCCGACCTGGTTCGCGCGCCCGAGGGGCTGCGCGTCACCATCCGGCACTCGAAGGGCGACCAGGAGGGCATCGGCGCCACCATCGCCATCCCCGCCGGGCGCCGCCTCAAACCGGTGCAGCACCTGGATGCCTGGCTGGAACGCGCCGCAGTCGCCGACGGCCCGCTGTTCCGGCGGCTGTCGCAGTGCGGCACCCGCGTGCTGGCTGACCGCATGTCCGACCGGTCGGTCGCCGAGATCGTGAAGGCACGCGCCAAGGCGGCCGGGCTGGACCCGAAAACCTTTGCGGGAGACTCGCTGCGGGCCGGGTTCCTGACGTCGGCCGCCCGCGCCCGGGCGTCGGTGTGGAAGATGCAGGAGCAAAGCCGCCACAAGAGCCTGAACGTGCTGTCGGGCTACGTCCGCTCGGCCCAGCTGTTCGAGGGTCACGCCGGCAAGGACTTCGCGTGACGCCGAGCCTGGGCGCGGCGGTAGCCCAGGCTTACGCGGCGGGGTGGTTTCTCCCCTGGCTGGTCGAGTCTGTCACGGAAAAGCTGAGGCACGAGTCAGAACCGCTTTTGAACAAGCGGCGAACCGGAAGCCCACCCGAAAACAGCTGCAACACGATGATTTCACGATCCGACGTGGCGGACAGGTGGGGT
>CAXSHI010000310.1:0-4256 GCA_964236755.1 uncultured Acetobacteraceae bacterium
TCTCCACCGCACGGGTGCTCGCCCAGGCACGGGCAGCAACACCTTGAAAGGGGTGGTTTTGTAGAGGTTCTGGCTCATTTGGAGCTAGAGCATCGACATGGCCAATACGGATCAACGGGGCGGTCGTCTGGGCGATGTGCGGTCGTTCATCAGCGAGCTGTATGGGCCTGATCTGCACGCCAAACGTGTCGATGCCTTGGCCGGCGCCACGCTCGGCGTGATGACGGGGGCGTCGCTTGCGGTGGCGATAATCGGCCAGGTTCTGGCGCAGGCGTGGGGGCTGGTGACCAAGCACGCGGTTAAGCAGGTGGACCGGCTGCTCAGCAACAACGGGGTCGACGTGTGGGACAGCTTCGCCCGTTGGCTGCCGCATCAGTTGAGCGGGCGGGCCGACGCTTTGGTGGCGATGGACTGGACCGACTTCGACCATGATGGCCAGTCCACGCTGGTGCTGAGCCTGGTGACGGGCCATGGCCGCGGCGCGCCGCTGCTGTGGCTGACCGTCTGGAAAGAGGAGATCGTGAGCCGGCGCAACGATTACGAGGACGCCTGCCTACGCCGTCTGGCCGAACTCGTGCCGCAAGGCTGCCGGGTGACGATCCTGGCGGACCGCGGCTTCGGCGATCAGAAGCTGTTCGGCTTCCTAGGCGAATTGGAGTTTGGTCACGTTATCCGCTTCCGCGGCAACATCCATGTCACCGCCGAGGGTGGCGAGACGAAGCCAGCGGCCGAATGGGTGGGCAAGGGTGGCCGGGCACGCAAGCTGCGTCATGCCCGGGTGACGGCGAAGGGCCGGCAGGTCGGGGCCGTCGTGTACGTCCACGCGAAAGGCATGAAGGAGCCGTGGTGCCTGGCCGCGAGCGACCCGGAAGCTTCGGCGGCAACGCTGGTCAATAACTACGCCCGCCGCTGGACGATTGCGCCTGCGTTCCGCGACACCAAGGACCTGCGCTTCGGCATGGGGCTGTCGTCCACGCGCATCGGCGAACCGACCCGGCGCGACCGTCTGCTACTGGTCAGCGCCTTCGCCACCGCGTTGCTCACTCTGCTGGGCGCGGTCGGCGAGAGCCTCGGAATGGGTCGCCTGCTGAAGTCCAACACCAGCAAGACCCGCACCCACTCGCTGTTCCGCCAAGGCTGCATGCTCTACGACCTGATACCCAATATGCCCGAGCATAGGCTTGTGCCACTGATCGAGAGCTTCGCCGAGGCGGTCTCAAACGCAGGCGTGTTCATGCCAAAAAATGCTCAACCGGAATGAGGGGATGAGTAAGCTCCCCTACAAGTCTTCGTCTACGTGGTTGGGCCTGAGTAGTTTCCGACCCTACCATCCATCAAGGTAAAACTTCACTTTTATTGAGATGAATTGGCAATCGGCATTCGGCATCGGTTGTTTAAGACGGATTTGTCACCACTGCGAAAGGCTTGCAATCATGGATCAAAACTCGGAACAGCCTCGGATGACAACGGCGTTCGGGCGCCCTGTGGAAGACAATCAGCATTCGCTGACTGCAGGGCCACGCGGCCCGATCCTGATGCAAGATTATCATCTAATTGAAAAGATGGCGCATTTCAACCGTGAACGGGTGCCGGAGCGTGTGGTGCACGCGAAGGGCTACGGCGCCTATGGCATCCTGCGGGTCACGCAAGACATCACCAGATATACCTGCGCCAAGGTGTTCAGCGCAGTCGGCAAGGAAACCGAAATGTTCGCTCGGTTTTCCACCGTCGGCGGCGAGAGCGGTTCGGCCGACACGGCTCGCGACCCGCGCGGCTTTGCCTTGAAGTTCTACACTGAGGACGGCAATTGGGACCTCGTTGGCAACAACACGCCGATCTTCTTCATTCGCGACCCGCTGAAGTTCAGTGACTTCATCCGCACCCAGAAGCGCGATCCGGCGACTCACCTCAAGCCGCATTGGCGCCGCTGGGACTATTGGAGCCTGTCGCCCGAGGCCATCCATCAAATGATGTTTCTCTACAGCGACAGGGGCACGCCGCTCTCGGCGCGCTTCATGAATGGCTATGGAAGCCACACATACAGCTTCTGGAACGAAGCCGGCGAGCGCTTCTGGGTCAAGTTCCACCTCAAGACCAAGCAAGGCATTAAAAATTTCACCGACGAAAACGCCGCAAAGATGACCGGTGACGATCCGGACTTCTCTGCCCGCGACCTGCTGGCGGCGATCAAAAGCGGCGACTATCCGAAATGGACGTTTTTCATCCAGGTGATGCCCGAAGCCGAGGCGGAGACTTATAAATGGAACCCGTTCGACCTCACCAAGGTGTGGCCGCATGGCGATTATCCGCTGATCGAAGTGGGCGAAATGCAGCTCAACCGGGCGCCGGAAAGCTACTTCGCCGAGGTGGAGCAGGCCGCGTTTGAGCCGTCCAACATCGTGCCTGGGATCGGCTTCAGCCCGGACAAGGTGTTACAGAACCGCGTGTTGTCCTATGGCGACGCGCATCGCTACCGAATCGGGATCAACTACGACCATATTCTGGTGAACCAGGCCAAAGCCGCCGAGGTTCACACCCATCACCGCGATGGCAATATGGTGACTGGCAGCAACGGTGGCGGGACGGTGGATTACGAGCCGAACTCGTTTGGTGGTCCCATTGAGGACAAATCCGTGATGGAGCCGCCGGTCCGGATTAACGGCGATGCTCAGCGCTACACCACCTATCTCGGCGATGACGCGGATCTCTACGGCCAGCCGAGGAGGTTTTGGGAGAAAGTACTGGACGACAACGGCCGCGCTCATCTGGTCGCCAACATCGTTGGCAGCATGACCGAACCGGCGATGGGCATGACGAATAATACCAAACGGGCCGATATCCAGCAGCGGATGCTGGTGCACTGGTATAAAGTGCATCCCGACTTCGGAGCGGCTGTCGGGAGGGGCTTGCATGGCGAGCAGAGGCAGGCGGCCGAATAGTCCAAGAAAGGGGGCAGCTGAACGGCAGCAGGACGGCCGTGAGCCGGTCCGGCTGCTCTTCGGCTAAAATGTCGAGGGAAGCAGCGCAGCCAGGTAGCGGACGGGTGTGCTATACGGAACTAGGGTCGCCAAGGCTGCTTCTGGCAGATCATCCGCTCCGACCCGACGGATTTGTGGTCTGGCGCATGGACCGGCTGAGCCGGTCCATGTCGGACCTGATCGTGCTGACCCGTAAGCTGCAGGGACCGCGGTGTCGAGGCGCGCAGTTTGACCAAGGACATTGACACCGCCACCATCAATGGCAGATCCGTCTTCCACCTGTTCGCGACACCGCCGACTTCGAACACCCGCTGACCGTGAGCGCACCAAGGCGGGCCTCCGTAGTTTCCGATCCTGCCGCGGCCGGCAGGCACCCTCTAGCGTCGATCCTTGCACAAGCTTCTGCGGGCTCTCGCGACGCCACTATGGCTGCAAGAGGCCTTTAAGCTTACGGCGCGGCGAACCATCAGGGATCACGAATTTGGACACAGCATGGCTTGCGATCGAGCTTCCTGACTACAGCGTGGCCGGGAGTTCAAACCGTGCAACGGATGCTGAGTTGCGGCTCATGGACGCGTATTGGCGGGCAGCCAACTACCTGTCGGTGGGTCAGATCTATCTTTACGACAACCTGCTATTGCGGGCGCTTCTGACGCTCGCGCACGTCAAGCCGCTGGCGGTCGGCCACTGGGGCACGACGCCGGGCCAGAACTTCATCTACGTGCACCTGAACCGGGTCATTAAGGCGTACGACCTGGACGTGTTCTACATCGCCGGGCCTGGCCATGGCGGCCCGGCGCTGGTCGCCAACACCTACCTGGAAGGCAGCTACAGCGAGGCCTATCCCAACATCAGCCAGGATGAGGCCGGGATGAAGAAGCTGTTCACCCAGTTCGCCTTTCCTGCCCGCCTCCATCCCAGGCGTAAACCTTCGGTTGCACGCGCGCGCCAGCGTCTCAACCTCTCAGACGCCCTTCGCACCCATGCAGACTACTTCGACGGCACAGCCCTTTGAGCATCAAGCCTTGTCCATGGCCACCAGTCCCGTAGCTGCCGTCCCAGCGTTCGCCCCGGCTGGTCGATCTGTATCGAGGCGGTCAGGCCGGCAACGAGACGCACGCCGTCCGGCACCCCGTCGATGCCGATGCGGACCGGCACCCGCTGCGCCAGGCGGACCCAGGTGAAGATCGGGTTGACGCTGGCAAGCCCAGCCTGGTCCGGCTGCGCGTTGGTGACCTCGATGCCGCGGGCAACGCTTTGCACATGGCCGTGCAGCGT
>CAXSHI010000311.1:0-4239 GCA_964236755.1 uncultured Acetobacteraceae bacterium
ACAACAGGCGATCTCAGGCGCACTCGGCCAATGATTAGGTCCATGCACCAACGCCTCCCGACGGCGGCGGGGTTCCTCTATCTCGCCGTGGTCCTGGATGCCTGGAGCCGCAGGATCGTCGGATGCGCCATGGCCAATCACCTGCGCGCCGAACTGGTGCTCGACGCGCTTGAGATGGCACTCGGCCAGCGGCGAGCGCACGGGGTGATCCACCACTCCGATCAGGGGTGCCAGTATACCTCGGTCGCCTTTGGCAGGCGCTGCAAGGAAGCGGGCGTGCGCCCGTCCATGGGCTCGGTGGGCGATGCCTACGACAACGCCATGTGCGAGAGCTTCTTCGCCACCCTTGAATGCGAACTGCTGGATCGGCGCCGCTTCGCCTCACAGGCCGAGGCACGCGCGGCCTGCTTCAGCTTCATCGAAGGCTTCTACAACCCGGTGCGGCTGCACTCCGCCCTGGGATACCGCTCGCCGATTCGCTACGAGGAGGAACTGCAAACCGAACCGCAACCAGCCAAGCCCTGAACCCGTCCACCAAACCGGGGGAACTTCATAACACCTGCCCGGCAGAGGGTCATAGTCTCGCCTCAGCTGGATGGATCGCCTGAGCGCTGGACTACCAGCTCGTGGGTGACGGCGTCCAGCAGCAGGGGCAGTTCCTCGAGGATCGTCGGACGCAGGCGGGACAGCTCCAGGCTGAAATACTGGTGCGACACGACGTCGCGCAGCCCGGCCCAGCCGCGCCAGTCCACCTCCGGGTGCCGCGTCAGCAGCTCCGGCGGCAGAAGCTTCACCGCCTCGCCGATTTCGGCAAGCACGTTCTTTAACGCGCGAAAGGTGCGACGGTCCGACATCGGCAGCGCCGCAAACGCCGCCTCGTCCAGCCCGGCACAGAACGCAATGGCGTCCTCGGCGGCAAGTTGTATGTCCTCCAGACGTTCGCTGGCGCCGCGCCTCACACCACGCGCACCGCGTCCTGCTCCGCGGCTGTCCGAACCGCAGGCAGCAGGGTCTCGCGTTCGACCAGATCGGCCCTGGCGCCCAGCAGCTCCGACAGCTCGACGCGCAGCGAGGCCAAACCGAGCAACGATGGCCGGACCTGGGCGCCGAACTCGACCAGCAGATCGACATCGCTGTCCGGCCCTGCCTGGCCACGGGCGACAGAGCCGAACACCCACAGTCCGGTCACGCCATGTCCAGCCAGGATCGAGGCATGCGGCCGCAGAGACGCCAGCACCTCTGCCAGCAAGGGCGTCCCACTTCGTTCTTCAGTCAGGAAGCGCTCGACCAAGCCTCCGACCAGCGTCTGCACCGACTCCCCGCGCAGGGCGGCGGCGGCCTTCAGGCGATCTCGTGTGACCGTCGGCAGCCGCACGGACAGAAAGGCAGGAGAAGGAGCCTCAAGGGGCGACATGGATTGAGACTACCTCAAGCGCACATGTGCACAACGTTCTTTCGTGTCTCACCCGTTAGAGTGTGACCTTCAACGATAAGTGGCGGGACTCTTTCAGCGTTATGTGGCGCCGATCACGAGCGTGCTCCGGGCAGCCTCCACCACGTCGTCGGTGATGACGGACAGTCCGTTGATCTTCAGGATGCGCCCGATCTGGACGAACAGGCGGTGCAGCAGCCGGAAGTTGCCGCCCGTGATGCGCGCGATGGACGCGATGGCCTGAGCGTCGGTGAAGTCGGCATCATCGAGCGCAAGGCCAAGCCGGCGCCAGTGGCGGGCCAGCACAAACGCCAGCTCGTCGCCCTGCAAGGGGCGGTAGTGGTGGGCGAAGCCGACGCGGCTGTAGAGCTGGGGATAGCGCGACAGGCGCTTCTCGATGCCGGGCATCCCGACCAGGACCACGCCAATGCCGGTTCGGTCGAACAGGTCGCGCAGATGGTCGAGACAGGTGTTGGACAGCCGCTCGGCCTCATCGACGATCAGGATTTCGGCCAGGTCGGACATCTGCCCTGTTTGGACGAGCTTTTCCTTATGCACATGGCTTCCGATGCTGACGCTCACCCGGGTGATCAGCCTGGAGATATCGCCTTGCAACTCGCGGAAAGGGCAGCACACGGTGGGCGTGTAGAAGATGGCCCGGTTTTGGGCGAGAGCCTTGTACACCTCGTCATCAGACGCCTCGCGCGGCCCCCAGGTGGTCAGCAAGGGTTCAGCCACGTCCCACCCGGCGTAGCGGCGAGCCGAACAGGTCTTGCCGACGCCGGCCGCGCCAAAGCAAAGGCCGATGTAGCGGTGCTTGCGCACGGCGTCGGCGAACTCAGCAAAACGCCGGTGCTCCTTGGTGGCGATGAAGGCGCCCGTCCGCTCGCCGGCTGCTGCGGCCGTCATGGGTCGTCCTCCCGGTAGATGCGCAGCCTGGGCCGGCTGGCCGTTGACGGCGGCGGCTTCGCGGCCGGGATGGGCCTGGGTAACTGCGCCTGGGCGGGTAGGAAGTCCGCCACCCGCGCGACTCGCTCGTTGATGGTTGCGCGCAGCGCCCGACGGTGCGCGCGGCGTGCGGCCTCGATGTCCTTGAGCGTGAACGCCTCGCTTGCGTGCTCCTCGCTCACCGCGCGGCACAGGAATTGGTGGCCGTGGAACACCCGCACCTCGGACAGGTCGCACGGGTCATAACGGATGGTGACGGTCTCGCCGACGTACGCAGCCAGCACCGGATCGATGTAGCGCAGGCCCTGGAAGCGGATGCCGTCGCGCCGCACGCAGCGCGGCTTGGCGAGCATGACCAGCAGCAGGTCGAGGTCCTGCAGGCTCTCGGGGCTGCGCGGCAGGAAGCCGGAGCCCCGCCAGGCGTCGAGCGGCCTGTCGCCGGTCTCGCTGTGGGGCCGGGCGTGATACGTGCCAGCGACGAAGGCGCCGATGGCCCGGTCCAGCTCCGCCAGCGATAGCCGCGGCGGAGTGGCCGGCTTGCTGTCGACGAGGTGCCCTGGCAGCTCCGGCAAGAGTTCGGTGTTGAAGGTGCCGAACAGGCGCTCGACCTTGCCCCGGCCCAGTGGTCGCCCGACGGCGGAGTAGACGATGCGGAAGCGCAGGCTGGCCGCCACCTGGTCGAGGTGCTGGCTGGTGAAGTCGCTGCCGTGATCGACGTAAAGCACGTCCGGAACGCCGCAGACTGGCCAGGCCGGGTCGGCCTTGCGCCAGATCGCGTGTCGCAGGGCGAGGCAGGTGTTCAGCACGCACGGGGCGCCGAGGAACACGGTGTAGCCGGCGATGGCGCGAGAATGGTCGTCCATCACCGTGGTCAGCCAGGGACGGGCCGGCTTGCCGCCCTCGTCAAGGATGAGGAGGTCGAGCAGCGTGTGATCCGCCTGCCAGAGCGCATTGGGCGCTGCGGCGCGGTGGCGGTGGACCAGCTCGAAGCGGTCCCGGAACGCGGTCGGGCCGTCCTGCGCCAGCGTCACCATGCCTGGATCAAGGGCGGCGATGATCGCGCGGACGGTGCCATAGGACGGAATGCGCCAGCCCTGAGCCTTGGCGGCAGCGCCGACCCGGCGGTGGATGGCGGCGGCAGACGACTGGGGCCGTTTCAGCGCCATGCCCTCAACCAGAGCGACGAGGGCCGAGGGCGACCGTTGCGTGCCGGCGTCGCGTCAAGCCGAGCGTGCCAGGCTAACCAGGCCGCCCTGGCGGTAGCGCGCCAGCCAGCGTTCCGCCGTTCATGCCGGAACGCCGGCATCGCCGGCGGCGCGAGTGAGGGGCACACCCTCCTCCAGGTACGGCCGGAGCACGGCGAAGCGGACCATCGCCTGCCTCCGCCTTTGCTCGTCCAGGGCCGCGAAGGACGAGGTTGCCTTCTCCTGCACCATGCCGACCCCCTATCTCCAGGTCTGCCGCCCGCCGCGGGTGTCCGCAAGGGGATCGGCCAGCGGACGGTTCAGACCTCGCCAGGCAAACCTTGTAGAACCAAGCGGAACAGCGTCTCACATAGCTGGTACGATGACTCCATCAGTGAGGCGGCCGTAAGCGTTACACTTTTCCCATGACGACAACCCTGATCGGCTACGCCCGCTGTTCCACTGATAAGCAGGACCTCGCTGCCCAGAAAGCAGCCCTCGAAACGCTCGGCGTCGCCGCTGACCGCATCTACACCGACCACGGGTTGACCGGCACCAACCGGTTCCGGCCTGGCCTCGATCAGGCTCTCGCTGCGGTCCGCACCGGCGACACGCTTGTGGTGCCCAAGCTCGACCGGCTGGCGCGGTCGGTCCCGGACGCCCGGTTCATCGCCG
>CAXSHI010000312.1:0-4231 GCA_964236755.1 uncultured Acetobacteraceae bacterium
ACGACGCGGATGGTCATGGACCCGTCCTCCTCGCCGATGATCAGCGCGACCTCGGTCGGGTCGAGGTCGATGGTGGTGTTCGCATCGGGCATAGGCGGCTCCCCCTGATGAGGCGACGTGCCTAGCAGGTTCGGACCGGCTGGCGCTACCCCCGGGCGTCGCCCTGAAACGTGCCGGCGCACCGCGGGACCCGTGATGCGCCTTCCGCGACTCATTCACCGAGGTTTGTGCCATAAGCCCCCGCATCTCGGCTGAGGCCGTTCGAGCGGAGGCATGAGGATGATGACCAAGTTCCAGGTCGGGTCGCTGCCCGGCATCATGCTCGCCGCTTGCCCGCGACCCTGCATGCGGTTCTAGGGGTTGCGGCCATGTCGGCATCTTCCCCGCTTCGATCCGCGCTGGCCGAACTCGGGACCAGCGCCTTCTTGCGAAGCATCTCGATCTTCGCCCTGGCATTCAGCCTGGGCTTGGCGATCGGGTTCGAGCGGCAGTGGCGGCAACGCACGGCCGGCCTGCGCACCAACGTGCTGGTGGCGTTGGGTGCTGCGGCGTTCACCGACCTCGGAATGCGGCTGCTGGGCGCAGAGGGCAGCACGCGGATTGTCGCCTACGTGGTGTCCGGGATCGGCTTTTTGGGCGCCGGGGTCATCGTGAAGGACGGCACCAACATCCGCGGGCTGAACACGGCCGCGACCCTTTGGTGCTCGGGCGCGGTCGGCGCCTTCACCGGCAGCGGGCTGTTCGCCGAGGCGGTCGCGCTGACCGCGACCGTTCTGGCCGGCAATACCCTGCTGCGTTCCCTGGCCAACTGGATCAACCGCTACCCGATCAACTCGGCAGTGACTGAGGCCGAATACCGGGTGCACGTCACCGCGGCCCAAAACTCGGTATCCGCCGTGCGCGACCTGCTGGACGCCGAGATGGACCGCGCCAACCTGCCGGTCCGCGCGGTCGAGGTCCTGCTGGACAACGAGCACCAGATCGAGCTTGCCGCCATCCTGCTGCCCACGGCAGCCGAGGATGCGGAGATGGACGTTGTCGTCGCCGCGCTGGAACGCTCGCCGCTGATCCGCTCCGCAACCTGGAGCGTCGAGACGACCTCCTGAGCGGGTGTCAGCCGGCGAGGTAGCGCGCGGTCAGGTGCGCCTCGAAATCCGCGGGATCCAGCGGCTTGCCGGTCGCCGCGCGCAGCAGGTCGTTGAAGCCCAGCCGGCTGCCCTGGCCGTGCACGTGCGCCCGCAGCCAGCCGACCAAAGGTCCCAGCTCGCCCCGCCCCAGCCCGGCGTCCAAATCCGCGACATCCCGACGCGCCGCCGCCATGAGCTGCGCCGCCGCCATGGCGCCCAAGGTGTAGCTCGGGAAGTAGCCGAACGCGCCATCGTACCAGTGGATATCCTGCAGGCAGCCGCGCGCATCGTCCGGCGGCGTGACACCCAGCAGCGCCGCCATGCCGTCCCGCCACGCGCCGGGCAGGTCGGCCACCGCGAGGTCGCCGGACACCAGCGCCTGCTCCAGCCGGAAGCGCAGGATCACATGGGCCGGGTAGGTCATCTCGTCCGCATCGACCCGGATGAACCCGCGCCCGACCCGGCGCCACAGGCAGGACAGGTTGGCGGGCGCGTAAGGCTCCGCCGGGCCGCCGAACACGCCGTGCAGCTCCGGCCCAAGCCAGGCGAGGAACGGGTCGGACCGGCAGGACTGCATCTCGATGATCAGCGACTGGCTCTCATGCGCCGCCATGCCGGCCGCCTCGCCCACAGGCTGGCGGGCGTAGCCGGCGGGCAAGCCGCGCTCATACAAGGCGTGGCCGGTCTCATGCAGCACGCCCATCAATGCCTGAGCCGGGTCGGATTCGTCGTAGCGCGTGGTGATGCGCACGTCGGTGGGAGTGCCGCCGCAGAACGGGTGCGTGGACCGGTCAAGCCGCGCGTGCTGAAATTCCAGCCCAGCGCGGGCGGACAGGTGGCGGCACAGGCCCTCCTGCCGGTCCGCCGGGAACACGCCGGGCAGCGGCACGGGCGAAGGCTGCCGGGCCTGACGCTCCTCGGCGCGCGGCAGGGCGTCGCGCAGGAAGGCCTCGTAGCGCGCGAACATCGGGGCGACGTCGGCGGCGCCGATGCCGCGCTGGTAGCCGTCCATCAGGGCGTCGTAGGGCGACAGCCCAAGCGCCGGCGCCATCGCGTCGGCTGCCTGGCGAACCAAGGATACGACTTCGGCCAGATAGGGCGACACCGCCGCGAAATCCGAGTCGCGCCGCGCCTCCCGCCATACCTTCTCGCAGGCGGAGTTGGCGCGGGCCTGCGCCTCCACCAAGTCGGCCGGCACGGCGGTCGCGCGGAGGTGGGCGTGGCGCATCAGGCCGAGGTTGGCGGCGTCCCACCCGTCGGCGCCGGCGTCGGCCTGCGCCAGGTCATCGGCCGCATCTGGCGCGGTCAGCAGGCCGTGCGCCAATCCCGCCAGCACCGCAAGCTGATCGCCCCGGGCGGCGCCGCCCCCGGGCGGCATCATGGCGGCGGCGTCCCATCCCAGCATGGACGACGCCTCGCCAATCGTGGCGATCCGGGCGAAGCGGGCGGTCAGGCGGGCGTATGCGGTCATGAGGGTGTCTTCATGGTCCTGCGGACAAAGATGCTGAACATCACGAGCAGCGTCGCGGCCAAACCGAACCAGGTCACGGCATAGACGAGATGGTTATTTGGCGGGCGGGGCAGCGCCTCCGCCGGGTCGGGGAAGGCGCCAGGCGGCACGCGCCCTAAGGCAACCAGCGTGAAGGGCGCGACCCGCGGCAGGCCGAGCGACGCGCCCACCGCAGCGGGATCTAGAGCGTAGAAGCGCCGGGCCGCCGGGTCGTCGGCGGCGCCGAAGCGGATCGGGCGCTCCGGGGCGCGGACATAGCCCTCCACCGTCGCCTGCACCGGCGCCGTGTCGCGCGGCGCGTTGGTGGGCACCCAGCCGCGGTCCACGATGACCGGATCGGCGCCGGGTCGTTCCAGCGGGTTGAGCAGAAAGGCGCCCATGACCGGGCCGGCCAACGTGGCGCGGACCTCGATGCCATACAGGGCAGTCAAATCCTGGCGCAGGGTACCAAACACGCGCACCTTGGTGAACGGACGCGGGTCGGGCGGCAGCAGGATGGCGGGCGCAGCCTCCCCGCGGTCAATCTCGGCCAGCAGCGCGGTTTTCCACGCCAAGCGGTGCACTTGCCAAACCCCGAGGCCGACCGTGAGCGCCAGCATGACGGCCGTGGTGAGGCTGGGCCAGAACAGGCGGCGGGCGGGCGACGGCGGGCCTCGCGTCAAGGCTCCATCTCACTGGCGCGATGGCGGTACTGCTGAGCGATCAGCGCAGCCTTCAAGGGCCGCATCAGCCCAATGGCGAGCAGGATAATGACAACGGGCCACAGCGCCGCATGCACCGAGGCAGGAGGGTGAAAACGGAACTCCACCCAAAGCACCATTCCCACAATGACGACGCCGAGCACAAAAACCAAGCCGGACGCCACGCCGTCCCCGGTGTCGCATGCCCTGAGGTTCAGGCCGCAGGCGTTGCATGCGGAACGGGTGGTCAGCAGGCCGTTGAACAGGCTGCCCCGGCCGCAGCGTGGACACCGGCAGCCCAGGGTGACATGCCAAAACGACGGGCGCGGCACCCGGGGCCGGCTACTCGGCGCCGGTCGGCCCGGCGCCCCAGACATAGATCGCGACGAACAGGAACAGCCACACCACATCGACGAAATGCCAATACCAGGCCGCAGCCTCGAAACCGAAGTGGCGGGTCTCGGAGAACTGGTTGGCGCGGGCGCGATACCAGCACACGATCAGGAAGATGGTCCCGACAATCACGTGGAACCCATGGAACCCCGTGGCGAGGAAGAACACCGAAGGATACACGCCGCCGCCGGCGAACTTGAACGGGGCCTCAGAATACTCAAGCGCCTGGAATGTCGTAAACGACAGGCCCAGGAGAATGGTGAAGCCGAGGCCCATGATCAGGTACTTGCGGTCGCCATGCAGCAACGCATGGTGCGCCCAGGTGATCGCCGTGCCGGACAGCAGCAGGATCATCGTGTTGAGCAGCGGCAGGTGGAACGGGTCGAAAGTCTGGATGCCCGCCGGGGGCCAGATCGCGTGCTCGGCGCCCGACACGTGCGCCGGGTAAAGGGCGAAGTGGAAATAGGCCCAGAAGAAGCCGACGAAGAACATCACCTCGCTGGTGATGAACAGCGTCATGC
>CAXSHI010000313.1:0-4220 GCA_964236755.1 uncultured Acetobacteraceae bacterium
GCGCCTGAGACCAAGGCGGCGATGTCGGATGCCTCCATGTCCATCGACGGCATCGTGGTGGCCGCGCCGATGCTCACGGTGACCACGCCGGCAGGCGGGTTGTCCTCGTGCCCGATCCCCGCCGCGCGCACCGCCGTCAGCACCCGCCCGGCCAGCGCCGCCGCACCTTGCGCGTCCACGCCGGGCAGCAGGATGGCGAACTCCTCGCCGCCGTAGCGTGCGGTGAGGTCGGCAGGGCGGCGCGCCACCTGCGCCATCGCCGTGGCCACCGCGCGCAGGCACGCGTCGCCCTGCTGGTGGCCGTGGCGGTCGTTGTACAGCTTGAACCGATCCACATCGATCATCAGCAACGACATCGGTGCTCCCTCGCGCGCCGCGCGCCGCCACTCCTGGCCCAGCGCCTCGTCGAAGCGGCGCCGGTTCGCCAGCCCAGTTAGGCCGTCGGTAATGGCTTGGCGAGCAAGCTCCTGGTTCAGCACAACGACCTGCTCCTCCGCCGCGCGCCGCTCCGTGATGTCGCGCACGTTGGAGATGACCTGCGTTTCCTTGCCGACATCATGCAGCAGCCGCGCGCGCGCCTCCACCCAGACGGCGGACCCATCCTTGCGAATGTAGCGGAAGCACGACGTCACCTGCTTTGCCCCGGACAGCAGGCGCGGCGCCACGGTCGCCAGCATCGGCCGGTCGTCGGGATGGATGATGTTGGCCCATTGCTCGCAGACGCCCTCCTCAATGCTCCAGCCGGTCAGGCGGGTGAACGCAGGCGAGGCGTACCGCCGGCTACCATCCAGGCCCATGGACACGATGGCGTCGCTCGAGTTCTCCGCCAGCAGGCGGTAGCGGCGCTCGGCGCGCTGGCCGATCCTGACCTGGCGCGCGAAGCGACGGCCCACCGCGGCCAGCGCCACCGCCACGCCCAGGCTGACCGCGAGGTGGAGCCACGCGTCGGCGCGCCAGTCCGCCAGCACCTCGTTGAGCCCATGGCTCACAACGATGAAGAAGGGGTAGCTGTCGACGGTACGAAAGCTGGCCAGGCGCGTGACGCCGTCCAGCAGCGAGAGGGCGCGGAAGCTACCCGCCTGCTGGCCGGCGGCGACCCTGCGGAAGATCGGCCCTGCAGACACGTCGACGCCGATGTTCGACCTCGTCGCGTCAGGCGCGTCGGTGAGCGCAACTATGATGCCCTTCGTTGATACCAGCGCGATCAGGCCCTCGCGGCCGACCGAGAAGCTGCGGTAGAACTTCTGCAGGAACGCAACCGAGATCCTCGCCCGCACCACGCCGGCAAAGCGGCCGTCCGCGGTGTCGACGCGACGCGACACGGTGATGCTCCATTGCCCGTCGACGCGCGAGCGGATGACGTCGCCGATCTGCACGCCGCGATCCGCGTGAGTGCGGTGGTATTCAAAGTAGGAACGGTCTGCGACATTGATCGAGTGGCCCTGCGGGTCGAGCTCACCAGTCAGCCGGTCTCCCGCGGCGTCAAACACCCCCAGGCCGCAGAGCGCCGGCACGTCGGCCCTACGCGTCACGACCAGGCGACTCAGGTGCGCCACCTGGTCCGGCGACAGTCCCGCCGCCTCGACCCGCTCACGTATTCCGAGCACGATCAGGTCGGCGAGATGTACGGCGTCGTGCGCGTGCTGGGCGAGCGAGCGTGTCAGGTTCGCGGTCTCGGCCTCGTCCTCGGCGATGGCGATCTGGTGCGTCTGCCAGGTCCGCCAGCCATCTAGGCCCACCAGCAGCAGGCACGCCGCCAGCACGACGGCGATGATGCCGGCATGCAGCGGGACGTGGCCGCGTCGCTGGGGGAGGAAGGACAGCTTCATGCAGTAGGGGTCCCGCACCTGGTTGGAAACCACTAGGCCAGAGATGCCCTAAGAAACCTTTGACGACCATGAGCTGCCGGAGCGCCAGGCACTGCCTTTGGCGCAGTTTGAAGCAGAGCCTGATTTCCTCAGGCCCGCAGTGCCCTGCCTAGTAGATCGCTATGCGTCATGCCGGCCTGTGTCACTACCTGGTTGCGTCCGCCGTGCTTGGCCTCGTACAGCGCGGCGTCTGCGGCTGCAACCAGGGCGGCGGTGTCGCAGGCCTCCATGTCCATCGACGGCATCGCGGTGGCCGCGCCGATGCTCACGGTGGCCACGCCGGCCGGGGTGTTGTCCTCGTGGCCGATCCCCGCAGCGCGCACCGCGGCCAGCACCCGCCCGGCCAGGGCGGCGGCGCCCTGCGCGTCGACGCCGGGCAGCAGCACGGCGAACTCCTCGCCGCCGTAGCGTGCGGTGAGGTCGGCAGGGCGGCGCGCCACCTGCGCCATCGCCGTGGCCACCGCGCGCAGGCACGCGTCGCCCTGCTGGTGGCCGTGGCGGTCGTTGTACAGCTTGAAGCGGTCGACATCGATCATCAGCAGCGACAGCGACGTTTCCTCGCGCATGGCGCGGCGCCATTCCTGGTCCAGCACCTCGTCGAAGCGGCGGCGGTTGGCGAGCCCGGTCAGGCCGTCGGTGTTGGCCTGGAGCGCAAGCTCCCGGTTCAGCACCGCGACCTGATCCTCGGCCGCACGCCGGTCGGTGATGTCGCGCACGTTGGAGATGATCTGCGTGTCCCCGTCGATGCCCTCCAGCAGCCGCGCGCGCCCCTCCACCCAGACGAGCGAGCCGTCCTTGCGGACGTAGCGGAAGCATGACGTCACCTGCTCCGCCGCCCCGGACTGCAGGCGCGACAGCACGCTCGCGAGCATCTGCCGGTCGTCGGGGTGGATGATGGTGTCGCGATATCCGTCAACGCCCTCCTCGACGCTCCAGCCGGTCAGGCCGGTGAACGCGGGCGAGGCGTAGCGCCGGCTGCCGTCCAGGCCCATGCAGACGATGGCGTCGCTGGAGTTGTCTGCCAGCAGGCGGTAGCGGCGCTCGGCGCGCTGACCGATCCTGACCTGGCGCGCGAAGCGGCGGCCCGCCATGGCCAGCGCCGCCGCCACGCCCAGGCTGACCGCGAGGTGCAGCCAGGCATCGGCGCGCCAGCCGGCCAGCACCTCGCTGAGCCCGTGGGCCACGACGATGTAGAGCGGGTAGCTGTCGATCGTGCGGAAGCTGCCCAGGCGCGTGATCCCGTCCAGCGGAGAGACGTAGCGGAAGCTGCCTGTCTGCTGGCCGGCGGCGATCCTGCGGAAGATGGGCCCGCCGGACACGTCGGCGCCGACGTTGACGTCGGTCGCGTCGGTGCGCGCGATGATGGTACCCTTCATCGATGCCAGCGAGATCAGGCCCTCGCGGCCGGCCGAGAAGCTGCGGTAGAACCCCTGCAGGAACGCGACCGAGATCCTGGCCATCACCACGCCGGCGAAGCGGCCGTCCGCGGCGTCGACGCGACGCGACACGGTGAAGCACCACTGCCCGTCGGCGCGCGAGTGGATGACGTCGCCGACCTGCACGCCGCGGTCCGCATGGCTACGGTGATACTCGAAGAAGGCACGGTCTGCGACGTTGAATGGATCGCCCGCAGCGTTGCGTCCAGCGGTTATCCGGCCCCCGGTGGCGTCAAGCACCGTCAAGCCGCACAGCTCCGGCACCTCGGCCTGGGCTATCGCGACCATGTGGTCCAGTCGCGCTACGTTGTCCGGTGATGATCCTTCTGTCTCCAGCCGCTCGCGCAGCCCGGTCAGCATCACGTCGGCGGCGTGCGAGGTGTCGTATGCGTGCTGGGCGAGCGAGCGGGCGAGGTTCGCGGTCTCGGCCGCGTCGGCATTGATCCTGGCGTCGCGCGTCTGCCAGCTCCGCCAGCCGTCCAGCCCGACCAGCAGCAGGCACGCCGCCAGCACGGCGGTGATGATGCCGGCATGCAGCGGGACGCGTCGGCGCCGCCGGGGAAGGAAAGCCAGCCTCATGGCGTCAGGGAGTCCCGCGTATGTAGGGACTACAGAGCCTGAGATGTTTTAAGGAACGGTTGAGGGGTCTCCGCGACAAGGATGATGGCGAGGTTCTGCCCGGTCCACGTCAGCACGCCCAAGGCAGCCCTGCGTCCATCGCGCTCACGGCGTACGCGCCACGGCGTCCCGCTGTTCCAGGTCGACCGCGGTGCCCTGGGCGACTTCCTCGAAGCGCTGGTGGCGGAGGCCGACCTGGAGTGGCTGATGATCGACAGCACCATCGTGCGCGCCCACCAGCACGCGGCCGGCGCGCGCATTGCAAAAGGGGGGCTGATGCTCAGGGACTGGGCCGCTC
>CAXSHI010000314.1:0-4208 GCA_964236755.1 uncultured Acetobacteraceae bacterium
CGCCAAGCGGCGTCTCCGCGGCTTCGCCGTAACGATCCCTGACGCACGTAAGCCCCGGAAGCCTACTTCAGCTGACAGTAAAGGTGTCCGCCCGCCTGATAGGGATGCACCATGCACTGGCCCAGCGCCTCGGTCGCGTCACTGTCCTGCCAGGCCCGGACCCCGTAGCCCCCACACACCAGCCCCAGCGTCACCAGTCCCGCCACCGCATAGCGCCGGCGCTGGATGTCGCTGTTCAGCCGCTTCTCCTTCAGCACCAGCGTGCCCTGCATCTTCTCGATGAACAGCGGCAGCGTCTCCTTGATCATCCGGAGCACCAGGTTCTCCCGCTCCACCTCGTATGTCAGGCCAGCCTGCCGCGCCTGGCTCAACGACACCTGCGCCGCCCTCGTCATCTCCTTTGCCCGCAGCAGCTCGTCCTTCGCTGCCTCGCGGTTCTGGTCGAATAGCTGCTTGAAGTCACCGCGGGCCGAGTCGCTCACGCGGCCCAGCTCGGCGATCGCGGTCATCAACGCGGACACGAAGCGGCCCTCGGGAAGCTCAGGACGGATGCCGAACTCCCCGGCCGTCCGCTCGACTTCCTTCAATGCGGAAGCGAGCGGCCGTGGCTCAGCCGCCCGGGCAGTCGGGTGTGCGGGACCCTCAACGTCCGTGCCCGGCGCAGCCGCTCCGTCACCCGAACCCGCTTGTGGCCCGTCAGAGTGTGCCGCCAGGGACTGCCCCACTTCGTCCAGCTCGCCCCCACTCAGGGACTCGTCCATCGTGCTTGCCATCAGCGTTCACCTGCGCCAGCCGTGGATACGCGGACCGCTCGATCAATCGGCAGCCAATCCGGCGGGAACTGCTCGAAAAAGGTCGGCATCTTCTTCGTCCACCAGTCGCGCACCCGCGCCGGGTCAAACAGCGACATCGGCGCCTGCCCCGGACGCACGCGGCCCTCCGACGCCTCCGCAAAGGTGATGCCACGGTCCGTCACCTCCGACATGCACCCCAGCGCAGGCATGACGATCACCCTGGCGCCGCGCAGAGTGGCTTCCCGCACCGCCGGGGTTTTCGACACTGCCAAGAACGCCCCCGACGCCGATCGGCCCGATGTGATCAGGCCAGCGTTCAACACGATGACGGTCCGCTCGGGATGGAATGTGCCGTTGTCCAGGTTGCGCTCCAGGTAGTCGAGGTCGGCCTGCTCCGTGCCGACGCACACGAGACCGATCAGCTTGACCCGGCTGGCCTGCAAGCTCTCATGCAACGGCACGTCCTCCACCAGGGACGAGAAACCGGTCCAGCCGCCACCGGCATCCAGCACGGCATGATGGCGGCCCTGCACCATCGCCACCAGCTCCGCCTCGATCCAGGCGCGGTTGTCCATCAAGCTCCCCGGCGGCGGGACCTTGGCGTCCGGAAAGAACGTGGACAGGCTGTGCGTGCTGTTCTGCTGGTCAGCGTTCAACACGACCATTTCGCCGCCCAGGCCACGGCAATGCTGCACGAGCGCATTGAGCAACGCAGTCTTGCCAACCCGCTGACGCCCAATGGCCGCTAGAAGCAACAACTCTGGATTTTCGTCCGCTCGAACATGAGTGTCAGGCACGATGCACCTCCTTGCATAGCAACGGCCCTGGTTCTGCGCCCGGGTTTTGCGAACGGACCGCTTCTCCCTGCTCATGGGCCGAACGTCTTGCGGTCCATGTCGAGCAGCTGCTGCTTCACATTATCCATCATGGCATCCGCCCGCGCCTTCGCGGCCGGGTCTTCCTCAAGGGCCGCCAGGCTACTGCTACGCGCCGGGACCAGGCCCGTTGGACCACGAAGTGCTGAAACCATGGTCCCAGGCTGAACCGCCGGTGGCACGACCTCCGGGCGCCAACCGGGTGACATCCGCGACGGGGGCTTGCTGCGCTTGGGTGACTTGGCTGCTTCTTGACTGGCGGCGTAGAGCCGGACGTGGCGCCAGGTGCGCCGGGCTGCTTCCGGAGACGGCAGGCACCCACGGCCATCCTTCAAGTCGAGCGAGGCGAACCGCTCGCACAGTTGCCCCCAACGCGGCCGGCGGCCGTTCGCGGCGGCAACCAGCTCGTCGATGTGATCCAGCATCCACCAGAACAGCGTTGACCTCTCCTCCCCGCGCTTCAGCGCCGGAAGCACTTCCCTCAGCTCGCGCTTTGACTTCGGCATCGGCTCCTCCCTCTCACCAGGCTCACGCTGCCAGTCCTTCTTGCGAACGGGATCGGAAGCCGAGGGCGTCCCCTCTAGGTCCGGAGGACGAGCGGAGGACGTGCGGAGCACGGGCGGAGGTTGGGCGGAGGGTTAGAGGGTAGTCATATGGACCAATGCACCGGTGGTGCGTTCCGCAGGGCGTCCGGAGCGTGGCTGGAATCAGACCCTCATTCGCAAAACCGTCCGGCCCCGTTCGCAAAACCCCAGGGCAGGCTCAGGCCCATCCACGGAGGCGAGCATGACCGAGCAAATTCAGGCGGAGCAGACCACGAATACCGGCCAGGAACGGGACAAGCGGGAAGCAGGCACGGGCAAGGCTGGACCGGAAGCATGTGGGAGCGGGGCAGATAACATCCTGCAATCGCACGAGAACGGTGTGGACATTCCCGACCAGGAGCGCGGCAGGGTCACAGCGACTGCCCAGTTCGCCTTCCAGGGCCAGGCTGTCCGGACCATCCTGAAGAACGGAGAGACCTGGTTCGTCGCTGCCGACGTCTGCACGGTCCTGGAACATACGAATTCAAGGGTGGCAGTGAGCCGACTGGAGGATGACGAGAAGGGGGTAAGCAGTGTTTACACCCTTGGTGGTGGCCAAGAGACGACCGTCGTCAACGAGAGCGGCCTGTACAACCTGATTTTCACCTCCAGGAAGCCGCAGGCTAAAGCCTTCCGGCGATGGGTCACAAGCGAGGTGCTGCCGTCCATCCGGGCTACCGGACGCTACGACGCCGCGGGCGAGCCTCAGATAGGCTTATCTGACGACGCCGGACGACGTCACATCAAACTGCCGGCCTTCGGGCGGTTCGTCGTCACCATGCGCCCGGACGGGCCGCACATCCACGAAACCGACTTCATGGCCCTCCTGGACGAGATTAGGACCTCAGACGTGGAGGTGCTGTCGCACAACCTGGGGCTGATCCATGCCTACTGGCAGAAGGTCCAGGAGTTGCGTTCAGTCGGCTACAACCAGGCCGATGGCTTCGCTGCCAGCCAACTGGAGCTGGCCATCCAGGAAGGAGGACGGCTCGGGAAGCGCTACTTGCGCTGTTACGCCGAGGTCAAGGATCGGCCGCCGGAGTAGAGCGCCGTGAACCGCCAGACCATCGCGCCAGAGGTGCGGTCACATTCCTGCGCCTCGTGGGGGCGATCCTCGTTGGCCAGCCCCGTTCGCAAGCGAGCGCGCAATCCTGCGGCAAAGCGCAGGAGCAACCATGGCCGCTGACGTGAAACACAAACCAAGCCAGTCCAACTCTGACAATGACGCTACGGAGGACCGCGCCTTGCTGGTGGCCATCGAGGAGCAAGGCCGTCAGACCCTGGAGCTGCTGCGCGCCCTCGTGGCCTTGCTCACCCCGAAGGAGGGCGGCCGGGAAGGCCCATCGTTGGAGGAGCTGCTCACCACGATCATCATGCAGGGCCGCGAGCAGATCGGCATCCTCAAGACCATCCAAGAGGCGCAGCTCCAGGTGGCTGACGCCCTGCCGCAGGCCGTAGCAGATACCGTCCTGGAGCAGCTCGGCACAGCCAGGCATGCCCGCTCATGATGAACTTCCGCAAGATCGCTGCCGCGTCCAAGGGCAAGCTGCTGCTGCGCTACTTCACTGAGAACACCCCCGAGCCGATCCACCCGCTGGGGGTGGACGCGGGCGGGCGCCAGCTCGATGAAGGCGGACGCCTGACCGCCTACTACACCGGTCGCGACAGCCGGGCCACCTGGCGCCCGGACATGCCGACCGACCTTGCCAGGGCGATCGGCATCGACGCGACCCGGATGCCCCGGGATGCCGAGATGACGCGGCTGTTCGAGGGGCGCCGCGCCGACACGGGGCAGGCCTGGTCGAAGCACCCGCGCAAGCTCAGCGGCTTCGACCTGGTGTTCTCGCCGCATAAGTCGGTCACGCTCGCGGCCGAGTTCGCCGAGACGCCGGCCGAGAGCGCCGCGATCTGGAACGCCATGGACCGGGCCAACGACCGGGCGATGCGGCACGTCG
>CAXSHI010000315.1:0-4175 GCA_964236755.1 uncultured Acetobacteraceae bacterium
AAGTAGCATGAGCGCCTCCCTCACGTCGCTCGCCTACCTCGTCGCCGCTGTCCTGTTTGTGCTGGCGCTGCGCGGGCTGTCCAGCCCGGTCACGTCGCGGCAGGGCAACCTGTTCGGCATGGTCGGCATGGGCATCGCCGTCGTCGCGACGCTGCTGCAGCGCGGCATGGCCGGTTCGGGCTTCCTGCTGATCGCGGTCGCCATCCTGATCGGTGGCGCCATCGGCGTCGTCGTGGCAAGGCGCATCCAGATGACGGCGTTGCCGCAACTGGTCGCGGCTTTCCACTCGCTGGTGGGCCTCGCCGCGGTGTTCGTCGCCGCCTCCGCGCTGAACGCGCCGCAGTCCTTCGGCATCGGCGTGCCCGGCGCGATCCACACGCAGTCGCTGGTCGAGATGTCGCTCGGCCTCGTGATCGGCGCCATCACCTTCTCCGGATCTCTGATCGCCTTTGCCAAGCTGCAGGGCATCATGAAGGGCGCGCCGATCCTGTTCGCCCGGCAGCACCAGCTTAACCTGGCACTCGGCATCGTGCTGCTGGCACTGGTCGTCGCCTTCGTTATCACCACGAGCCAGCCGCTGTTCTGGCTGATCGCGCTGCTGGCCCTGGGCCTCGGCTTCCTGATCATCATCCCGATCGGCGGCGCGGACATGCCGGTCGTGGTGTCCATGCTGAACAGCTACTCCGGCTGGGCGGCGTGCGGCATCGGCTTCACCATCCAGAACCTCGCCCTGATCATCACCGGGGCGCTGGTCGGCGCGTCGGGCGCGATCCTGTCCTACATCATGTGCAAGGGCATGAACCGCAGCATCCTGAACGTGCTGCTGGGCGGCTGGGGCACCGATGCGGGCGGCGCGGCCGCGGCGGACCCGGCGCACGCCGACCGCTCGGTCCGCGCCGGCAACGCGGATGATGCCGCGTTCATCATGAAGAACGCATCCAAGGTCGTCATCGTGCCGGGCTATGGCATGGCGGTGGCGCAGGCGCAGCACTCGTTGCGCGAGATGGCCGACACGCTGAAGAAAGAGGGCGTCGAGGTGAAGTACGCCATCCATCCCGTCGCCGGCCGCATGCCCGGCCACATGAACGTGCTGCTGGCCGAAGCCAACGTACCCTATGAAGAAGTGTTTGAACTCGAACAGATCAACAGCGAGTTCAGCACGGCGGATGTGGTATACGTGATCGGCGCCAACGACGTGACCAACCCGTCGGCCAAGACCGATCCCAAGTCGCCGATCTACGGCATGCCGATCCTCGACGTGGACAAGGCGAAGACCGTGCTGTTCATCAAGCGCAGCATGGCATCGGGCTATGCGGGCGTGAACAATGAACTGTTCTTCCGCCCGAACACGATGATGCTGTTTGGTGACGCGAAGAAGATGACCGATGAGGTCGTGCAGGGACTGACGCACTGACAGGCGCAACGCGGGCCGGGAGAAGTCCTGGCCCCGCGCCGGGCTGGATGCTCAGCTCGACCAAGCTCTGACGTAGCTGCCCGGCGCGTCCTCCATCGCGGGCAGGGCGCCATCGCCAGGCACGCGGCTCGGCACATGCGTGTTGTCGAGCGCCGCAACCCAACGCTGCCAATCCGGCCACCAGCTTCCGGCCATCTCGGTCGCGCCGGCCAGCCAGGCAGCCGGGTCCGCTGGATGCTGCGTGTTGGTCCAGAAGCTGTATCTGCCGCTCTGCGGTGGATTGACCACGCCGGCGACCTGGCCGCTTGCGGCAAGCACGAAGCGGCTCGGCCCGCCCAGGAGCCGCGTGCCGCCATAGGCGCTTCTCCACGGCGCGATGTGATCCTCGCAGGTCGAGAGAAAATACGACGGTACCTTGATGCTGCCCAGGTTGATCGGCTGCCCGATGACCTCGATCCCGCCGGGTTCGCGAAGCAGGTTATGCTGATAGATCCAGCGCAGATAGAATTGGTGCATTCGCGCCGGCACCCGGGTGCTGTCGCTGTTCCAGTACAGCAGGTCGAACGGGAACGGCTCATGACCGAGCATGTAGTTATTGACGACGAACGACCAGATCAGGTCGTTCGCACGCAGCATGCTGAAGGTCGCCGCCATCTCACCGCCGTCAAGGACGCCGCGCTGTTCCGCGTCCTCAAGCACCCGCAACTGCCCCTCGTCGATGAACACGCCGAGCTCGCCGGTTTCCTTGAAATCCAGCATGGTGGCCAGGAAGGTCGCAGACTTGACCCGGTCGTCGCCGACCGCGGCCATCCAGGCGAGCGCGCTGGCCAGCAGCGTGCCGCCCAGGCAGTAGCCGATGGCGTTCACCTCCCGCTCTCCGGTCGCGCGCTCGATCGCGTCCAGGGCGGCAAGGTAGCCCTCGCTGATGTAGTTCTCGAAGTCCTTTTCGGCTGAGCACTCGCCGGGGTTCACCCAGCTGATCATGAACACGGTGTGGCCCTGCTCCACGGCCCAGCGCACGAAGCTGTTCTGCGGGCGCAGGTCAAGGACGTAGAACTTGCGTATCCAGGGCGGCGCGATCAGCAACGGCCGCTTCAGGACCATGTGGGTTGCCGGCGAGTACTGGATGAGCTGCATCAGGTCATTCTGAAACACGACCTTGCCCGGCGAGGTCGCGACATCCTTGCCGATCTCAAAGGCGTCGAGGCCGGCCGTCCGGATCGTGAGCTTGCCGCGCCCGCGCTCCAGGTCCGACAACAGGTTACTCAGGCCGCGCAGCAGGTTCTCTCCCCCGGTTTCGACGGTCTTGCGCAGCACCTCGGGGTTGGTCGTCAGGAAATTGGCCGGGCTGATCGCATCCATGAACTGGCGCGAGTAGAAATCCACCCTCTGCGCCGTCTTCGCATTCAGTCCGTCAACGCGGGCCACGATGCCCTGCACATACCGGGCGGTCAGCAGGTAGGACTGCTTGATGAAGTCGAAAACCTCGATCTCCTTCCAGGCGCTGTCCTCGAACCGCTTGTCTTTCGGATCCGCCTCGATGACCGGGCCGGCCTTCATGCCCCACATGCGCCGCGTCGTGTTTTGCCAAAGCGTCATGTAGTCCTGCCACAGCCCAAGCTGC
This sequence comes from uncultured Acetobacteraceae bacterium, assembly GCA_964236755.1. GTDB lineage: Bacteria > Pseudomonadota > Alphaproteobacteria > Acetobacterales > Acetobacteraceae > CAHJXG01. Next base: position 3,039 of record CAXSHI010000315.1, read on the forward strand.
GCCCGCGTCACCTGGGCTGGATCCTTCATCAGCTGCGTGGTCATCTCCAGGAAGGCATGCGCCACGTTCATGGAGTACAGGTCCGGCGCGTCGCGCGACTGCCGGTGCAGCCAGTCGGCCACCAGCCGCTGCGAGCGTTCGGCGATGTCGGCCATCGAGCGTCCGAGCACAGCCGGGCTGCCGAGCACGAAGCCGGTCGAGACCGCGTGGGACTGCTGCGCCGTTCGGGATGTGCCGCGTTGGTCCATGCTGGGGTATCCTTTCCGTCGGGCGCGATGACGCGCTACATGTCGCCAACACGCATGGGACGGGGCCGGCTGATGGCGGGATGCGACCAGGCCGAACCTAGGCTTCCGGCTTCAGGGGAACAAGTGACACTCTTTCGCAACGGAGGAACGAGGATTGCGTTGCTTGCAGGGCTGCTCGCGATGGCGGCGTGCAGCGGGGTCGAGCGGATGAGCGACAGCAAGCTCACGCTCGATACGCCGATCGAGTGGTGGCACGACCTGCAAGGCGGCAAGATCGCCGAGGTGCGCCCGCCGCCGCCGGGCGTTGACGATCCCTATCCGAATCTGTCCCAGGTGCCGCCTCGCCCCACTCCCACCGACCCGGCCACCCGGCGGGCGCTCGCGGCCCGCCTTGTGGCCGAGCGCGACCGCACGCGGCGGGAGGCGACGCAAGACCCGTTGGTGCTGCCAGCGCCCGTCGCTGCTGCACCCGTCGCCGCGTCCACGCCCGCCGCGACGCGGCCGGCCACCCCGCCGCCTGATCCCGGCGCGTCAGTGGCGGTGCTGGAGGCTGCCACGGCCCCTCTGCCTGCCGGGACACCTGCCGCCCCGCCAGCCGGGCTGTCAGCCGCCACCGCGTCCCCACCCGCCCCGTCCGCCGGTGTGGCGTCCAGCGGACCGCAACGGGGCGAGCCGACCGCTGCATCGGGGCCGATTCCGGACCTGCCGAGCGAGGCGCCGCCGCTGCCTCGGCTGGCCGGCATCCCAGCATCGGTCAACGCCCCGCCCGTGCCGCGGCTGCCGCCCGGAGTCTCCGTCGCGTTCCGGCCCGGGTCGGCGGCGTTGCCGGCTGCCGCGGACGCGGCGCTGCGTGAGCTTGCCGGCCGGCGGGCCGGGGCGGCCGTCGCGG
>CAXSHI010000316.1:0-4168 GCA_964236755.1 uncultured Acetobacteraceae bacterium
TGAGGACGCCATACGGCTTTTCGTCTTGCATGGCCCAAATATGGGAGCAGACCTCTAGCCCTAACAGAGCCTAGCGCGAGCCGGACAGCCCAGCGCCGCTCATCCACCGAAAGCCCGTCCAGCAGCGTTTCCAGCTCCCGATACTGATACGCCCAAGCCTCCGCGATCAGCTGCATCACGCCTTCCGTCGTCCGAACCGCCTCACTCGCGTCCGGATCCGTCAGGCGACCGATAACTACGGCGTTGCGGCCGGACTGCTCGACGACCGCTTCGTCGGTCAGGTTCCAGAATGTCGGCACCCGCGCGCGCAGGAAGTCGGATAGGCGGCGCTCCTCCTGGCCATCGAGCGATATGTCACCAAGCGTGTGGATGCGCACGGAAGTGGAGAACTCGTTGCGTAACTCGCGACACAGCACCTCGCCCTCGCCGCCCTCGCGCACACCAAGGAAGATGTGGCAGCCGGTCCAGTCCTCACGCTCGCGCAGAATGTTGCGGAACAGGTCTATCTGCCGCGCCCGGTCGGACGTCTCGTCCCACTGGTCGAGGAACAGGGCCGCCTTGCGCTTGCTGATCTTCATTACCGAGCCGACCAGCTCCCACGCCTGCGGGTATTCCAGCTTCGAGACGACGAGACGGCCTGAGTGCAGGCCCTCGCTCGCAACCACCAGCCCCTCGACGGCCTCGCGGATCGCTGTCCCGCCCATCTTGCCGAGCACGGGCACCGCCTCGGCCGCCTTCTCGGCCAGCTTGGCCATGAACCGTGCGAAGGCTGTCAGCGCCCGGTCCTTCTGCTGGTCATAGACTGCTTGGGCCTGCTGCCACGACGACGCGTCATCAAGCCAGCGTGTGTACAGGTCGGCGAGGACCTGCAGCATCGGATCTAGGGCGCCTTTGGGCGAACGGCTGTAGCCGATGACCGGCCGCTCAGTCGTCGGAAGCTGATTGAGCTGCCGCGCTACCTCCATCAGCAACCAGCTTTTGCCTACCTGCGGCGGTCCAGCCACGATGGTAATGCCGGTCGTGCCCGCCCGCTGCCACAGAACACTAATATCCCCTGCTCGGCCAAATAAACTATCTCTGCGATCCTTCAACTCGAATACCACCAAATTCCGCTCCGTCGCTATTGAGCTATTCTCTCACCGGTCTAGCTCAGGCGTAAAGTCTCAACGCCTGCTGCACCTGGTCCAGCGTTTCCGCCCAGCGCGCCGCGCGCTCGGCCTTCCTGGGGCATCTGGCCCGGTTCAGCCGGTCCCAGCGCAGGGCGTAGTTGTAGGGGGCGACCCAACATTGATGCTGGTGGCGAATTCGGTGGGGGCGATAAGCGCCGAGCAGGGCTTTTCCGCGTCGGCGCGCGTTGTGCACGAACTGGAAGAAGCCGAGGTAAAGTGGCAGCTTGTCCTGTGACAAGATTGTCCAGGTCGGATACAGCCATGACGCGAGTTCTTCGCGTGACCCGGTCAGCTACTTCCAGTCCCGCCCTTGCGCCAGCCGTCCTCAGACCCGCGCCACGATCCCCACGTTACTACCCCGGAACCCAACAAGAGCTTTCCAGCTTTGTCCGCCTATGCACACAGGAGGCGAGTCAGTTTAGTTCTGGCTTATTGAGGGGGTTAGAAGGCACCCTAGCCAGCCGACGCAGCCAGGGGTAGTTGCATGAGTGATCAGGGCCTGATGACACGGAAGTCCGTGGACGACATCGTCAAGCACGGCGAAGCCGACAGCCACAAGCTGCCGAAGTCGCTCGGCCCGTTCAGCATCATGGCTATGGGTATCGGCGCAATCATCGGCGCCGGCATCTTCGTCCTGACCGGCACGGCGGCGGCGCAGTATGCGGGACCGAGCATCATGCTCTCGTTCGTGCTGGGCGGGATCGCCTGCGCCTTCGTCGGCCTGTGCTACGCCGAGCTTGCGGCCATGCTGCCGGTCAGCGGAAGCTGCTACACTTACACCTACGCCACCCTGGGCGAGGTGTTCGCCTGGATGATCGGCTGGGACCTCGTGCTCGAATATGCGATGGGCGCGGCCACGGTGGCAGTCGGATGGTCCGGCTACGCCGTGAGCATCCTGCGCAACATCGGCATCGTCGTCCCACCTCGGTTCGCCGCGGCGCCGGGCACGGTCGTGATGCTGGCCGACGGCAGCACGGCGACCGCAGTCCTGAATCTGCCCGCACCGCTGATCGTTGCCGCACTGACCGCCATGCTTGTGCTCGGCACCAAGGAGTCGGCCCGGCTGAACAACATCATGGTCGCGGTGAAGCTGGTCGTCGTGGTGGCCTTCATCGCCGTCGGCGCCTTCTTCGTGAACACGGCGAACTGGCACCCGTTCATCCCGGACAACACCGGCGAGTTCGGCCATTTCGGCCTGAGCGGCGTCTTGCGCGGTTCCGCCGTCGTGTTCTTCGCCTTCATCGGTTTCGACGCTGTCTCGACCGCGGCGCAGGAGGCCCGCAACCCGCAACGCGACATGCCGATCGGCATCCTGGGCTCGTTGGTCGTCTGCACCGTGCTGTACATTGTCGTTGCCGCGGTGCTGACGGGCCTTGTCCCCTACGCCCAACTCGACGTGTCCGACCCGATCGCAAAGGGGGTGGACGTAATCGGTCTCACTTGGTTCGCCATCCTGGTCAAGGTCGGCGCGCTGACCGGGCTGACCACCGTCATCCTGGTGCTGCTGTATGGCCAGAGCCGCATCTTCTTCACCATGTCGGAGGACGGCCTGCTCCCCCGCCTGTTCGCACACGTGCATCCGACGCTGAACACCCCCTACCGCAGCCAGATCATGATCGGCACTATCGTGGCCGCCGTCGCGGCGCTGGTGCCGATCAACATCCTGGGCGAGATGGTCAGCATCGGCACGCTGTTCGCCTTCATCTTGGTGTGCGGCTCGGTGATTTACCTGCGCCGCAGCGACGCGCGGGTGAAGCGGCCCTTCAAGGTGCCCGCCGTGCCGGTCGTGCCGGTCCTCGGCATCCTATTCTGCCTGCTGCTAATGTCCGGCCTGCCGATCTTCACCTGGCTGCGCTTGCTGATCTGGATGGCGCTCGGCCTGGCGATCTACCTCATGTATGGTCGTCACCATTCCGTCCTGCGCCACGGCGTGAAAGCGCCAAGCTGAGTAGGAGAGCGTGTTCCACCATGCGCCGCAGCAGCCTACCAGGTAAACGCACCCTTGATGCTGGTGGCGAATTCGGTGGTCCGCTATCAGGCTGCTTGGAGTGCGGCGCGAAGCGTGAGACGCGCGTTTTGGCGACAGGGGTGCCGGCGAACCACTCTGCGACCCGGACCAGGTTGATGGCGGCCGCTGTGATGACATGCTGGAGGTGTGTCTTGGCGAGGCCAATGTAGCGGCACCGGCGCAGGCCGCAGCGGTTGATGGCCCGGTGACCGCGAAGCTGTGCAGAATGGCCACATCTTTACAGAACACGCGATTTGTTAAGAGTGCCAGTCCCGATTTCCCAGCAGAAGCACGCTTTGTGCCATCATGTGCCAAACGTGCCGGACGGCGAAGTGTCAAAAGACATGGTGGGTGCCCGAAGCGCGGCAGCGTACAAACTGCTGATAGACTTAGCTTTTGCCGCAGATGGCCAAAACGCACAGCTTCGTGGTCACTGGGCCATGAAGCTGTGCGTCAGCCGGTCATGATGCCCTCAATGGGTGCTGGCCGGCGGCACAGGCCGTATCCCGGCAGCCTGCACCCTTCGCACCTGCTCGGGCTGCCAAGTGCCCTTGCCGGCCGGCGTTGGCACGCCACGGTTGGTCAGCGCCTCGGCCAGTTCGTGCAGCGTGCGGGCACCAGCCCGGCGCGCGGCCTCTAGGTAGGGCAGCACGTCGGCGGCCCGGACGCGGGCCTGCGCGCTCTTGGCCGCCGCGGCGGCGCGGGCCTGGTCCGGGGCGCCTGCGCGCAGCCGCGGGTTGCCGAGCACGGTGCCGCGCGCCTTGGCCGCTGCCAGCGCGGCGCGGGTGCGCTGGCTGGTCAGCCCCGCTTCCAGCTCGGCAACAGCGGCCATCTGCGTTAGCAGAAACTTGCCGACCGGCCCCGGCGGCACCTGGGGCAGGTCGCAGAACACGACGCCCGCCTCGCCGGTACCCTCGACGACGTGCAGCAGGAAGCGGGGAGTGTCAAAAACCTGGGGCGCTACGCCGCGAGCTGGATTGCTGGATGACCG
>CAXSHI010000317.1:0-4163 GCA_964236755.1 uncultured Acetobacteraceae bacterium
CGGCGATCTGGGCAGCCATCGACGGGGCCAGCGACGACACCATGCGCTACGTCGCTCGGGAGGTCGGCTGGGCGCGCAAGGGGGCAGGCGGGAAGAATGGCGCCGATCCGGGCGAGGTGGGCTGGGTGTCCTTCCGCCACCACACGGCCCGGCCGACGCTGCAGGTCAAGGACGGCGTGACCGGGGTGACGTACCTGGCGGAGGTGCCGATGTCCGGCGACCCGCACGCCCACGTCCACCATGCCATGTTCAACATGGTGGCGACCGAGGACGGTCGCGTCGGCTCGCTCGACACCAGGCGGCTGCAGGACCGGGTCCACGAGTTCGGCGCCTACTTCCAGGGCAGGCTGGCGGGGCGGCTGCGCGAGCTGGGCATGCGCACGGCCTATGACGCCAAGGAGGAGGCGTTCGTGCTGCCGGCCGTCCCGCAGGCGGCGGTGGACCTGTTCTCCAAGGGGCGCCGACAGACGGAGCGCAACGCCAAGGCATACGCCAAGCGCCAGGGCCTGGACTGGGAGGCGCTGCCGGCCGAGCGCAAGTTCGGCATCCTGTCCGCAGCGGCCGTCGCCGAGCGCCGGTCCAAGGGGGACGGGCGCACGGAGCGGGAAACCTGGCGCGACCAGGCCGAGGCCATCGGTTGGACGCACGCGACGGTCCTGGAGGGGGCGGATGCGCCGGCCATGACCGACGCCGAACGGTTCAACCAGGCTTACGACTTCGCGGCCCGCCACCTGGCCACGGAGTTCGACACCGCTGCGGTCATCGACCATTCCAGGCTGCGGACCTACGCGGCCCGTGGCCTGATCCAGACCGGCGTATCCGAACCCGAGGACATAGACCGGGTGGTGCAGCTGATCGAGGACCACGGCATCATCCTGCGCGGCGAACGGGTGAGGCTGATCGTGGGCGAGTTCAGCGACAAGGTGCGCGTCACCAACACCGCCCAGGTCAGGATCGAGACCGACCTCGCCGGCCATGCCAAGGCGGCTGCGCTGGACAGGACGGATGCGCTGTCCGTGGCCGCCGTGAAAGCCGCCATTGACAGCTCCGGTCTGAACTTCGAGCGCGAGCCGGAACACGGGGCGGCGCAGAAGGCAGCCATCTACAGCCTGGGCACCGGCGGCCGGCTCAGCTTTGTCACCGGCGTCGCCGGGTCGGGCAAGACGACGCTGCTGAAGCCGCTTGTCGCTGCCTGGCAGGACGACACCAGCCTCGATGCGGCCGGCCGGGAGGTGATCGGCGTCGCCACGGCCTGGCGGCAGGCCGACGCCCTGCAGGATGCCGGGATCAAGCGCACCTTCGCGCTCGATCCCTTCCTGCGCTGGGTGGCGGACGGCACCGTCAAGCTGTCCCGCAACACCGTGCTGGTGATCGACGAGGTGAGCCAGATTGCGCCGCGCCCGTTCCTCAAGCTGCTGGAGGCGCAAGCCAAGCACGGCCTGACGATCAAGGGGCTGGGCGACCGCGAGCAGGCGCAGGCCATAGAAGCAGGCGACACCATCGAGATCATGCAGCGGACCCTGCCGAAGGAGGCCATGCCCGAGCTGCTGACCACGGTGCGCCAAGCCACCCCGCGGGCACGCGAGATCGCCGGCCTGTTCCGGAAGGGCGACGCGGCGACGGCGCTGAGCATGAAGCGCGAGGACGGCACCGTGCGGATGGTCGGCGGCGACCAGGATGAGGTGGTGGCCCACGTCGCCGACCTCTACATCCAGCGCCGCGACGCCCTTCGCGCGGCCGGGTCGGCGATGGGCGTGACCATCTCCGCGCTAACCAACCAGGATGCAGCTGACATCAGCCGGGCGGTGCGAGAGCGACTCAAGGCGCGCGGCGAGCTTGGCCAGGAGGAGGTGGTCCACCAGGCCATAGATCAGCGCGGCGAAACCTACGACATGCCCATTGCCACCGGGGACAAAGTGCGCCTGTTCCGCAAGACCTATGCCCTGATCGAGGGCAAGCCCGGCTTCATCGGGGCGAACGGTAACGTGGTGGAGGTGGTGGGGCAGTCCGTGGATGGCCTGCAGCTCCGCGACGCGGACGGGCGCGTGGGGGCCGTGCAATGGCGTGCCCTGAAGGACAGCCGGTCAGATCGGCTGCTGCTCGGTTTCGGCCATGCCCTGACCATCGACAGCGCTCAGGGCATCACCTCGGGCGAGCACATCAACGCCCTGCCGCGGGGCACGGCCGGGATCACCGCCTTCAAGAGCTACGTGGCCGAAAGCCGCCACGTCACCCAGGTCTATACCGTCATTTCCGAGGCCGCTGCGTTCGAGGCGGTCAAGCGCAGCCGGGCGGTGGGCGACAGGGAGCCGATCACCACCGGGCACCTATGGGAGCAGGCGGCCAAGGACATGAGCGACAAGCCATACAAGTCGCTCGCCCTTGACCTCGTGGAAGCCATCGAGCGCAGCCGGAAGGAGGAGGTGGACCGCTTCATCCGCACCGAGCACCGGGTGTTCGCCCAGCGCGCGGCGGGGCGGGACCACGCCGGCGAGCTGCGGAAGCGCCAGCGTGACGCGGAGGTGCGGGCGGTGCTGGCCAGGCACATCGTGCCGCTGGTCGCGGCCGTGGAGCGGCGTGAGGCAGCCATCCGTGAACTGGCCGAGGCGGTCAACGCCTTTCCCGATGTCGTGCGCGCGAAGGTCAGGGCTGCCGTCATCGCCGCGAACGAGCAACGCGAGGCGGAACTGGCCAAGGCGGCGCAGGCCAGCAGACCTGGGTTCAGTCCCGGGTTCTAACGCGGAGGTCAGCCCTCCTTGGCGTCCAGGCCGAGGAGGGCCAGCTCCGCTTGGCCCTTGGCGAAGTTGGCGGTGCTGACATGGCCGACCTTGCTAAGGTGGCCGTCGGTGTCGTGCGCGATGTGCCACTCGAACATCGGCCACTCCTTCCGGGGCTGGACGGTCAAATGCCACATGCCGCCCCGGCGTGCAGACGCCATGGCCCTGTGTGGGAGGCTCGTGGACCATTCGATGTGCATGATGCGACGCAGCATACCACTCGGAGTGTGTCATCTGCGGGGCAAGGTTTGTTGTGATTGGCCTAGATGCTTCCGCCAGCTGCATACCTCGCCAAGGATAACTTTTCCTCACGCTTTCCAGTGTCGGCCATCACCATAGCCGCTTGCGCGATGTGTTCTTACTATGTTCTCATGCGGAAACGTCAAGGTTCAGCATGCCGCATAGCCCTGTCCTTGCACACGCAGACCTTCGATCACAGATCGCCCGCCTCGAACGCGGCGGTTCCGAACGGCTTGACCGGCCTGTGCTGCCGTTCGGTGACCCCGGGATCGACACCGCTCTGCCGGGTGGGGGGCTGGTCCGTGGCGCGCTGCACGAACTGGTGGGTGTCGGCCCTGACACCGAGCACGCAGCCATCCCGGCCTTGATGGTCGCCGCCATCGCCGGCCGGCTGTCTGGCCCGGTGTTGTGGGCCTATCCGCGTCTTTCCCCGTTCGCCCCCGCCCTGGCAGCGGTCGGCCTCGGCCCGGAGCGCGTGATCTACGTCCGGGCCGACCAGGCGGTACTGGGCGTCATAGAGGATGCGCTCAGGGCAGGGTGCCTTACCGCGGTCGTTGGGGAGGTCCCTGGCCGCTTGAGCCTGACCGCTTCGCGTCGGCTGCAGCTTGCGGCGGAAGCGGCCGGGGTGATGGCCCTGTTGCTGCGTTTCAGCCGTAAGCACGATGATCCCCTCTTGTGCGAACCTTCGGCCGCGCTGACCCGCTGGCGGGTTGGCCCGGCGCCCTCGCCTCCAGCCTTGCCCCACGCCCCGGATGTGCCCGGACTAGGTCGGGCACGCTGGCGCCTGCAGCTTGCGCGGGTGCGTGGCGGAGAGGCCCGGTCCTGGCTGGTTGACGCACCCGATGCGGACGGCTGGATGGTGGCGGCGGGCGACGACGCGGCAGATCGCAGCCGGCCAGCTCGTCACGGGCAGGCCGCATAGGATGGCCCGCGAATATGACGGCGGCAACACCACGGGCTTCGTCGTAACTGCTCACCCCCTGGGGTTGGGTCAGCCAGTGCGCATGACGGGCTGACCTGCGAGGGCGGCCTGGAGCGCGGCGAGAGCGGTCAGGCCATGCAGGCGGCCGGTGGCGATCACGGTCGCGGCGGCGGCATAGACTTTGGCGCCCCAGGTGGCGCGGAAGCCGCCGGTGACCTTGCGGA
>CAXSHI010000318.1:0-4138 GCA_964236755.1 uncultured Acetobacteraceae bacterium
CGGGGCGGGTATCCCACAGCAAAGGGGCGGTTGCCAGCCCTGGACGAACATGTGGTGCCGCTTGGCGGCCGATGGAGCGGCCGATGGAGCAAGCAAGGTTGAGGCTCCGCCTCAAACTCCGCCAAAGGCTCGCCTTTGGAATTCATCACTTAAAAGAAGCCGGTCCAGGGGGGCTTCCCCCCTGGCGGGTCTGGGCAGAGCCCAGTCTTGCTTGCTGGCAGTGCGACGTCAGGAGCCGGCCGTTGGCGTGGCGTTCAGCGCGTGAGGTAGTCGATCATGGTGATGCCGAACAGGATCGCGAGCCAGAAGAAGCCGAGGATGGAGAACAGGCGGATCAGCGGCGGGGCGTGGGTCAGCTCCATCGAGTAGGTCAGCACGATGACCACCATGACCGCGGCGATGCCCAGCTCGACGTAGCCGCAGGCGCGGAACGGCGTGGTCATCGCCAGCAGGACCTCGACCGCGAGCAGGCAAAGCAGCACGCCGGTGGTGATCACCGGGCCGCGCATGACCTCGCGCACCTTGGGGTCGATGTCGCGCAGCGCGGCCATGGGCGAGAGGGAGACCATCAGCGGTTCACCAGGTAGAGACTCGGGTAGACGATCAGCCAGACCAGGTCGATGAAGTGCCAGTACAGGCCGGTGATCTCCACGCGGTTCTGGTGGCGGGCGAGGTAGTGCGGGCGGCTGACCAGCCAGGCCATCGCCCAGACGATGCCGATGCCGATGGTCAGGTGGCCGAAGTGCAGGATCGTCGTGACCCAGTAGAGGTTGACGAAGAGCTGCGAGGCGCCATCCGAGCCCAGCTCGTAGGGGCGCTTGAGGAAGGGCGTCATGTGCTCGGCGTAGTCGACGTAGTACTCGTAGCTCTTGAACAGGAGGAAGGCGAGCCCGAGCGCCCCGGTGACGAACAGGCAGCGCGTGACGTCGCGGGCGCGGCCGAGCTTGGACATCTCGATGGCGCCGGTCATCACCAGCGACGAGGTGATCAGGATCACGGTGTTGACGCCGCCGATCCACAGCTTGAGGTGCTGGGCGGCGGCCTGCACCGAGTCGGGGTGCAGGGTGCGCAGCACCAGGGCGGTGACGAGCAGGCCGGAGAACAGCAGCAGCTCGGTGATCAGCCAGGCCCACATGCCCAGCTCCGCGGAGAGGCGCTGCTGGGCGACGTTGGTGAACTGCTCCTGCAGCTCGATGCCGACCGCCGGGCCGTCGGCGTAGGCCAGCGCGCCGGGTTCGAACTGCTCCGACTTACCCACGCTCTGCCACCTTGTTGGGGTAGTCGTAGGCCTCGAAGTCGACGACCGGCGGCTTGAGGAAGTTGTGCTTGGGCGGCGGCGAGGAGGTGGTCCACTCCAGGCCCTTGGCGCCCCAGGGATTGTCGGGCGCACGCTTGCCGAACCACAGCGACCAGGTGAGGTAGACCATCGGGAAGACGTAGCCGATGGCGAGGATGGTGGAGCCGGCGGAGCTCATGATGTTGAGGAGCTGGTACTCGGGCGAGTACTGGTGGTAGCGGCGCGGCATCCCGAGGTAGCCAAGCAGGAACTGCGGGAAGAAGGTCGTGTTGAAGCCGATGAAGATCAGGAACGCGCCGACCCGGCCCCAGGCCTCCGGATACATGCGGCCGGTGAACTTCGGCCACCAGAAGTGCAGGCCGCCGAGGAAGGCGAGCACGGTGCCGCCGACCATGATGTAGTGGAAGTGCGCGACCACGAAGTAGGTGTCGTGCAGGTGCTCGTCGATGGCGAGGGAGGCGAGGAACAGGCCGGTGAGGCCGCCGATCACGAACAGGCCGATGTAGCCCATGGCGTAGAGCATCGGCGTGTCCAGCCGCAGGTCGCCTTTGTGGATGGTCGCGGTCCAGTTGTACACCTTGACCGCGGACGGCACGGCGACGGCGAAGCTGAGCAGCGAGAACACCACGGCGGAGGTCTCGCTCTCGCCGTTGACGAACATGTGGTGGCCCCAGACGAAGAAGGTGATCGAGGCCAGGCCGATGGTCGCATACGCGATGAAGCGGTAGCCGAAGATCTTCTTCTGGGAGAATGCGGTGACCAGCTCGCTCATCACGCCCATGCCGGGCAGCACCATGATGTAGACGGCGGGGTGGGAGTAGAACCAGAACAGGTGCTCGAACAGCACCGGGTCGCCGCCGAGTGCGGGGTCGAACACGCCGATGTGGAAGGCGCGCTCCATCACCAGCAGGATCAGGGCGATGGTGATGACCGGGGTGGCGAGCAGGAAGATCAGGCTGGTGGCGTAGATCGCCCAGACGAAGATCGGCATGCGGAACCAGGTCATGCCCGGTGCCCTCATGGTGTGCACGGTGACGACGAAGTTCAGCCCCGACAGGATCGAGGAGAAGCCCACGATGATGACGCCGATCAGCGCGGGCACGACGTAGGTGTTGGAGAAGGTGGTGGAGAACGGGGCGTAGAACGTCCAGCCCGTGTCCACGCCGCCGATCACCAGCACGATCAGGGTGAAGAACGCGCCGACCATGAACACCCACCACGACAGCAGGTTGATCTTGGGGAACGCCAGGTCCTTGGCGCCGATCATCAGCGGGATCAGGAAGTTGCCGAAGGTGTTGGGGATCGAGGGGATCAGGAAGAACCACACCATGATGACCCCGTGCAGGGTGAACATCTTGTTGTAGGTGTCGTTGGTGAAGATCTGGCCGTTGGGCACCACCAGCGACAGGCGCACCGCGCCGGCGGCGAGCGCGCCGAGGAGGAAGAACGCGGTGATCGAGGCGAGGTAGAGCAGGCCGATGCGCTTGTGGTCCACGGTGAACAGCCACGAGCGGATGGTGTGCTCGTCGTGGAGGTAGTCGCGCGGGCGGTGCAGCGTCGGGCGTGCGGTGCTGGCGTCGCGCAGGGCGATGTCGGACGGGCTCATCGAGACTGCTCCCCGGGGCTGACGGAACTCTGGCTGGCGGAACTCTGGTTGGCGGCCTGCTGGCGGCCGGAGGACTGGCTGCCGGGCTGGCCGAACGCCTTGACGTAGGCGACGAGCTTGAGCAGGTCGTCCTCGGCGATGATGCCGTTGAAGGACGGCATGACCTGCTTGTAGCCGGCGATCTTGTTGTGGTCGGGGTTGAGGATCTTGTCGCGGATGTAGGTGTCGTCGGCGAAGATCGTGCGGCCGTCCTCCAGCGGCACCGGTGAGCCGGCGAGCCCGACCAGCGAGGGCGCGCGCACCGTCGCCGTGCCGGCGTGGCAGCCGGCGCAGCCGTCGGCGGTGAACAGGCGCGCGCCTGCCGCCGCCATGGACTGCGAGCCGCCGTTTGAGCTGAGCCAGTCCTCGTAGGCTGCGGGCTCCATCACCGTGAGCAGGCCGTCCATCGCGGAGTGGTCGGTGCCGCAGTATTCCGAGCAGAACAGGCGGTAGGTGCCGGCATGGCTGGCGTTGAACCACAGCTCGGTGTAGCGGCCGGGCAGGGTCTCCATCTGGATGCGCAGGGCGGGGATGTAGAGGCCGTGGATCACGTCCTGGCTGATCATGCGGATCAGCACGGGCTGGTTGACGGGCACGTGCAGGTCGTTGATCTCCGCTTGGCCGCCGGGGTGCTGGAACTTCCACATCCACTGCCGGCCGACGGCGCTGATCTCCATGGCGCCGGCCGGCGGGTGCTTGTGGGTGTCGAACAGCCGCGCCGCCCAGACGAAGAAGAACAGGGTGAGCAGGAACGGGATGATCATCCAGCTCAGCTCGATCAGGTTGGAGCGCTCGTCGTGGTTGGTGCGGTCAACGACCTTGCCGACGCGGTAGCGGATCGCGAACCAGGTGATGCCGACGAAGATCGGCGCGGTCAGCAGCACCGTGAGCACCGTGAACGCGATGATGATGTGGTCGGTCTCCACGGCGCTCGCGGAGGCGGCAAGCGGCCAGAGGGCCAGGGGGTAGTCGCTCGGCTTCATGCTCTGGGTCCTGGAGCGCGCGGGGCGGAGCGGCGCTGGGCTTGGAGGACGGCGGCGGTGAGGGTCATCGCGCGCCTGCCGCGGGGCGGGGTACGCCCTGCGTGGGGCTGGGCGCTGGGTCGGGGCTGCCCTGGCCGCTGCCGAGCGGGGTTTCCTGAGTGACGTCCGGCTCGGGGCCGGGGCGGGTGCGGCCGCGCGGGTCGGCGCGGGTCA
>CAXSHI010000319.1:0-4122 GCA_964236755.1 uncultured Acetobacteraceae bacterium
GACAGGTGCAGCAGCGAGTACAGCAGCATGGAGGCATGGCCGACCGACAGCACGAAGCGGTCGCGGTTGGGCCAGGTCGGGTCTGCAGGGTCGAAGCGCAGCACGTCCTGCCACAGCGTGTAGCCGACGGGCGCCAGGGCCATCGGCGTGCCGGGATGGCCCGACTTGGCCTTCTGCACCGCATCCATCGACAGGGTGCGTATGGTGTCGATGCAAAGCTTGTCGATGCCGCCCTGCGCTGTCCCGGTCTGCGCGACCTTGTCGCCGTCTGCTGCCATGAGCTGAATTCCTAACGCTGAACTGTGGCGAACGGGCCGCGCCATGGATCGCCGGGGCGCCGACAGTCCCACGTGAGCGGAGCGGCGATGGCGTCCATGCCCGGCACCGGGCAAAAGCTGACAAGCCGGATGATGCCCCCTCCGGAACTGAAAATAAAGCTGGCCGTTGACCTCGAAGCGACATTGGCCCCAGTCGGCGTTCCGGGCAACCTGCCCGCCCGGCTTTCAGTTGCGTGTGTCGGTTTGGTGAAGCCTGCGACCAGCAACATAGCAGGTCTCCATGATGTGCCGAACGGCACAAGCCTTCCTTCTTCGATGCCGGACTGATAGAAGGTGCATCATATGTTGAAGCGTTTCCAGTGACGCCCCTCGCGCTTGCGCCAGTCCCCAGCGCCGTCCCGGCGGCCCCGGCGCGTGCCGCCCCATCCAGCATGACCGTCGGCCCGGTTGGCGCCATGCTGGTGCGGCTGACCCTGCCGATGCTCGGCGCGCTTCTGGCGATGATCGGCTATTCGGTCGCCGAGACCTGGTTCATCGCCCGCCTGGGGCCGCACGCGCTCGCCGCCGTCAGCTTCACCTTCCCCGTCACCATGGTGGTCATCAGCCTGGCGATCGGGCTGGGCGCCGGCACGTCCGCCGTGGTGGCGCGGGCGCTCGGTGCCGGGGAGGCCGCCGCCGGGGCGCTGGTAATCGACGCCATGCTGATGACCGCGATCATGGCCGGGGCGGCCATGCTGCTGGGCGAACTTGCGGTGTATCCGCTGTTCCGCGCCCTGGGCGCGCCGGAGGACCTGCTGCCGCTGATCGCCGGCTACCTGCGCGTCTGGTTCCCGGCGGCCGGGCTGTTCATGACCGCCATGGTCGGCCTCAGCGCGGCGCGGGCCGCCGGGGACGCGAAGTTCCAGGGGATCGCCATGACCGGGTCGGCGGCGTTGAACCTCCTCGTGGCGACGCCGGCGATTTTTGGCATCGGCGGGTGGCCGGGCCTCGGCCTGCCGGGCGCCGCGGTAGCGAATGCGCTCGCCTGGGGGCCGTTGCTGGCGGCGACGCTTTGGCGGCTGCGGTCGCATGGCATGCTGCAGGACGGGATGCCCGGCCTGGCGCGGTTCATGGCGTCCGCACGGCGCATCCTGCATGTCGGGCTGCCGGCGGCGGGCGCCAACACGATCATTCCGGTCTCGGGCGCCATCGTCACTGCGATCCTCGCCGCCTATGGCGCCAAGGCGGTCGCGGGGTTCGGGGTGGCCGGGCGGATCGAGAGCCTGTCGATGATCGCCTTCCTGGCGTTGTCGGCGGTGATGAACCCGTTTGCCGGGCAGAATGTCGGCGCGGGCCGGCTGGACCGGGTGCGGTCGGCGATGCGCGGCAGCTTCGCGTTCTGCCTGGGGCTGGGCGCGGTGCTGGCCGCGGGTCTCTGGTTTGCCGGCGGGCGCATCGCCGGGGCGTTCACCGGGGATGCCGAGGTGGCCGGGATGATCGCCGCCTATCTGGCCATCGTGCCGGTCAGCTACGGCGCCGCGGGGATCATCGCGGTGGCGAACTCGGCGTTCAACGGGCTGAACCGCCCGGGCGCCGCGGTGCTGATCTCGGTGGCGCGGACCATGCTGGTGAACGTGCCGGTGGCCTGGCTCGGCGGGCGGCTGCTCGGCGCGCATGGCGTGTTCCTGGGCGTTTGCGCGGCGAACCTTCTCGTGGGGGCCTGGGCGGCGTGGTGGATCTGGCGGGCGACGGCGCCCGACGCGCGGCGGCTGGCTTGAAACTTGCATTCCTTGGCGAAACTGCAAAGTCCCCACCGTGACTGAATACACCCACGTGATCACCCGGGAGGCGCTGCGCGACGATGCCCTGCAGCGCATGGTTGCCGCCGGGGCGCCCGACATGCGCATCCTCACCGACGCGGAGCGCGCGGCGTCGCTGGCGGCGACCCTGGCCCAGCGGCCGCGGGATGCGGCCGGCGACGGCGTGTGGCTGTTCGCCTACGGCTCGCTGATCTGGAACCCGGCGCTGCATTTCGACCAGCGTCGCCTGGCCCGCGTGCACGGCTGGCACCGCTCGTTCTGCCTTTCGACCCAGGCCGGGCGCGGCACGCCGGCGAACCCCGGGCTGGTGCTCGGCCTCGACCGCGGCGGCGCCTGCGCCGGCGCCGCCTTCCATGTGCCGGAAGCCTTGATGGCGGACGAGCTGGCGCTGCTTTGGCGGCGCGAGATGCTGTCCGGCAGCTACCAGCCGCGCTGGGTGCGGGTGCGCGGCGCGGACCGGGCGCCGTTCGGCCACGCCATCGCCTTCACCATCCACCGCGACTGCGAGCATTACGCCGGCGGCCTGGCGCGGGAGGACGTGGTGCGGCGCCTTGCCTCCGCCTGCGGCGCGCTGGGCAGCTCGGCCGACTACCTGTTCCGGACGCGGGACGGGCTGCGCTCGCTCGGCATCGTCGACAAGGCGATCGAGGACCTGGCGCAGCGGGTGGAACAGGCCTCTGCCCCCTCGACGCCGCACCCGGCCGTTGCCATCTGAGGCCGATGTCAACGACCCTCGCCCGCCAGATCGCCGCCGCCCCGCCCGTCGCCTTCGCGCCGAAGAAGCAGGCGGCGAAGCCCGGCGGCAAGCCGCTCCGCGTCGTGTCCGACTACCAGCCCGCCGGCGACCAGCCGACGGCGATCCGTGAGCTGACGGCCGGCATCGGGCAGGGCGAGCGCGACCAGGTGCTCTTGGGCGTCACCGGGTCCGGCAAGACGTTCAGCATGGCGAAGGTGATCGAGGCGATCCAGCGCCCGACCCTGGTGCTGGCGCCCAACAAGACGCTGGCGGCGCAGCTCTACGCCGAGATGAAGGGCTTCTTTCCCGACAACGCCGTCGAGTACTTCGTCAGCTACTACGATTACTACCAGCCGGAGGCCTACGTCCCGCGCACCGACACGTATATCGAGAAGGACAGCCAAATCAACGAGGCCATCGACCGCATGCGCCACAGCGCCACCCAGGCGCTCTTGGAGCGCAACGACGTGGTGATCGTGGCCTCGGTGTCCTGCATCTACGGCATCGGCTCGGTCGAGACCTACGGGCGCATGGTGGTCAAGCTGGAAGCCGGCGGGCGGATCGACCGCGACACGCTGGCGCGCGCCCTGGTGGAACTGCAGTATCGCCGCAACGACGTGGCCTTTGCCCGCGGCACCTTCCGCCTGCGCGGCGAGACCATCGATGTGTTCCCGAGCCACCTGGAGGACCGCGCCTGGCGCATCACCCTGTTCGGCGACGAGGTGGAGAGCCTGCGGGAGTTCGACCCGCTGACCGGCGAGCTCTCGGGGTCGATGGACCACGTGCACATCTACGCCAACAGTCACTACGTGACCCCGCGCCCGACGCTGGCGCAGGCGGTCAAGGACATCAAGGTCGAGTTGCAGGAGCGCCTGAAGCAGTTCACCGCGGAGGGCAAGCTGCTGGAGGCCGAGCGGCTGCAGCAGCGTTGCACCTTCGACATCGAGATGATCGAGACGACGGGAAGCTGCAAGTCGATTGAGAACTATTCCCGCTACCTGTCCGGCCGCAAGCAGGGCGAGCCGCCGCCGACCTTGTTCGAGTACTTGCCGGAGAACGCGCTGCTGATCGTGGACGAGAGCCACGTCACCGTGCCTCAGATCGGCGGCATGTCGCGCGGCGACGCGGCGCGCAAGGGGGTGCTGTCCGAGTTCGGCTTCCGCCTGCCGTCCTGCCTCGACAACCGCCCGCTGCGCTTCGAGGAATGGGACAGCTTCCGCCCGCAGACGGTGTTCGTGAGCGCGACGCCGGGTCCGTGGGAGATGGAGCGCACCGGCGGCGCCTTTGCCGAGCAGGTCATCCGCCCCAC
>CAXSHI010000320.1:0-4110 GCA_964236755.1 uncultured Acetobacteraceae bacterium
TCGACGCCCCCGGCGGCCGCGCCTACGTGTTCCGCCAGGACGGCTTCACCTTCGACGGCGGCCCCACCATCGTCACCGCGCCGTTCCTTTTGGAAGAACTCTGGGCGCTGTGCGGCCGGCGCCTGTCGGATGATGTGGATCTGCGGCCCATCACCCCGTTCTACCGCATCCGCTTCCACGACGGCGCCGAGTTCAACTACACCGGCGACCCCGCCGCCATGCGGGCCGAGATCGCCCGCTTCAACCCGGCCGACGTCGCCGGCTACGAACGCTTCATGGCCCGCAGCGAGGCGATCTTCCGGGTGGGGTTCGAGCAGCTGGGCGACAAGCCCTTCGACAGCTGGACCGACATGGCCCGCGTGGTGCCGGACCTGCTGCGGCTCGGCAGCCTCGGCAGCGTGCACCAATTGGTCGCCAAGCACATCCGCGACCCTCGGCTGCGCGTGGCGCTCAGCTTCCACCCGCTGCTGGTCGGCGGCAACCCGTTCAGCGCCAGCTCGATCTACGCGCTGATCGCCTTCCTGGAGCGGCGCTGGGGCGTGCATTTCGCCATGGGCGGCACGGGGGCGTTGGTCACGGGCCTGGTGGACCTGATCCGCGGGCAGGGCGGCGCCGTACATTGCGACCGGGAGGTGGCGGAGATCACCGTGGAGCGGGGCGCGGCCACGGGGGTACGCCTGCGCTCGGGCGCCGTGGTCCCGGCCGACATCGTGGTGTCCAACGCCGATGCGGCCTGGACCTACCGCCACCTGCTGGCGCCGCAGCACCGCCGCCGCTGGACCGACCGCCGCATCGAGGGGGCGCGCTACTCCATGAGCCTGTTCGTCTGGTATTTCGGCACGCGGCGGCAGTACCCGGATGTCGCGCACCACACCATCCTGCTCGGCCCCCGCTACCGCGAGCTGCTGCGGGACATCTTCAAGCGCCACCACCTGGCCGAGGATTTCTCGCTGTACCTGCACCGCCCGACCGCGACCGACCCGTCCCTGGCGCCGCCAGGCTGCGATGCGTTCTACGTCCTGTCCCCAGTGCCGCACCTCGCGAGCGGCACGGATTGGGCGGCGACCGCCGAGGCCTACCGGGCATCCCTGGCCCGCGCGCTGGGCGAGACGGTCCTGCCGGGGCTGGAGGACGCGGTCGTCACCCAGCACGTGATGACCCCGCAGGACTTCCATGACCGCCTGCTGTCCTACCGAGGCGCGGCCTTCGGCATGGAGCCGCTGCTGACCCAATCCGCCTGGTTCCGCCCGCACAACCGCAGCGAGGAGGTGGATCGCCTGTTCTTTGTCGGCGCCGGAACCCACCCCGGCGCCGGCCTGCCCGGCGTGCTGTGTTCGGCGCGTGTCCTTGATGCCGTGGTGCCGCATGCCGCAGAACTGGCTCGATAGCGCCGACCTCGTGGCGTGCCGCGACCTGCTGCGCGGGGGATCGCGCAGCTTCTTCGCCGCCTCGCTGCTGCTGCCGCGCAGGGTGCACGAGCCGGCGACGGCGCTGTATGCGTTCTGCCGGGTGGCGGACGACCTGATCGACAACGGCGGCGGCTCTTGCGGCGATCCGGCGGCGGCGCTTGCAGAGCTTCGGGCGCGGCTCGACGCCGCCTATGCCGGGCACCCCAGGCCCATCGCCGCCGACCGGGCGCTGGCCGCCGTTGTGCTGCTCCACGCCATCCCGCGCACGCTGCTGGACGCGTTGCTGGAGGGCTTCGCCTGGGACGCCGCCGCCCGCCGCTACGACAGCCTGGCGGACCTTGAAGCCTACGCCGCCCGGGTCGCCGGCGCGGTCGGCGCGATGATGGCGATGCTGATGGGCGAGCGGTCGGCGGAGGGCGTCGCCCGCGCCTGCGACCTCGGCATCGCCATGCAGCTCAGCAACATCGCCCGCGACGTGGGCGAGGACGCCCGGGCGGGCCGGCTCTACCTCCCGCAGGACTGGCTGCGCGCCGCCGGGATCGACCCCGACGCTTGGCTCGCTTGCCCGAGCTTCGGCCCGGCGCTGGCTGGCGTGGTGGAAACCCTGCTGCACCGGGCCGACACGTTGTATCGCCGCGCCGATTCTGGCATCGCGGCGCTGCCCCGCGCCTGCCGCCCCGGCATCGGCGCCGCGCGGCACCTCTATGCCGAGATCGGCCGGCAGGTTGCCCGCCAGGGCTACGACAGCGTAGGCTGCCGCGCCGTCGTCCCGCCTGCCCGCAAGCTGCGCCTGCTGGCGCGCAGCCTGTCCGCCGTCGCGTGGAGGCCGCGTCCCTCCGGCCCGGTTCCGGCTCTGAACGCCGCGCGCTACCTGGTGGACGCCGTCACCGCCGCGCCGATCCCGCCGCGGCCCGGCGCGCGCCCGCCGCTCTGGCCGGCCTTCGACGACCGGGCCGCCTGGCTATACACGCTGTTCGACCAGCTCGACGCGCGGCAGATGAGCCGGGAGCGCCCCTGATGGTCGCCCAGTGGGAGTGGGCTATCCTGCTGCTCCTGGTGCTGGCCCTGCTGGTCGCGGAGCTGGTCTCCATCCGCCGCTCGATCCGCCGCGCCAAGGACAATGCGTCACCCCCAGCGCCGCGGGATGCGGAACGGTAGCATCGCCTGCACCCAGGGCGCCCGGAACCGGTCCAGCAGCAGGCTCTCATGCACCGCCACCGTGGGTTCGCCGAGCAGCCGCGTCTCGATCACCGAGCGCGAGTAGAAGGGCGTGTCCTCCAGCGTCTGCCGCACCGTGGGCGCCGCGTCGGCCCGCGTGGCCCGCGCTACCCGCCATAGCCGCGTCGGCGGCAGCACGGCCGGCGGCGGCGGCGGGAACGCCTCGACCGCGCCGTCGCGCCCGACGCGCAGCGCGAGGGACTGGTCGCCGCCCACCCGCCGGGTTGCGTTGTAGAGGATCGCCGCCCCGTGCCGCATGGGCGCGCGGCACCAGTCCCACTCGACGAAATCGTCCTCCAGCGCCGCATCGCCGTCGTTGGTGTCGAGGTAGCCCGGCCCCGACCAGCGCAGCGCCGGGTGGCTCAATTCGACCTCGACGCGGGACGAGGGCGCGATGGGCGACCAGCGGTGCCGCCCGGCGCCGTCCAGCATGAACCGCCGGCCCGTCACGGCGGAGGGATGCACGCGCACCGTGCCGCGCAGGCGGGAGGGCAGGGGGGCCGTCACCTCGTCGATGTCGATCACGAGCGTGGTCCCGTCCCAGCGCAGCGCGCTCGGCCCGATGGCCAGGTGACGCGGCCCGCGGTCCACGGCGCCCGCGCCGCGCTCGGTCATCGCCCAGCGCCGCGGCCGGCCGTACAGCACGGCGTTCAACGCGCAGAACTGCATCGGGTCGCCGCCGCCGCGCCGCCGGGACCAGGCGTAGAACGGCGAGAACACGCTGCCCAAGAAGGCGATCAGGGTGATCCCGTGCTGCCCGTCGTCGCTCAGCGCATCGACATACCACCAGGCGTAGCCGCCGCGGGCGACCGGCCGGTCGAAATCCAGGCCGTCCCCTCCAGGTCCGCCAGCAGGCTCGCCGCCGCCAGCCGGCCCGACAGCGCCGCCATCGGCACCCCCGCCCCCGGATGCGTGCTGCCGCCCGCCAGATACAGGCCGGGCACCCGGGTCCGCGCGCCCGGCCGCTTGAACGTCGCCGTCGCCCCGTGCACCGCCGGGCCATACAGCGCCCCGCCCGTCCCCGGGAACAGCCGATGGAACCCCTCCGGCGTCGTCGTTTCCGTGGCCTCGTGGGTCAGGGTCAGGCCGCATCGGGCCAGCAGGCGAAAGCTCCGGTCGGCGCATCGCTCGATCTCCATGGGTGCGGGGGGCTGCGCATCGCCGGTGGGCGGCGCGTTGACAAGGCACAGCAGGCGCTCGGCGCCGGCCAAGCTTGCGAAGCCGGGGAGGGCATCGCCGTCGCCGCGATCCTGCGCGCAGACATAGACGGTCGGCTCCCGCGGCAGCCTGCCTGCGTCCAGATCGCGGAACTCGGCCGCGTAGTCGCCCGAGAAGAACACGTTGTGGCGGGACAGGGGAAACCCGTCGGCCCGGGCCACGGTCGCCCAGGTGACGGCCGAGAGCGACCGGCCCCGCGCCGCCACCGCCGGGGCCGCGCCGCGCACCGCAGCGCCCAGCAGCCCCGCCGCCACCGCGCCCGCGT
>CAXSHI010000321.1:0-4089 GCA_964236755.1 uncultured Acetobacteraceae bacterium
ACCAGCACAACAGCACGCTTCGTGCGGGAGAACCTCTACCTGGCACAAGGGTGACAGCTGTATATTGCGCTTACAGATTTCAGACGCAGAATTCATCTTATGAAATACCATGAGGGAGCGATTCGACTGTCAGCGATGTAAGCGACGAGGTGAAAGCAGTTGCCCCCTGACACCGTGGGCATAAGTCCTTGGGGCGCCAACCACGCAGGTGGCCGACGCACCTCCAGCATCTGCTGATACCTGACGGGCGCATGTCGTGGACCGCACACTGGAGGTGCGGCGCAGACCGGGCAGGCAGTCGTTGAGCGGTGGACGGTTGATTACGCAGCCTGCGCCGCCGAGTGGGAACGGGTCTGGTCGCCTCTGCCTGCCAGCAAGCCGGCAATGGAGATGTCCTCGTCCAGCCCCTCCCAGTGCAGCCCGCGGCTGCTGATTTCCACCTGCCCGCGTTGCTCGGCCGAGCCGTGCAACAGGCGTGGGAACCAGGCCAGCGGCACGCCCAGGGTGCGGCCGTCCGACAGCTCCACCCACATGCTGTCCTGGTCGAAGCGGACGCTGCTAGCCTTCACCGAAGAACTCATCCCATGCCCTCGCAATCTCATCTCGGCGCTCCTCGATGACCTCGGTCAGCTCGCGGAGGACCCTGGCGTTGAAGCCGTCGTTGTAGGCCGGCTTGACCTCCGGCCACAGCCAGAACTTAGCATCGATCCCTTCCCGCAGCGCATGAATATGCACCGGCTCCCGGGGGCTGCCCTCGTTGGCGTAGAACAGGAACCGAAAGCCGTCCTGGCGGAAAACGACCGGCATCTAGTCAGGGTTCCAGCACCGGCGCGGCCTTGCAGAGCAAGGCCGCACTCACTGGCCACCGGTCGGTGCCTGGCCGTTCCTGAGTGCAGCCAGGATGTCCACCAAGTCAAGCTGCTCGGCCGGCGCGAAGGACGCCTTGGCCTGCGCCTTATTGGCCAGCACTTCAGCCGTGTTCGACCCCGTCAGCGCGCAGCGAAACTCCGCCACCGAACTCACCCAGCCGAAGAACGTCTCGATGTTGTAGAGCGCCGCCTGCTGCGCGAAGGCCGGCCCGGCCTGGTGCGTCGCGTCCGCCAGGACCACGCCGAAGTATTCTAGGTGGAACGCGTCCCGCAGCGTGGATTCCACGCAGACGTTCGTGGCGATGCCGGTGAACACCAGGGTCCGGATGCCGCGGGCGCGCAGGATGCTGTCGATGTTGCTGCTCGGGAAAGCGCTGTAGCGCGCCTTAGGCACGACGATGTCGCCCGACTGTGGGGCCAGGCGGTCCACCAGCGCGTAATCCCAGCCGCCTTTCGCCAGCAGCGTGCCGGCCAGCTCCGGCCTGACCCGCATGGTGCGCAGCGCGTTGGACTTGTGCCAGTTGGGCGAGCCGGGTCCGCCAGCCTCCTGGTAGCCGGGGTCCCAGCCGTTCTGCAGGTAGATGACCGGGATTCCCGCGCCCCGGGCCACCTGGACGGACGCGGCCACCGCCTCGATCGCTGCGGCGGCCCCGGAGATGTCGAAGCCAGCCAGGTCCAGGTAGCCGCCGGGCGAGGCGTAGGCGTTCTGCATGTCAACGACGATGAGCGCGGTATGCGCGGGATCGAAGCGAAGCGGCTCCGGCCGGGCCGGCAGCACAACCGACGCTCCGGTTACGTCGGGCGGCCCGGCGATGACGGCGCTCATTGCGCCGGCTCCAGAGTGGCCGTCGAGGCATCCACGTGGCGGCGGGACCGCAGCAACGGCTGCTTGCGCCGTCCGAATACGTTCACCCCGGTGACGAAGCCGTCGGACGTGAGCAGCACGCCTCCACAACCTGACGTATCCGCCATCTCATCCAGCATGGCGGCAGCATTGCCATACGAGCCGGCCAGATTGCCCGTGTTGATGTTCACGGCCGAATGTGAACAAGCGCCCGACTGGGACATTGTTGGTATCGGGTCCATCGCACCGATCGGACGCACGACAAAGCTGCCAGGATGGTGTCCGGGCTGGCGCCGGCCGGGACCCCGTATGTCTGCCATTTCTCGCATTGGAGTCACTGTGTCGTATCCGCTTTCACGAGGCGTCGCAGCTCGGCGCCTGTTTACACACCAGCACCGTGCCGCACACGGCGCTTCCTTATAAGACTTGGCAGGACGCAACCGACATCGTCAGTTGCAGCACGTTGCTCGTCTACCGCCTCATCTCGTTCTGGCGCATCGGCATGGTATCGATCAGTGCAGTAATTTCAGACGCGGCTACCAGCTTCTCGCGCCGCAGCTTTACCTTGCCATCCTTGCCGACGAGCAACACTTCGAATGCCGCCTGCGAACTCACACCCAGCTCAGGCCGCTCGCGCCGCGCCGCCTCGGGCGTAATGCCTTGCACCACCAAGTCGCGCTCGCGTAGCGCGGCGGCGGCGTGCTCCAAAGTCGCGTGCTGTTGTGTGACGCGCGGATCGCCCGGTTGCCCCACCACAACGACCAACCGGCGCGGTGACTGCGCGGCCGCCGTGGTTGCTACCAAACCCAGTGCCATCAAACCGATCCTCACCTTTGTACGCATCCCATGCCTCCTGGACGTAGCAACATGACGAAGGATGACGTGGTGGCACGGCAGCTTCCCATGGCAGGGCGGCTTTCCTCTATGTGCAGCCTCTTGCGTGATAGCGCAAAGTCGGCTTGACGCGCGAACTCGCCCGTAACCGGACCAGGCTGCTCAATCGACTCAGCCATTGACCAGTCCCAAGTCGCGCGCACGATCGTCGGCTAGCCGGCAGTCTGGAATACTTTGATCGGAGCGACCCAAGCGACCGTTGACACCGTCAGCGCGGGCCGCGATCAGCAGCTTGGCCATCGCCTGGTTCGGTGGCGTTGGTATAGGGATCAGCTGAGGGTTGAGCTGTCCGCAGCATCCTTCAGGTGCGGCACACCGGCCAGCGGCAAAGTTTCAGGCCTTGGACATGGTGCGGTAATCGAGGTGGGTGTGGAACCAGTAGACGTAGCCCTTCACGTTCCGCTGCATCGCCACATCGAACAGCAGCCGGGCTAGCGGGATGCGCGGCAGGTCGCCCATGACGATGTCGTTCATCTGCACGAGGTCCGCGTCGTACTTGGTCTTGTCGGCGTCGAACCGGGCCGCGTCGATGACGGCGTCGAGTTTCGGGTTCACGTAGTTCGCGGTATTGAACACGGCGTTGTTCTTGCCATCGAAGTTCCAGAAATAGAAGTATTCCGGCGGCACCAGCCAGCCATAGAACTCGGTGATCACCAGCGGCATGGTCTTGGCCGCCATCTGCGCGAACCAGTTGGCGCCCGGCACTTTCTCGATCGAGACCTCGACCCCGATTTTCCCGAGCGACTCCTGCAGCAGCAGCGCGATCGGCTCCCGCGTCGTCGCCTGGCTCAAGTCGTAGGACAGGGTGGTCTTGAAGCCGTCCGGAAACCCGGCCTCCGTCAGCAATTGCTTCGCCTTGGCAAGATCGGTTGTGTAGTGCGACTGCACCGGCCAGGCCGGCGGATATGGCTTGCCCGCCTCGCCGCCGAACATCGGCACGCCGCGTTTATACAGCGCTGCGTCCATAATGGACTGATACGGCATCGCCCAGGCAATCGCCTGGCGTACCTTCGGGTTGTCGAACGGCTTGAGCTGCACGTTCATGTCCACGAACAGCAGATCGTTCTGCACTGGCGTGCCGATCACGTTCAGCTTCCCGGCCGCGGCGAGTTCGGCGTAGTCCTTGGGCGGCAGGCCGACCGAGATATCGACGTCGCCGCTTTCCAGCAGCGCGCGGCGCGTGCCCGGCGAGGGGATTTGCCGGTAGATCACCCGTCGCAGCTTCGGCTTCGGCCCCGACACCCAACCGTCGAAGCGGCTGAACACGATCTCCGTGCCCGGTTTCCAGCTCGCCACGCTGTAGGCGCCGCCGCCCGCGTCGTTG
Organism: uncultured Acetobacteraceae bacterium; assembly: GCA_964236755.1. Lineage (GTDB taxonomy): Bacteria > Pseudomonadota > Alphaproteobacteria > Acetobacterales > Acetobacteraceae > CAHJXG01. The sequence continues at coordinate 3,932 of CAXSHI010000321.1, forward strand.
TGCTGCACCCAATCGAGCGCCCAAGGGTCGGCCGCCGTCGCATGCTGCTTGGCGAGCTTCGAGTTGATCACGATCGGGATCGGCACGACCAGGTCCGGCATCGTCAGCTTGTTCGGCTGATCGAAGGTGATCTTGAACGTGTGCGGGTCCACCACGGA
>CAXSHI010000322.1:0-4082 GCA_964236755.1 uncultured Acetobacteraceae bacterium
CGACGGCGCGGCGCACGGCGCGCTCGGCCATGGCGCGGCGGCGGTTGTGGGCAGCGGCCGCGTCGTCGAGCGCGTGGGCCAGGCGGGACTGCAGGCCGGAGCGCGACAGGCGGGGGTCCGCGGGCGCGTGCAGCAGGGCGTCGAGCGCCTCGTCTCGGTCGAGCAGGCCCATGGCCACGAGGCGGCCGAGCACGGGCGCGGCGCGGTGCGGCGCCTCCGGGTCGAGCGGGTGGCGGAAGCTCATGGCGGCGCGCGGCGCGCCGTCGTCACCGACACGCCGGGCGCTGCCGTCACCGACACGCGGCGCGCTGTCGCCTTCAGCGACACGCGGGGAACACCGGGAACGGGTAGGGGGCGTGGTCGAGCAGGGTGTTCTCGGTGATGGCGCCCCAGCTTTCCGGGCTGCCCGGCGGAAGCGCGGGACGGTCGGTGGGGCCGGGGCGGCCGCGGACGACGTAGATCACCGGGGGCCGGGCGGGCAGCGGGGCGGGGCGGGGCGCGGGGCGGGAGCCTGGGGCGGGGACGGGATGCCGGACGGCGGCGGCGGCGGGCTGGGGCATGGCTGTTCCCTTTTTGTTCGCAAACGAAACTAGTTTTCCTGCCGCGGGGAGGTCAAGCGGTGTTTGACGCGGCCGGGCCGCGGGGGCGGGCCAAGGCGGATTGGCGTTGCGATCCGCTCGGGCGCAGTCTGCGCCAAGCCAGCAACCGGGAGACCAAGGATCATGCGTCGGACATTCAGGCTTAACACGCCGGAGGAGGAAGCCCGGGTTCAGGCCGGGATCGCAGCTGACCCGGACGCCGCCGAATGGACCAAGGAGGACTTCGCCCGCGCCCGCCCGGCCGCGGAGGTGGTGCCGGAGCTGGTGGCCCATGCGGTCCGCCGCCGGGGCGCCGGGGTGAGGCCGTCCAAGGTGCAGGTGACGATGCGGCTGGACCGCGACGTGGTGGAGGGGCTGCGGGCGTCCGGGCCGGGCTGGCAGGTGCGGGCGAACCAGGCGCTGCGGCGGCTGCTGGGAAGCTGACCGGGGCGCGGGGCGCGACGGGGCGGCGCGGCGATTCGTGGGGCCGGCCGGCCGGCGCGGGCGGGGTGGATCAATATTGCAACGACATCACTTTAATTGCAATGAACATCACATAATTTGACCAAGGTGCCCGCGATCAGGCTATTTTTTGAAATGGAAGATTTTCTATACTGAGCTGCTGTCTGGCGGTGGGATGTATTGTCACGGTTAAGCGGAATCGTACACCAGTTCGGTTCGATCTGTTCGATTTACTATTGAAGCCGCGCAAACCTTGGGTTAGTGCGAAGTCGAGACAATCAAGGGGTGACTTCAATGGCGACCATCTCGGGCGGCTCGGGCGATCAAGTCACGCTTGATGCCGGCAGCAACGACCAGAACGGCTTGGCGGCGGCCCTCACGGCGCAGATCACCGCGGCGCTGAACGCCGGCACGCTGACGCAGACCAGCAACACCAACCCGGCCTCCGGCACGGGCTTCTACGTGTCGTCGGCGGTGAACACGCAGATCGCCATGCAGGCGGCGGAGCGCGTGCTGGCGCTCACCGGCGGCGGCGCCAACTCCGTCGTGGGGTCGGGCGGGCAGAACCAGCTGGTCGTGGCCGACAACGGCAACCTGACCTTCTTCACCAACGGCGGCACCGGCACGGTGCTGACGGGCGACGGCAACAACCTGATCGGCACGCCGACGGCGGGGGGCGGCGCGTTCGCCTTCATCACCGGCGCCGGCAACGACACGGTGTACGGGGCGACGGGCGACAACACGATCTCGGCCGGCGCGGGCGCCAACCTGATGTTCACCGGGTCGGGCAGCAACCTCATCTACTCGAACGGCAGCGACACCATCGTGGGCCAGACCGGCACCGGGACGGACACGGTGCTCGGCGGCGGCGGCTCCACGCTGGTCTGGGCCGGGTCCAAGAACGTGTACTTCGTGGGCGGCAGCGGCTCGGTGACGGTGGAGGCCGGCACCGGCAGCGACACGGTGTTCGCGGGCACGGGCGGCGGGCAGATCTCCGGCGGCACGGCCGGCAACAACCGGCTGATCGGCGGCGACGGCGCGGTGGGCAGCACGCTGTTCGGCGGCGGCAACGGCGACGTGCTGTTCGCGCGCGGCAGCGGCACGTCCCTGCTGTCGGCGGGCGCGGGCAACGAGACGCTGACGGGCGCCGGGTCCACGGCGGGGAACTACTTCTTCGCCGGCTCCGGCAACGACCTGATCGGCGGCGGCAGCGGGGCCGACACGATCTTCGCCGGCTCCGGCAACGCGACGGTGGACGGCGGCCTCGGCGCGGACCTGATCGCCATCGTCAACGGGCGGTCGGGCGGCTCCCTGCTGCTGAACGGGTTCGACATGAACCCGGACGCCCGTGTGACGCTGCAGGGCTTTGCGGCGGGCGAGGTGGACCGGGCCGTCGCGGCGGCGGGCGGGTCCAACACCATCACGCTGTCGGACAGCACCAAGATCACCTTCGGCGGCCTGTCCAGCGTGACGTCCACGAAGTTCGTCTGAGGACGCGGCCCGCCCCGGGCATGGCCGGGGCGGGCCGCTCGCCGGCGCGGGAGCGCCGGGGCGCGCGGCTGGCGGACATGTGAACGCCCGCCCGCCCGCCCGGTTACCGCATGGTTGTGAGAGTGCAACGGCTTGGCCTCGTTCGCCGCGTGGCGCACATGCATGGCGCATGAGCGATGACGCGGGCGACGGGATCGGCATGGGGCGCAGGGTGCTGGTCGTCGAGGACGAGCCGCTTCTGCGCGAGGCGGTGTCGGAGGCGCTGGCGCAGGAAGGGTTCCGCGTCACGGAGGCGGCGTGCGCGGACGAGGCGGCGGGGCTGATCGACCGCGCCCACGGGTTCGACCTGCTGCTGACGGACGTGCACATGCCGGGCGGGCTCGACGGCATCGGCGTTGCGGCGCGGGCGCGGGCCCGGCAGCCCGGCCTGCCGGTCGTGGTGGCGACCGGACGGCGGGGGTCGGAGGCGCGGGTCGGCGCGCTGGGGCCGCGCTGCGCCCTGGTGATGAAGCCCTACGGCCTCCACGCGATCCTCGACGCCATCGGCGCGGTGTGCGGCTGAGGGGTGGTCAGCTTTTCGGCGGGCCGTGGCCGGACAGGGCGGCGGCGGCGCCGGCCACGGCGCTGCGGTAGGCCGCGTCGAAGTTGACGCCGCGGATGTCCCAGGCGCGGCTCTGGCCCGCCCAGGCGAGCGTCCAGGTGGCGCCCCAGCCATCGCCGCCCCAGGCGAGGGTGCCGCGCAGCACGGCGGCGGCAACGGGCGGGGGGCCGTCTGCGGGGCGCAGCAGCACGGGGATGCCGAAGCGGTCGGCGGCGGCGAGGAGGGCGGCGCGGTGGCGCTCGTCCGCGTCCGTGTCGGCGAGCAGCGCCATGGGCGGGCCGCCGCCGCGGGGAGCGATGGTGATGTCGGCCAGCACGCGGGGGCGGTCGCGCATCACGAGCCAGGGGATCTCGCCCAGGCCCAGCAGCGCGGCGTCGATGCCGGACGGCTCGAACCGGGCCAGGAGGTCATACGGGCGGTCGCGGGTGCCTTGTTCGTCATGCTTGGGGAGGTCGCCGGTGCGGTCGAGGTAGGCAAGGCCGGCGAGCAGGCCGGGCGCCGCGGGGCCGAGGGCGGCGACGCGGGGGTCGTCGAGGAGGCCTGGGTTGCCGGACACCTTGGCGAGCACCTGGGCGAGGCAGGCGGCGAGGGCCGCGGGGCGGGCGCGCCCGTCGGTGCCGGTGGTGATGGCGGCGGCCTCGTAAAGCCCGGAGGCCCACGCCGGGGGCGCCAGCAGCAGCAGGATCAGCAGGGCGCGTCGCATCGCCACGGTGTACGGGCGGGGGCCGCGGGGCGCAAGGGCGTAGGCCGCGCGGCGCGGGGGCGTTCACGTCCGCGTGGCGGCCGGACGGCGCGGCCGAACTCCGGCGCGCCTGGGCCGCTTGAGCGTCGGTTTGGGGGAGCACGCGGATGAGCACGCATTCATTGACCCGGCGCGGGGCGTTGCTGGCGGCGGGCGCCGCCGTGGCGGCGGGCGGCAAGGCGTGGGATCACTCGGGCATGGTGCGGGT
>CAXSHI010000323.1:0-4058 GCA_964236755.1 uncultured Acetobacteraceae bacterium
GGCGGTCGCGGCCGGCCGGGACCGGCTCGTGCGCGCAGAGGCGGCGGTCGAGGTGGCAGCGGCCGGGCTGGCGCTCGCCCGGGCGCAGATCGAGGAACGGCTGGGGCCGGGTGCCGCGCTGCCCGGGCCGCCCTCCGACCTGTCGCAAGCCGCCGAGGACCGCGCCCGCGCCCGGTTCGAGCAGCGGGTGCGCGACCGCGAGGCCATCGGCCCGGTGAACCTGCGGGCGGAGATCGAGGCGGCGGCACTGGATGAGGCGGCGGCGGCGATAGGCCGCGACCGCGACGAGCTGGCCGCCGCCATCGCCAAGCTGCGCGGCGGCATCGGCCACCTGAACCGCGAAGGGCGCGACCGGTTGGGCCGCGTGTTCCAGGAGGTGGATCGGCGGTTCCAGGCGCTGTTCGCCCGGGTGTTCGAGGGCGGGCGGGCGCACCTGGCGCTGGTGGGCGACGACGACCCGCTCCTGGCGGGGCTGGAGATCTACGCGCAGCCGCCGGGCAAGAAGCTGGCGGCGCTGTCGCTGCTGTCGGGCGGCGAGCAGGCGCTGACGGCGCTCAGCCTGCTGTTCGCGGTGTTCCAGTGCAACCCGGCCCCGGTCTGCGTGCTGGATGAGGTCGATGCGCCGCTCGACGATGCCAACGTGGATCGCTTCTGCGCGCTGCTCGCCGACATGGTGCGGCAGACCGGGACGCGCTTCCTGGTGGTCACGCACCACCAGCTCACGATGGCGCGGATGGACCGGCTGTATGGCGTGACGATGCAGGAGCGCGGCGTGTCCCGCGTGCTGTCCGTCGATCTCCGCGCCGCAGTGAGCCTGGTGGATGCGGTGGCGGCGGAGTGATCCTGCAACGCCCCCAGTCTCATCTACAACGCCTTGACACCCCGCACCCCCGCCGGTAGCAAACCCCGGCCTGCATGGCGCGGCCGGTTGGGCGTGCGGGGGGCAAGCAATGAGTGACGACAAGGGCGGCTCCTTTGAGGACCGGCTGCGGGCGGCGCGGACGAAGCAGGCCATGGATGCGCCGTCTCCTGCCGCCGACACGCAAGGGACGTCCAGCCCGATGGGCATCGGCGTCCGGGTGGGCGTCGAGTTGGTCTCGGCCCTGGCGGTTTCGGTCGCCATCGGCTGGGGGCTGGACCGGTGGCTGGGCACCCGGCCGTGGCTGCTGGGGCTGTTCGTGCTGCTGGGGGGCGCTGCGGGGGTGGCCAACGTGTGGCGCCTGATGGTGCCGCGCCCCCCGCGGGCTTAGGTAGAGAGGACGGGAACGTGGCGGCTGAAGGAAAAATGGACGCGCTCGGCCAATTCGAGCTGCATACGGCGTTGGGCGGCCTCGGGCGGTCGGTGAATTTCACGAACTCGAACCTGATGATGGTGTTCGGCGCGGCGCTGATCATCGGCACGCTGTACTATGGGATGCGGCCACGCGCCGTGGTGCCGGGCCGGCTGCAATCCGTCGCGGAAATCTGCTACAGCGGCCTGCTCGGCATGGCCCAGGGCAGCATCGGGTCGGAAGGGCGGCGCTTCTTCCCATTCATCTTCACGCTGTTCTTCTTCGTGCTGATGGGCAACCTGCTGGGCCTGCTGCCCTATTCCTTCACCTACACCAGCCACATCGCCGTCACCTTCGGCCTGGCGCTGCTGGTCATCGTCGTCGTGACCGCCGTGTCGCTGCGCATCCACGGAATGCACTTCTTCAGCTACTTCTTCCCAGAAGGCGCGCCGAAGCTGCTGGCGCCGCTGATCATCCCCATCGAGGTGATCTCCTACCTCTCACGCCCGGTGTCGCTGTCCATCCGGCTGTTCGCCAACATGGTGGCCGGACACGTCATGTTCGAGGTGTTCGCCACATTCATCGTGCTGCTGGGCGGCGCGGGCGTGCTCGGGGCAGGCATCGGCGTCTTGCCGCTCGCGCTCAACGTCGTGCTGGTCGGCTTCGAGCTGCTGGTCGCGGCGCTGCAAGCCTACGTGTTCGCGATCCTGACCTGCATCTACCTCCACGACGCCGTGCATCTGCACTAGGGCCGGCACGGCTTCTCTACCCCTATTCTCAAGAAGGACTGAACCTATGGAAGTCGCTGCTGCAAAGGCCCTTGGGGCCGGCTTGGCCGTCATCGCGCTCGCGGGCGTGGGCATCGGCATTGGCAACATCTTCTCGGCCATGGTGTCCACCGTGGGCCGCAACCCGGCCGCCCGCGACGCCGTGTTCCCCATCGGCATCCTGGGCTTCGCGCTGACGGAAGCGGTGGCGCTGTTCGCCCTGCTGATCGCCTTCCTGATCCTGTTCACCTAGAAACCCCTGCCTGCCGGGGCCGGCCCTGCGCCGGTCCCGCCCTCACCAGCCCGCGGGGTCCGACGCATGCCACAGCTCGACTTCTCCAATCCGCTGACCATCGCCCAAGTGGTCTGGATGGCGATCATCTTCGGCCTTCTTTACTACATTCTCGCGCGCTACACGCTGCCGCAGGTGGCGGAGGTCGTGGACAACCGCGCGAACCGCATCGCCGCCGACCTCGACAGCGCCCGTGCGGCCAAGGCGCAGTCGGACGCCGCCATCGCCGAGGTCAACGAGGCTGGCCGCCGCGCCAACGCCGAGGCGCAGGCCGCCATCGGCAGCGCCATCGCCCAGGTCAAGGCGGAAGCCCTGGAACAATCCCGCGCCGCGGATGAGCGCCTGGGCCAGCAGTTGCACGAGGCGGAGCAGCGCATCGGCGAAGCGCGCCGTGCCGCCATGGGCGCGTTGCGCGAGGTGGCCCGGGACACCGCAGGTGCGCTTGTCACGCGGCTGACCGGCCATGCCCCCGACCCGTCCGCCGTCGAGGGCGCCGTCGGCGCCGCCATGGCCGCCCGGTCCTGACCCCGCCGCCGTAGGACCAAGCTCCATGCACCATGACACCAGCATCTGGGCCGACCCGCGCTTCTGGGTGGGCATCGCGTTTTTCCTGTTCTTCGCCATCTTCGGCCGCAGGCTGATCGGCTCGCTGCTGGCCACGCTGGACAACCGGAGCCTGGGCATCAAGCGCGAGTTGGATGAGGCCGGCCGGCTCCGCCAGGAGGCGGAAGCCATGCTGGCCGACGCCAATGCGCGACGCCAGGCTGCGCTGCAAGAGGCTCAGGCCATGTTGGAAAGCGCCCGTGCCGAGGCGCAGCGCGTCGGCGAGGCTGCCCGCGCCGAGGCCACCAGCAGCGCCGCCCGGCGGGAGCACATGGCGCTCGACCGCATCGCCGCCGCCGAGAAGGCGGCCGTCACCGACGTGCGCCAGGCCGCCGCCGAGCTGGCAGGGCGCGCTGCGGAGCGGATCTTGGCGGAAAACTTCTCGGCCGAAGCGGACGCGGCGCTGATCGACCGGGCGATACATGGCCTTCCAGCCGCCCTGGCGAGCCGCCGCGCCGCGTGACCTGCGGCCTTGCTTCAGCCTCTGCTGCCGTCGCGACGCAGCATCATGTCCGCTCCACGCCCGTCGCCGCGGCGTCGAGCACGGCGGCGACGGTGTTGGCCTGCTCCTCGCTGAGCGGGCCGCGCGACAGGCGCATCCGCAAGGCAAGCTTCAGGTTCTCCATCGCGCGCACCACCTGCGGCGCGGGTCCGCCGCCGTGGGCGCGGCTGGCTTCGGCCATGCGTGTGAGCAGGGCGTCCACCGCCGGGCGGTTGGCGTCCAGGAAGGCCCGGCCCTCCGCGGTAATCTGGTGCAGCTTCTTCGCGCCGTCACCCGCGCTGACGGTCACGTGGCCCAGCTCTTCGAGCAGGGTCAGGGTCGGGTAGATCACGCCCGGACTGGGGCTGTAGGCGCCGGCGGCCCGTTCCTCGACCGCCTTGATGATCTCGTAACCATGCCGAGGCTTCTCGGCGATCAGGTGCAGGATGACCAAGCGCAAGTCGCCGTGGGCGAAGAAGCGGCCCAGCCCGAACCGGCCGCCACGGCCATGCCCGGCCTGCTCGCCGTCGTGGCCGCGCTCGCCCCGGGCGAAGCGCCGTCCCGGGCCATGGCCATAGCCGCCATGAGAGTGATACCAGTTGCCACAACCGCTGACTCTGATGTGATCCGCAACGTGGCTGAAG
>CAXSHI010000324.1:0-4046 GCA_964236755.1 uncultured Acetobacteraceae bacterium
AAGGACTTGGAGGTGAGCGTATCGCTCGTCCGCACCGGGGAGAGCACGGACATCCCGTTCACGGCCGACCTGACCGCGCTCGGGTTGGTGTCCCGGCTGGAGCACGCGATCGACCACTTCGACGCGGAACTGGCCGAGCACCGCCGGTCCATCGTCGAGAACACCCGGCGCATCACCGACTACGAGCCGCGGCTGGGCGGCGGGTTCGCCCTGGCAGGCGAGCTGGCCCTCAAGGTCGCCGAGATGGCGGACCTGGAGGCCAGCCTTGCCCAGACGGCCGAGCAAGACGACACCGACGCCGACGATGCGGACGCCCTGATGCCCCGGCTGCGCGGCGCGTCCTGCGACGAGGAGGAGGACGAAACAGAGTTGGCATGAAAAGGAACAAAAAGGCAACATAGACGCTGGATCAGGAGGGTTGAAGGAAGAATGGCTCGCAGGGCAAACCAGCCGACACCGCTGCGCTCCATCGCCGGCTACAGCATCCCGGCCCCGCTGACACGCAGCCCGCCAGCGCGGGCCGCGTGCTGCGCGGGGCAGGGACGCCCGCCGGCAATGGTGTCGGCCGGCCTGCCCCGCGGCGGGGGAGGGGTCTTCCCGAGAGATGGAAGGCGAGACCCGAACCCACGCAGGAGCGCCCAGGACATGGAACTCAGGAACGTCGATCCCCGCAAGCTGAAGGCCAACCCGAACAACCCCCGGCGCACCGGCGCCGGCGAATACTTTGACGCGCAGATGCTCGCCTCGATCAAGACGATTGGCCTGGTGCAGCCGCCGCTTGTGAAGGAGGAGGGCAAGAAGCTTATCATCCTGGCCGGGCACCGCCGGGCCGCCGCCTGCGTAGCTGCAGGACTGCGGGAAATCCCGGTGCTCGTCACAGCGGGAGAGGAAGCGGACGCCACGATGGACCCGATGCGGTCCATCTCCGAAAACTTGATTCGTGCTGACATGGGGCAGGTTGACCGGTGGCGGAGCATGGAAGCCCTTGCTGCCGCGGGGTGGAGCGAGGCAGCCATCGCCGATGCGCTGGGGATGACGCCGCGCAACATAGCCCAGGCCCGGCTGCTGGCGAACATATGCCCGGCGATGCTGGATCAGATGGCCAAGAACGACATGCCGGACGTGCGCCAGCTCCGGGTGATCGCCGCCGCCACCAAGGAGGAGCAGACCGAAGTCTGGCAACAGCATAAGCCGAAGCGCGGCCACCAGGCGTCTTGGAGCGAGATCGCTCGCGGTCTCGGCAGGACGCGCATGCTGGCCTCCAATGCCAGGTTCGGGGCGGACGAGGCAGAGGTCTTCGGCATCGTTTGGCAGGAGGACCTGTTTGCGCCTGCGGACCAGGACAGCCGCTCCACGACCCAGGTTGATGCCTACCTCGCCGCGCAACATGCCTGGCTAGAGGCGAATATGCCCACGGGCGGCAGCATCGTGGAAATCGACGAATACCTGCGGGTCAAGCTTCCGAAAGGCGCACAGCAGCATTGGGGCAAGCCAAGCGAGGGCGTGCTGACCGCGTTCTCGGTGGAACAAAGCACAGGCGCCGTTCGGGAGACCTACTACACGCTGCCAGCCGGGGAAGCCGCCTATACCGAACGGGAAGAGGCTGCCGAGCCGGTCCGCAAGGCACGTCCCGACCTGACGGGGAAGGGTGCAGCCATGATCGGGGACTTCCGCACCCACGCCTTGCACCAGGCGCTGCGCGAGAAGCCGATCGACGACGACCAGCTGATCGGCATGCTCGTGCTTGCCCTGGCAGGCAAGAACGTCATCGTGTTGAGCGGCGTGGTCGGCAGGCACCGAGTCAACCGCCTTGGCCAGGTGGCAGAAGCCCTGACCGAGGGCGGGGTGCTGACGCGTGACCTGGATGCGATCCGGCACGCTGCACGCGAAACCCTGATGGAAGTGCTGTCCTGCCGGGAGAACCATTCGGCCAGCGGGATGGGGGCCAGGCACGCCGGCGCCGCCATCGACGCTGACGCCTACCTGCCGAACATGGCGACGGCCGAGTTCCTGCCGGCGTTGTCGAGGAGCGCGCTGGAAGGGTGTGCCGCCGGGCACTCGATCCGGGTATGGCCACGGGTGAAAGACACCCGGGAGGCCATCGCCACGCACTTCCGCAACGGGACCTTCGTTCTTCCGGCTGCCCGCTTCGCCCCGACCGAAGCCGAACTGGAGGCGCGACGCAATCCAGCCAGCATCGTGGCCGATATTGGGAAAGGCGACGACTACCAGTCCGAAGACGAGGATGCGGAAGTCGTATCCACGGGAGACGATGTGACCGATCAGGATGACGTTGAAACGGATCAGGAAGATGCAGAGGCCGACGCCGGGACCGTGAGCCTGGTGCTCCCGGCGGCAATGCCCGTGCAGGCAGCGGCCTGACGGACCTTACGGCCCGGTGCTCGATGCACCGGGCCGCTTCCTCCTGCCGCCCGTTTAGGAGACGGTCATGAACGCCATGTTTTTTAGAAGTGAGAACCCTGACAGCCCGCGGTACGCTGCACCCTCGCAGGCAGCCCGGTTCGGGCTGGACCGGCAAGCCATAGCCAAGGGTGCCGCAGTCCGCCTGGCACGCGCAGAGGAGATCGAGGACCAGATGGACCATGCCTGCGAAAGCGCCGCACTCGGCAGCCACACCAGGCTCCCGCCACCTGACCGCTCCCTCTGGGACAGCAAGACCTGGGACCGCTACGTTGCCGAGGCCATCAGTCAGGCCCGTCAGCGTGGACCCGAACTGGAGTGCCTACGCCGGGAAGCGGCCCAGCTTGACCGCCTCTTGCGCGGGCCATGACCACCTTCCTGGTGCTCGACGCCGAGGAGGTCGAGATCATCACGTTCGGCTTGAACGAAAGCCTGCGGCTGCATCGCCAGGAGATGGCGGCGATCATGCGGACCCGTTTGCAAAAGGCCGCGGACGGGGAAGAACACCCGGCTGGTTGGAAGGAGACGCGGTTCAACGCCCTCATCCTCCGGGTCTCCCGGATGCAGAACGCGCTCCACAAGATCGAGAACACTCCGAACGCTGACGATCACCCTGAACCCGGATAGCCCGCATGGAGACAGGAAAAGACAGAACGCAGGAAAGCAAGAAATCCAGATAAAAAGCTATGACGCACCACGTCCGGGCGCCGGCCGCAAGGGGTGGGTCTCCGCCGCCGCTTCGCTGGGCGGCTACGATCCCGCGGCAATTGCCGCGCCCTTGCAGCCGTCCCCCGCACGAGGTCGCCAGAGGGGTCTTCCAGGAGGATTGGAAGACGGAACCCTGGAGAGTCACCATGGATTGCAAGCTGCCACCGGCCATTGTCCGCGCGCTGAGAGAGCCGGCGCCGACCGCAGCAGACTTCGTGCCGACGAAGTTTACCCCCGCTGACACCAAGGCTTGGTTTGCCTGCCACTTTCTGCGCTTCGTGTCGGCCGATTTTCCGCGGCACCAGTTCACGGAACGGTTCTACCGCCAAGTGATGCACACTTTTTCGTTCATCGCCCACTATGACCGCGCTGGTTTCTGGACGGAATACTTCACAGGCACAGCCGGCAAGGTCGAGTTCATCGAGCAGGTCGTGCGGCATCCCTGCTACGGCGATCCCCGCCACACCTTCAGCGACGTGGAGCGTGAGATCGGCCAGCGGATGCGCCAGGTGGACCTGCTTGACTTCTACCGCAAGAAGGGCCGCGGCGAACGGGACGCCGCCGAGCGGGCAGAGTTCGCACGGCTGAAGGCCCGCTTCGAACCAGGTGGAGTGCTGGCTTCAAACCTCACGTCCATGCCTCCGCCAGCCCCGGCCCCGGCCCGTGCGGCAAGCAGGACGGAACATCCCGGACAGCTCGCCTTCGCCATCGGCTGACCCGGGCGGGGCACCCCCGCGCTTTTCCCGATGCAGCAACAATCGCTGGCCCAGAACGGGCTGGCAGAGAGGAATTATGCCATGCAAGCCAGGACCCTGGATCACCGGACGATCAAGCACGTCCATCTGTTCTGCGGTGTGGGAGGCGGCGCGTGTGGGTTCAACCGCGCGACCGCCCGCGCCGGCACCCTCGAAGCCGAC
>CAXSHI010000325.1:0-4038 GCA_964236755.1 uncultured Acetobacteraceae bacterium
AACCTGCCGGAGCTTGGTCACGATCTCCTCCGGCTTGTGATGCTTCCCCGCCATCCCACCCTCCGTGTGCCCACCGGTCCTTACATCACCGGCGGCTCACTTCCAGGAAGGCAGGTCAGGTTCCGCCCAGGCCCGCCAAAGGCCAGGGCCAATGAGTACCGATTCACTCATGAAAGGCATTCCAAAGGCGAGCCTTTGGCGGAGTTCAAGGCCCATGCTTGAAGATGGGGCCTCAACCTTGCTTCCCGCCTACTCCTCAGCGTCGGGCCGGCTGAACTCGACCCAGACGAGCATCGCCAGGCTGCGTGTGCCGATCTCGGCCGGCGGGCGCGGGTAGGCGGCCTGGCGCACCGCGGCGAGCGCCGCCTCGTCGAGCTGGGAGGATCCTGTGCCGTGCGGGAGGCGGATGTCGGCGGCACGGGCATCGCTGATGCTGAAGGCGACCCGCGCGCGCCCGTCGCGGCCCATCATCGCCGCGGCGGGCGGGTAGCGCAGCGCGGCCTGGATCGCCGATTTCAGACGCCCCTCATAGCTGTCCAGACCGGCCCGCGACGGCGCGGCAGGCGGCACGGCAAGCGGCGCCGCAGCGGAAGCGGGCTGCGCCGGGAGCGCGTCTCCGGCGGGCGCGCGGGGGGCCATGGTGCCTGCCTGCGGGGTGGGTTGAAGTCGAGTGCGGTGCAGCACAGCACGGATCGGGGGGCGGACAGGATCTGCCAGCCTCGCCGAACGGGGCTTCGTGTGCGGGGCCGCGGGCGCTGCCGGCAGCTCTGCGGGCGGCGCACGAGGCGCATCCGGGCCGACGGCCGGCGGCGAGGCCAGGAGGCCTTGTATCGGGGGCGGCTCCGAGGGAGCGGTCGCCGTGTCGGGCACCGCAGGGGCCTGCGGCAACGATTCGAGCGGCGTGGGGTCGGGCGGTGCCACGTCGCGCAGGGTGGCCTCGACAGGGGTGGCGCTGGCGCCGGGAGGGCTCGGCGGCAGCATCGCGATCTGCACGGCGAGCGGAGCGGGCGGGCTGGTCACGGCGTCCGGCACGGCGGTGGCCAGGAACAGCGCCACCGTCATCTGCATGGTCGCCGCCATCATGCAGCCGGCGACAAGCCGGCCGCTCGGCGACGCGGACGGTTCGCGCAGCAGCATCCGGGCAGAGAGAACAGCGAGAGGTGCCTGGGCGGCGCAGGTCGGCTCGGCCGTGCCGGGACGGCGGCGGGCCGACCGGGACCAGGCGTCTGCGCCGGCTGCCACGGGGGGAAAGCACGCAAACCCCGCTGTCGGTGCCGGCACCCAGGACCGTGCTGGTCATCGTATCTCCTGGACCGTCGGCCGGGATGAGGGGTTCGCCCTTTGACCCTGCGCCAGAGATCATTTCACGTCATGTTTGCGGGGTTGGCAGCCACGGCGTTGCGAAGGTTGCGTGACAAACGCCGGGACGTGGAGCCATGGATGCGGGCGAGAAGGGCCAGGTCTTCAGGAAGCGGGATCGGGCTCTGCCTCCGCTGCCCCTTTCAACGGCCCGAGAGGGCGACCGGAATCTTTGAGCAGCGCCCTCGCGGCCCTGCGGCAGCCGGTCCGACGCGACGTTCCACGCCCGGGGCTGGCCGCGATCGTGTCAGTTCGGTGAAACTCGCGCGGCGGCGGGCGGCGGTGTTGTGCGCCTCACAGGGATGGTTGTTGTGTCTGCGCGCAACCCGGGCGGACGGAACATCGCCTTGCTGGTCATCGACGGAGCAGGCCGGCATCGCCCGCCCAGGCTGCAGGTGCCCGACACCATCGTGCTGCTGACCCTGCCGCCCTGCGCCCCGGAACTCAACCCGGTCGAGACTGTCCGGGCCACCCTGCGAGCCAACAGGTTCGCCCACCAGGTCCGGCCAGGTCCGGCAGACCTGCGAGGCCGTGCCGGACGCAACCTGCGCAGCCTGGAACGGCCTCATCAAAGCACCAGACGTCATCCAGTCCCTCAGGCACCGCTCATGGGAAAAGATCAAAACTTAGGCCGTTGGCGTTAGAAGAACCCGGCGACAGAGAAGAACAGGCTGCGGCCGGCCTGTGTCCAGTAGAGCGCCTCGCCCTCCAGGCTCGAGCCGGCGAACCCGGTCAGGGCGCGGTGGTCGAACAGGTTGGACGCGTTCATGCTGACCTTGACGCGGTGGCCGTAGGCGGGGAGCACGTAGCCGAGGTTGAGGTCCACCTGGTTGTACGACTTGATCGGGAATTGGTCGTGGGTGCCGGGGATCTGGGTGTCGATGCCGTACTGCGGGCCGACGCTTTTGGCGATGACGTTGGCGAACACCTCGTCGCCCTCGCGCGCCACGTGGCCGCGGTCGTAGAGCAGGGCGGCGGCGGCGGTGCGGCGCGGGGTCTGGGCGAGGTTGTTGCCGTTGGTGGTGTAGGCGCTGTCGTTCAGCGAGCCGTTGGCGTAGACGGCGAAGCCGTGGCCCAGGCGCGCGGTGGCCTCCAGCTCGACGCCGCGGAAGCTGGCCGCGCCCTGGTTGGCGAAGGTGGTGATGGTGCCGACGGTGTTGCCGACGATGACGTTGTTGAAGTCGATGGCGTAGAGGTCGACGCCGAGCGAGAGCCAGCTCCGCTGGTAGACGGAGCCGACCTGGTAGCTCCAGGTGGTCGAGGGCTGCACCGAGGCGACGCTGGTGGTGGAGAACAGGTTGAGCTGCGGGGTCAGGTAGCCCTCGGTGGCCTGGGCGTAGACGGAGAGGTTGCGGCGGATGCGCCAGTTGGCGCTGAAGGCGGGCAGCGCGCGGTTGTAGGCGGCGTGGTCGTCGGTGGCGGAGCCGGTCAGGCCGACGGGGCCGTTCAGGGTGCGGGTGACGGCGCTGTACTTCACGCCGCCGTCCAGCGTGACGTTGGACAGGGGCGTCCAGGCGAACTCGGCGTAGGGCTGCACCGTGGCCAGGGTGGAGTGGTAGAGCGCGGTGTAGGGGCTGGTGCCGGGGGCAAGGGTGTAGGCGACGGCACGCCTGGAAAAATCGACGGCGTAGGTGTTGGTGGTGAAGTTCTGGCCGTCGGCCCAGACGCCGATGCGGAGCTGGCCGAAGGAGAAATCCTTGGTCAGGCGCAGCAGGTCGCCGTAGTCGCGAAAGTCGTTCTGGTTGGCGAAGCCGGGGACGTCGTTGGTCACGCTGGTCGCGGTGTCGCCGAGGAAGACGGTGCCGGAGAGGTTGGGGGCGGTGCCGCCGGGGTCCATGCCGTGGCGGTCGCGCTGGTAGTAGGCGGTGGTGTAGAGCTTGTTGTCGATCGCCCAGCTGCCGCCCAGGTCGGAGCGCACGCCGAGGTACTCGAAGTCGGTGGTGTAGTTGTCGCGGTTGTAGTCGTTCGAGGCTGGCGGGCTCCTCCAGCTTGTCGAGGACGGACAGGACCAGGTTGCCGCCGTCCACCTGCACGCTGGCGTTCTTGGGCAGGTTCGCCGCCGTGTCCCTGTAAGCGGCGTCCAGCCTCTCGGCCAGGCGCCTGACCTCGGATGGCGCGTCGGTCGAGAGGCCCAGGATGCGACAGATGGCCGGCCGCGCCGACTCCCATGCCGGTCCTGCCAGCAGGCCAAGGCGCGGGTCGGCGTAGCGAAGGCTGGGTGCGGCGAACAGGTCGCGCCGCCGGCTGCCGACCCGCATGGCGTCCAGCAGGCACAAGCGGTAACCCAGGCTGTCCACGCCGCCGTCTCGCGCCTTGACCTGGCGTTTCCAGCCACCTGGCACGAAGCCGAGCGGCGCGGACGGAGCCGGGCCGCGACCGTGCGTGCCCCGCAGGTGGCGCACGGCGTCCAGCGTGCGCTGCCCAGCCGGAGTGGCGTCGAAGCTGACGGAACGGAGCAGAGCCGGCAGGAAGCGCAGCTTGCCAGCTTGGGCGCGCAACCCGGTGAGATACGGATCGCCCGGCGGCCGGACGATGGCGTCGATCTGCTCCAGCGCTGCGGCCGTGCGCGGGCCGCGGCGAGGCCGGCCATTGTGCGCTCCAGGATCAGGTCGCGCTCGAACTCCGCCAGGGTGGCGAAGATGCCGAACACCAGCCGGCCCGTGGAGCTGGTCGTGTCGA
>CAXSHI010000326.1:0-4031 GCA_964236755.1 uncultured Acetobacteraceae bacterium
CCGTCTTCATCGCGCGCCATCGCGACCTCAGCCCAACAAGTTGACGGTGCCGTCGAACTACCGCGTTGTCGCCGGGTGGCATCATAGGATGCCGAATGGGTTGCCCGGTGGCTCTGCTTTGGGTTGTGATGGCGGCGCTCGGCAGTGGGCTTGATCGCGATGACGCCTGCCCCTGACGGTGAAGGGGAAAAATGCTCCCGTGCCATCCTACCTGAGGCAATCCTGCAGCGGTCCATGCACCACAGTCGCACAAACCCCTGATTACCGACGCATCCGCCTTTCCGCGCATGATGGGCTGTTGCAGCTTTGGCACGCGATGTGCTTGTCCCTGGCAATCCGACGATCAACACCGCGTTCGTCCACGCACATCGCTCAGCTAGGACTTAGAGAATGGGACATCGTGCCGCAACGTCTTTGTGTATCCGAGCCGCAATCGGTATGGCCCTCGCCGTCATCCAGCCCGCAACCGCCACTCGGGCTCAAGCGGCGGGCACCTTGATCTGGGGCATGCCGTCCGAAACCGATACGTTGGACCCGCACGCGACTGGCGGCTGGACCACTTACCAGATCACCTACCAGATTTTCGAGGGTCTGGTGAAAGAGGACCTGACCAAGGGCGACGTTCCTACGCCTCCGTTGGTTCCAGGCCTTGCAACCTCATGGGAGGTTTCCCCGGACGGGCTCCAATACACCTTCAAGTTGCGTCCGGGCGTGACGTTCCACGATGGCACGCCGTTCGACGCCGCCGTGGTCAAGTTCAATTTCGAGCGGTTCTGGGACAAGTCCTCGCCGAACTACTATCCGAAAGCCGCCTCCTTCGTCGCGGCTTACGCAAAGTGGATCAAGGGCGTTGAGGTGCTGGACCCGATGACGGTCCGCATCACCTTGATGGAAACCAACTACGAATGGCTGCGGCAGGGGCTGCAGAGCTACGGACAACCATTGATGATCAGCCCCGCCGCGGTGGAGAAGTATGGCAACGAAGGGATCACCCTCCATCCCGTCGGCACCGGGCCGTTCCGGTTCATCGAGCGCCAGCAGGGCGTGCGGACCGTGCTGGAGCGCAATCCGGATTATTGGGGCCGGAAGGCGCAGCTCGACCGCGTGATCTACCGCCCGCTGCAGGACCCGGCGACCCGTGTCAACGCACTCTCCAACGGCGAGGTGCAGATGATCAGCACCCCCCCTTGGGACGAGATCCAGGGTTTGGTTGACGACGGGTTCAAGTTGTCAACCAGTCCCAACGTTCCCTATATCAATTACATCTCGCTCAACATGAAGCAGGACGTGTTCAAGGACGTGCGCGTCCGCCGCGCCATCAACATGGCAATCGACCGGCAGGGGATTGCACGCGAGATCTACAAGAAGACCGGCCGGCCCGAGTTTGGCCTGCTCTCGCCCGGCACCGACGCCTATGACTCGGCCTTCCGCAGCTATCCCTATGATCCCGACGCCGCGAAGAAGCTGCTCGCCGAGGCGGGATACCCGAACGGCTTCAAGGTGGTATTCGAGATCCCGCAGGTCGGCACGGGTGAGCTGGTGGAGTCCTGGATCCAGCGCGACTTGAAGAAGGTCGGCATCGACGTCGAACTCCGGAAATTCGAGTGGGTCACCTACATGGGCCGCTGGGCCGGCGGCATGGGCAACGAAGTGGGAATGAACGAGATTGGCTGGGGCATGTCCACCCCGGCCTGGATCGACATCGTGTCCCGCTGCGACACGATGGCGCCAAACGGCCAGAACTCCGGCTCCTACTGCAACAAGGAGGTGGACGCGCTGCTCAGCCAGGCGCTGACCACACGCGATCAGGATGCGGCAAAAGCCCTGTACCAGAAGGCGAATAGGCTGATCATGGACGACGCAGCCTATGTGCCAGTCGTGGACGACCTGCAGCCGGTGATGCTGTCGCCCAAGGTCCATGGCTTCGTCAACCCGCCGGAGGATTGGTTTGACCTATCCACGGTCTCGGTGGACTGACCCGGCACGGCGCCCGTGCGCAGCTTCCTCGCCCGCCGGATAGCCGCGCTGGTTCCGGTCCTGATCGGGGTCTCGGTCATCATCTTCCTGCTGATGCACCTAGCGCCTGGCGATGTGACGACGACACTGCTCGGACCGCAGGCGACAGAGGCCGACCGGGTGGCGCTGCGCGTCACGTTGGGACTGGATCAGCCGGTTCCGGTGCAATATGCCCGATGGGTGGCACAGGTGGCGCAAGGTGATTTCGGCACCTCCATCGCCACCACTCGCCCGGTCGCCGCGCTGATCCTTCCGCGTTTCCTCAACACTCTGCTGCTCACCGCAGCCAGCCTCGCGTTGGCTATGGTGATCGGCTACAGCGCTGGGCTGGTCGCGGCGCTGCGGACGCGCTCGGTGCTGGACCGGGTGATGACGGGCTTAACCTTGCTGCTCGGCAGCACGCCGCCGTTCTGGCTCGGGCTGGTGCTGGTGCTGTTCTTCGCCCTGCGCCTGCACTGGCTTCCGGTGTCCGGGATGACCGACATGGCCGGAGACGGCGGGGTATTGGACGTGACGCGTCACCTGGTGCTGCCGACTGTCACCACGGCGCTCGGGCCGGCGGCCATCATCACGCGCCTGGTGCGTTCCTCGGTGCTGGAGGCGATGGGCCGCCCGCACGTGCGTGTCGCCCGCGCCAAGGGGCTGGGGCGCATGGCGCTGCTTCGCCGGCACGTCATCCTGAACGCCTTGCCGCCGATCATGACGATCACCGGCCTGCAGCTCGGCTACCTGCTCGGCGGCGCGCTGTTCTCCGAGGTGGTGTTCGCGTGGCCGGGTCTCGGCTCCTTGCTTTATGACTCGATCACCGCTCGCGACACCCCGGTCGTGCAGGCAGCGACCCTGCTGATTGCGCTGCTGTTCGTGATCGTGAACATCCTCGTGGATCTCGTGAACGCTGCCCTCGACCCACGACTGAAGGAGGCCTGACCATGCCGCCCGACACGGCCCATGCCGGAATGCGCGAGGATAGCCTATCCGGCGCCGCCCCTGTTACGTCCGCGATTCCGCTTGCCTCCGGGCGGGGCTGGCGCATCGCCGCGTTCGCACGCGACCGGACCGCCTTCGTCGCCGCTGTCATCCTCCTCCTCATCGCCGGTGCGGCGCTGTTGGCGCCGCTGCTCAGCCCGTATGATCCAGCCGCGGCCGACAACCTCCTGCGCTATGCTCCGCCGCTTACGGCAGGCCACCTGCTCGGCACCGATGCGCAGGGGCGTGACATGCTGTCGCGGCTGCTCTGGGGCGGGCGCGTCTCCCTCGTCGTCGGCATCGTGCCGGTGGCGCTGGCCAGCACGGCAGGGCTGGCACTCGGACTCCTGGCGGGAACCGCAGGCGGATGGACTGACCAAGTGATCATGCGCACGCTGGACGTGTTGTTCGCCTTTCCGATGGTGCTGCTCGCCATCGCCATCGCCGGAGTCTTGCGGCCCGGCCTTTGGACCGAGGTCATCTCGATCACCGTGGTGCTGATCCCCTATGTCGGAAGGCTGGCGCGAACTGCGACGCTGTCCGTGGTCGCGATGCCCTTCATCGAAGCGGCACGCGCTGCCGGCGCCACCCGCACGGCGCTGCTGCTGCGCTATGTGACGCCGGGTGTGCTGCCTCCGCTGCTGGTCTATGCCACTACCCTGATCGGACTTATGATCGTCGTAGGCTCCGGCCTCAGCTTCCTTGGCCTCGGCGTGCAGCCGCCCGCGTCGGACTGGGGCGCGATGGTGTCGGAGGGCCGCATCGTGCTCCGCCGGGCGCCGCACGCGACCGTTCTGCCCGGCCTCGTAATCGTGGCGGTTTCGCTCGCCTTCAGCTTCCTCGGCGACGGCCTGCGCGACGCGCTCGATCCGCGCTCCAGGGGGCGCTAGGTTCATGGACGGCGACGACGTCGTGCTGGAGGTCAGGGACCTCGTCACCACCGTGACGATCGGCGGGGAGGAGGTGCGGCTGGTGGACCGGGTGAGCTTCGCCTTGCGGCGCGGGCGCACCACCGCCATCGTGGGCGAGTCCGGGTCCGGCAAGACCAT
>CAXSHI010000327.1:0-4022 GCA_964236755.1 uncultured Acetobacteraceae bacterium
TTTTCCAATACCTTTGACGCCCATATTTGCCCATGGTAGCCCATGTTATCCCATGCATGCCCGCGTCGCGTAGCAGGGAGCGGGCCTGCCGCAGGACGGGCATACTCTGAGGCGGAAAGGATGGGCCGGGCTGAATGAGCCACTTCCTGGGCACGCATCAGAACCGCCTCGACGTCAAGGGCCGCGTGTCGGTTCCGGCAGCGTTCCGCGCGCATCTGCGCGGGCCGGACGGCGGCGCGGCCAGCTTAATCCTCCGCCCATCGCACAAGCATCCCTGCATCGAGGCCTGGCCGGAAGCAGTGTTCCAGACGCTGGCCGGGCCGCTCGACCGCCTCGACATGTTCAGCGAGGACCAGGACGACCTCATGATGACCCTCTATGCCGACGCCACGCGCGTGGAGGCGGACAGGGAGGGGCGGATCGTGCTGCCGGAGTCGTTGGTGCAGCATGCCGGCCTTTCTGACAACGTGGTGTTCATGGGCCTGGGCCGCACCTTCCAGATCTGGGAGCCGGCTGCTGCCGAGCGGCGCCGGGCGGACGCGCGCAACGCCGCCCGCACCCGCGCGCTGACCTTGCCGGCGGGGAATGCGTGATGCACGCGCCCCACGCCCCGGGTCCCCTCGCTTCAGGCCACATGCCCGTCATGCTGCCGCAGGTGCTGCGCCACCTCGCGCCCATGTCCGGCGCCGTGCTGCTGGACGGCACGTTCGGCGGCGGCGGCTATGCCTCGGCGATCCTGGACGCGGCGCCCTGCACGCTGTGGGCCATCGACCGCGACCCGGCCGCCATCGCCCGCGGCGCCGCGCTCGCCGCTCGCCACCCCGGCCGGCTGCACCTGCTGCAGGGCCGGTTCGGCGACATGGTCGCCTTGCTGGCGGAGCAGGGCGTGGGTGCACTGGACGGCGTGGTGCTGGACCTCGGCGTGTCGTCGTTCCAAATCGACGATCCCGCCCGCGGTTTCAGCTTCCGGGCCGACGGCCCGCTCGACATGCGCATGGCGATGTCCGGCCCCACCGCGGCGGACCTGGTGCACAACCTGCCCGAAGCCGAGCTGGCCGACACGCTGTATCGGTTCGGCGAGGAGCGGCTGTCTCGCCGCATCGCCCGCGCCATCGTCGCCGCCCGGGCCGAGGCGCCCATCGAGACGACGCTCCAGCTCGCTGCCATCATCCGCCGGGTGGCGCCGCCCGACCGGTCCGGCATCGACCCGGCCACCCGCAGCTTTCAGGCGCTGCGCATCCGGGTGAACGACGAACTCGGCGAGGTCGAGCGCGCACTGCAGCAGGCGGCGTCGCTGCTCGCGCCGGGCGGGCGGCTCGTGGTGGTGTCGTTCCACTCGCTGGAGGACCGCCTGGTGAAGCGTTTCATGCAGGATGCCGCCGGGCTGGCCCCGGCGCCGTCCCGCCACGACCCGCGCAGCCTGATGGGCCGCGTGCCTCCAGAATTCCGGTTGCTGACCGGCGGCGCCGAGCGGCCGGACCCGGAGGAGGCCCGCGCCAACCCCCGTGCCCGCAGCGCCCGGCTCCGCGCCCTGGCCCGCCTTGCCGCAACCCCCTGCCCTGCCGCAACACACGACCGGGATACCCCAGCATGATTCGTCCCTTGACCTGCATCTGCATGCTGCTGGCCGGCGGCTCCGGCCTGTACCTTTATCAGTCCAAGCACCAGGCGCAGATGCTGGACCGCGAGATCGGGCGCAACCTCAAGGCGACCGACGCGGCCCGCGAGCGCATCGGCGTGCTGCGCGGCGAATGGGCTTTGCTGAACGAGCCGGACCGCCTGGCGGCGCTCTCCCAAACGCATCTGGGGCTGAAGACGCTGACGCCGGGGCAGTTCGTGACCGCCGCGGAGCTGGGTGCCCGCCTGCCGCCGCCCACGATGCCCGGCGCGGCCCCTGCGGCGGCCGAGGAGAACACGGACGCGCCCGCGGATACGGCCTTGCCCGGGCCTCCGTCGGCGCCCGCCTTGGTTCCGCCCGCGCCCGCCGTTCCCATGCCGCCCCGCCCCATCGTCGCGCTCGCCAAGCCCGCGCCGACCGCGCTGCCCGGCGCGCCGCTCCCGCGCCCGCCGCAGCAGGCCGCGTCCGCCTTGCCGATGCCTGCGGTCCCGTTGCCAGCCCCGAAGCCGAGTCCGGCCCGCCCGATCCTGGCCTCGGTGGTCAGCGTGAGCGCAAGCCCGATCCCGGCGCCCACGGCACCGACGCCCCGGCCGGCGCAAGCCCACGCGGCCAGCGCCGCGCCGCCACGGCCGACCCCGCCATCCCCTGACGCGTCAGCCGGCGACTCGGCCATCCGGGTGGCGCAGCACGTCCCGGGTACCGGCGCCACAGCGCCGGCAGCCCCAGGCTACGGCCAGCCGCCTGCGGGCATGGTCTCGGCATCGGTCCTGGGCGGCGCCCGGCCGCTGCTGCCGCCGCCCGTGCCCTATGGATCGGCGCTCGCCGCGTCCGGCGCAAGCGCACGCTGACCTTCGATGAGTTCGCCCGCATGACCGATATGCAGCTCCCAGCGTCCCACGGCGATGCGCCATACCCGGGTCCGCGCGGGTCGCTGCAGGACCGGGCCGGCCGGGTCCTGCAGCGACCCGCGCCCGCTGCCGCCCGGCGCACGACGCTGGACAAGACGCGCGGGCGCTTGGTGATCGCCTCGTTGGGCTTCGTCCTGCTGTTCGGCGCGGTCGCCCTCAAGCTCACGGGCGCGACCGTGCTGTTCCCCATGCAATCGAAGCACCTGGATCGCTTGGCGCAGCTTCCGGACCCCGCCAGCGTCGAACCCGGGGCGTCCGGGATGCCGCCGCCGGCGCGGGATGTCGGGCCGCACACACGGGCGATGGTCGTGGACCGCAACGGCGAGATCCTGGCGATCTCGCTCCCCACCGCCGGGCTGTATGCCAACCCGCGCGAGATGATGGACACCGACGACGCCGCGCAGAAGCTGAAAGCCGTGCTGCCGCGCCTCGACCTGGACATGGTGCGCGCCCGCCTGGCCAGCGAGAAGCAGTTCGTCTATCTCGCCCGCAACCTGACGCCCGCCGAGCACCTGGCGATCAACAACCTCGGCATTCCCGGGATCTATTTCCAATCGACGGAGCGCCGCCGCTATCCGCAGGGCCGGGTGGCGGCGCATGTGCTGGGCGGCGTCGATGTCGATGCGCGCGGCGTGGCGGGCGTGGAGCGCGCCTTCGACGGGCGCCTGCGCGACAGCCCGGAGCCGCTCCGGCTTTCGCTCGACGTGCGGGTGCAGGCGGTGATGCGCGACGAGCTGTCGCAATCCATGGCGGAGTTCCACGCCATCGGCGCGTGCGGCATCGTCATGGACGTGCATACCGGCGAGGTGATCGCCATGGTCAGCCTGCCGGACTTCGACGCCAACAAGCCCGGCGAGGCGACGAACGAGCAGCGGTTCAACCGCGCGCTCACCGGCATGTACGAGCCTGGCAGCACCTTTAAGCTGCAGACCGCCGCCATGGCGCTGGACAGCGGGGCCGCGCAGCTTTGGAGTTCGTTCGACGCGGCGCACGACATCCATATCGGCCGCTTCACCATCCAGGACTTCCAGGGCAAGCACCGGGTGCTCAGCTTTCCCGAGGTCATCGCCTATTCCAGCAACCTGGGCGCCGCGCACATGGCGCAGCAGGTGGGAACGGAGCGGCAGCGCAGCTGGCTGCAGAACATGGGCATGTTCAGCCGCGTCGGCATCGAGCTGCCGGAGCAGGGCCTGCCCATCGTGCAGCCGGCCGCGAACTGGAAGGAGATCGCGACGCTCACCGTGGGCTTCGGCCACGGCATCGCGGTGTCGCCCTTGCACGTGGTGCGCGGCACGGCGGTGCTGGCCAACGGCGGCACCATGCTGCACCCGACCATCCTGGAGCGGGAAGCGCCGCCCGAGGAGCGCCGGGTCATGCAGCCATCGACCTCGGACACGGTGCGCAAGCTGATGCGCCTCGTGGTGACGGACGGCTATGGCAAGCCCGCGGACGTGCCGGGCTACTTCGTCGGCGGCAAGACCGGCACGGCGGAGAAG
>CAXSHI010000328.1:0-4014 GCA_964236755.1 uncultured Acetobacteraceae bacterium
GCGCCGGGCCAATCGGGCTGATGATGGTGCAGGTCGCCAAGCTCAAGACGCCGAAAAAGCTGGTCGTGATCGACATGGTGCCGGAGCGGCTGGAGCTGGCCCGCGGCTTCGGCGCCGACGTGGTGATCAACCCGCGTGAGCAGGATGCGCTGGCCATCGTGCAGGGGCTGACCGGCGGCTACGGCTGCGACGTGTACATCGAGGCAACGGGATCGCCGGCGGGCGTCGTGCAAGGTCTGAACCTGATCCGCAAGCTCGGCCGCTTCGTCGAGTTCTCGGTGTTCGGCGCCGACACCACGGTGGACTGGTCGATCATCGGCGACCGCAAGGAGCTGGACGTGCGCGGCTCGCACCTGGGGCCGTACTGCTACCCCATCGCCATCGACCTGCTGGACCGCGGCCTCGTCACCTCGCAGGGCATCGTGACGCACGGCTACGCCATCGGCGAGTGGGACGAGGCGATCCGCGTCGCCAACTCGCTCGACTCGATCAAGGTCCTGCTGAAGCCGGTGGCGTGATGCCATACGTCCTCGGCGTCGATATCGGCACGCAGAGCACCAAGGCGCTGCTGATCGACGCCGGCTCGGGCCGGATCGCCGCGCAGCACTCGAAACCCTACCAGCCCGACACGCCCCGGCCGCTTTGGGCGGAGCAGCACGCTCAGGTGTGGCTTGACGCCGTGGCCGCGTGCATCGCCGGCTGCATGGAGCGCGCGGCGGTGCCGCCGGGGGAGGTCGCGGCGCTGTGCGTCAGCAGCCTGTATGGCGGCTCCGGCATCCCCGTGGATGAGGCGATGCAGCCGCTGCACCCCTGCCTGATCTGGATGGACCGCCGGGCAGAGGAGGAGGTGGCGTGGGTGCGCGCCACCATCGACCAGGACCGCCTGTTCGACATCACCGGCAACGGCGTCGATAGCTATTACGGCTACACCAAGATGCTTTGGCTGAAGCGGCACCGCCCGGAGGTCTGGGCGCGCACGCGCCACCTGCTGCCGCCCAACGCCTATGTCGCGCACGCGCTGACCGGGGAGCTGGCGGTGGACCATTCGTCCGCCGGCAACATCGGCGGCGTCTATGACATGCGCGCCCGCGCCTGGTCGGACGAGATGCTGGGCCTGCTCGGCATCCCGCGGGCGATGATGCCGGACCGGCTGGTGGAGTCCAGCGCACAGGTCGGCACGCTGCGGGCGGAGTGGGCCGGGCGCCTGGGCCTCGCCGCCGGCACGCCGGTGATCGCGGGCGGCGTGGACGCCGCGGTCGCGACGCTGGCCGCAGGCGCCACCCGGCAGGGCCAGCACGTCGCGATGATCGGCACCAGCATGTGCTGGGGCAGCATCGCCAAGACCGCCGACGCGCGCCACGGCCTGATCGCCATGCCGCACGTGTTCAACGGGCTGCAGGACCTCTACGTGTTCGGCGGCGCAATCACCGCGGGCGCGTCGGTGTCCTGGTTCCAGGAGCAGCTCGGCGCGGCGCTGCCGCTGTCCACGCTCGACGCGGAGGCGGCGGGCATCGGCGCGGGGGCGGACGGCGTGCTGTTCCTGCCCTACCTCATGGGCGAGCGCAGCCCGGTTTGGGACGGGCGGGCCAGCGGCGCCTTCGTGGGCCTCAGCCTGTTTCACACCCGCGCCCACCTTTATCGCGCGGTGCTGGAAGGCGTGACCTTTGCCCTCCGCCACAACATCGAGGCCGGGCGGCGCAACCTCCAGGCACTCGACGGCACGCTGATCGTCGTGGGTGGCGCCGCGCATTCCGACCTGTGGATGCAGGTCGCCGCCGACATCACCGGCTACCCCGTCCAGACCATCGCGGAGAACGTGGAGGCGGCGCTGGGCGCGGCCCTGCTCGCCGGTCTCGGCGTCGGGCTGGTGACGCCCGAGCAGGCCGCCGGCGGCTGGGTCAACCTGATCCCCCGCGCCCAGCCGAACCCGGCGGCGCAGGACACCTATGGCCGCCTGTTCGGCCTCTACACCGGCCTCTACCCCGCGTTGAAGGATACCATGCACCGGCTGAGGGGCTAGGCATGGATGACCCCCGCCAGTTCCTCGGCCGCCGCGCGCTGGTGACTGGCGCCGGCAAGGGCATCGGCCGGGTCGTCGCCACGATGCTGGCGGCGCGGGGCGCGGAGGTGGTGGCGCTCGGGCGCACGGCCGCGGACCTCGACGGCCTGGCCGCCGAGATCGGCTGCCGCACGGTCGTGGCGGACGTAGGCGACGCCGAGCAGGCCGCCGCCGCCGTCGCCGCGGCGCTGCCGCTGGACCTGCTGGTCAACAACGCCGGCATCTCGATCCTGGAACCGGCGCTGGAGGCGACTGCCGCCGCGTTCGATGCGGTGCTGCGGGTCAACACCTGGGCGCCGCTGCGCCTCGCCCAGGTGGTCGCGGCCGACCTGATCGCGCGGGGACGCCCGGGCGCGATCGTCAACGTGTCGAGCATGGCGTCCTCGCGCGGCCTCGCCCTGCATGCGGCTTACTGCGCGTCCAAGGCGGGCCTCGACGCGCTCACCCGGGTGCTGGCCATCGAACTCGGCGCGCACGGCATCCGGGTGAACAGCGTCAACCCGACCGTCACGCTGACTCCCATGGCGCAGCGCGCCTGGTCGGACCCGGCCCGTTCCGCGCCGATGCTGGCCCGCATCCCGCTCGGCCGCTTCGTCGAGCCGGAGGAGGTGGCGCGCACCGTCTGCTTCCTGCTGGGCGACGACGCCGCGATGGTCAACGGCGCGTGCCTGGAGGTCGATGGCGGGTTCTCGGCAGGTTAGGGCTTTCTGTTTTGGCGAGCAGCCTCATTCGACCAAAAGGGCAGATTGGTCGTATGTTGCTCTAGTGCACCGCCGGGCGCAGGCTCCCCTTGGCATACAGCTCGCTCATCCGGTCGAGCGGCACCGGCTTGATGCGGCCCGCGTGCCCGGCGCAGCCGAACGCCTCGAACCGCTCCTTGCACAATCCCCGCGTGGCCGTCACCGCGGCGGCGAAGAACTTGCGCGGGTCGAACTCGTCCGGCTTCTGCGCCATCAGCCGGCGCATCGCCCCGGTCATCACCAGGCGCACGTCGGTGTCGATGTTCACCTTCCGCACGCCATGCCGGATGCCCTCCTGGATTTCCGCCACCGGCACGCCGTAGGTTTCCTTGATCTGCCCGCCATGCTCGCGGATCACGTCCAGCCACTCCTGCGGCACCGAGGACGAGCCGTGCATCACCAGATGCGTGTCCGGGATGCGGGCGTGGATCTCCTTGATGCGACCGATGGCCAGAATGTCGCCGGTCGGCTTGCGCGAGAACTTGTAGGCGCCGTGGCTGGTGCCGATGGCGATGGCGAGCGCGTCCACCCCGGTGTCCCGCACGAACTCCGCCGCCTGCTCCGGGTCGGTCAGCAATTGGTCGTGCGACATCTTTCCTTCGGCCCCGGACCCGTCCTCCTCGCCTGCCTCCCCCG
Organism: uncultured Acetobacteraceae bacterium; assembly: GCA_964236755.1. GTDB lineage: Bacteria > Pseudomonadota > Alphaproteobacteria > Acetobacterales > Acetobacteraceae > CAHJXG01. The sequence goes on from CAXSHI010000328.1 coordinate 3,436, forward strand.
TCTCAAGCGACCCGAGCACGCCCAGCTCGCCCTCGACGGACACGCCGACCGCGTGCGCCATCTCCACCACGCGCTGCGTCGTCTGCACGTTGTAGGCGTAGTCGGCCGGCGTCTTCATGTCCTCATGCAGCGAGCCGTCCATCATCACGCTGGTGAAGCCGGAGCGGATGGAGCGTTGGCAGACGGCCGGGCTGCCGCCGTGGTCCTGGTGCATGACGACCGGGATGTGCGGCCAGCTTTCGACTGCGGCCTCGAGCAAGTGGCGCAGGAACGGCTCGCCCGCGTATTTCCGGGCACCGGCCGAGCCTTGCAGGATCACCGGGCTGTCGCACTCGTGCGCCGCCTGCATGATGGCCTGCACCTGCTCCATGTTGTTCACGTTGAAGGCGGGGATGCCGTACTGATGCTCCGCCGCGTGGTCCAGCAACTGCCGCATCGAAACCAATGCCACGTTTGTTCTCCCTGATAGTTTACAGCCGCTTTTTGCGGTCCATGAGCTGCAGGATCATCGGCGTGAAGATCAGCTGCATCGCCAGCGGCATCTTGCCGCCGGGGCAGACGATGGTGTTGGCGCGCGAC
>CAXSHI010000329.1:0-4013 GCA_964236755.1 uncultured Acetobacteraceae bacterium
GCGGGCGCAGCACCATGATCAGCACCAGCGCCGTGCCGAACAGCAGCATGCGGTATTCGGCCAAATCGCGGAACACCTCGAAGCCGCCGATCATCACGATGGCCGCGAGCGCCGTGCCAAGCTGGCTGCCCAAGCCCCCGAGCACGACAATGGCGAGCACAATGGCGCTCTCGATGAAGGTGAAGCTTTCCGGGCTGATGAAAGCGTTGCGGGTGGCGAAAAACGCGCCGGCGAAGCCGCCAAAACCCGCGCCGATAGCGAATGCCGTCAACTTGGTAACGGTAACGTTGATGCCGAGCGAGCGGCAGGCAACCTCGTCCTCGCGCAACGCCTCCCAGGCGCGGCCGAGGGCAACGCGGCGGAGCCGGAGAGTGACCCAGTTGGTCAGCAGCGCCAAACCCAGGATCACGTAATACAGAAAGGCGACGCGCTGTGTTGGGCTGTACTCGATCGGGAACCCGTGGCTTTCGAGAAAACCCGTGAACGTGCCCGGCCCGCCCGCGGCGGAGAACTGCAAGCCGAACAGCGTCGGGCGCGGGATACCAGCGATGCCGTTCGGCCCGCCGGTGATGCTGGCGGCATTCAGCAGGACGATGCGGATGATCTCGCCGAACGCGAGCGTCACGATGGCGAGGTAGTCGCCGCGCAGCCGCAGAACGGGAAAGCCCAGCATGACGCCCCAGGTCGCCGCGAACAGCCCAGCCAGCGGCAGGCAGGTCCAGAACCCCAGGCCGAACGTCTGTGACAGCAGCGCGAAGGAGTAGGCGCCGACCGCGTAGAACGCGACATAACCGAGGTCGAGCAGCCCGGCCAATCCAACGACGATGTTCAGTCCCCAGCCGAGCATCACGTAGGTCAGCACGAGGATGCCGAGGTCGATGCCGTAGCGGCCGGTGATGAACGGCAGCACGACGGCCAGCGTCAGCAGCGCCGGCGTCAGGAACCGGCCCGACCGCTTCAGGGTCTCGGCGAGCTTGCGGTTCGCCTGATAGCCGCCGGGCCGTCGTCCGCGCCAGGACAGCAAAAGCAGCCGGCCGAAGAACACGGCCGCCACCGCGGCGGCAAGCGCCAAAGGCCGAGGCACGAGGAACAGGCCTGTGGCCCCAGATTCTGTCTTCAGCCCGATCATCGGCCCGAATAAGCCCAGCGCCACCAGCGCCGAGAGGCCGGCGTCCCTCAGATTGGCGTTCATACCTTTTCAACGTCCGTACGGCCCAGCAGGCCGGTCGGCAGAAAGATCAGCACGATGACCAGGATGCTGAACGCTGCCACGTCCTTGTACTGCACGCTGAAGTAGGCGGACCAGAACGTCTCGATCAGGCCGATGGCGAGGCCGCCCAGCACGGCGCCGGGCAGAGAGCCGATGCCGCCCAGCACGGCGGCGGTGAACGCCTTCACCCCCGCCACGAATCCGATGAAGAAGTCGATCACGCCGTAATACAGCAGGAACATCAACCCGGCCACGGCCGCAAGCGCCGCGCCGATGACGAAGGTGAGGCTGATGGTTCGGTCGGTGTCGATGCCCAACAGGCCCGCCATCTTCTGGTCCTGCTCGCAGGCCCGCATCGAGCGGCCAAGCGGCGTTGCGGAGACCAGATAGGTGAACACGCCAAGCACAGCCAGGGTCGTGACGACGATCACCATCTGCATCCAGGACAGCTGCACCGCGAACCCATCGACGTTCATCAATTGGATGCCGCCCGGTATCAACGGGGCGATCGGCTTGACTCGCGCGCCTTGGCTGACCTGGGCGAAGTTCTGCAGCACAATCGACATGCCGATGGCGCTGATCAGCGGAGCCAGGCGGAAGCTGCCGCGCAACGGTCGGTAAGCCACCCGTTCAATTGTCCAGCCATATAGCGCGGCAATGCCGGCGGCGAACACGAGCGTAAGAGCAAGCGCAAGCGGGACAGAGGACACGCCCAAGGCGGAGAGCAGGGTCAGCGAGATGAGCGACAGAAAAGCCCCAATCATGAACACGTCGCCATGCGCGAAATTGATCATGCCGATGATGCCGTACACCATCGTGTATCCGACCGCGATCAATCCATAGATCATGCCCAATGTGACGCCATTGATGAGCTGTTGCAGAGCGTACGCCACCATATCTCCTTGAATGCCGGCACGATGATGCCGGCACTGCAGCAAACACGGGGCTGCATTGCGATGCAAGCCGTCATACGGGAGTGGCTTTGCAAGGAGTGGCGACGCTGCTATAGCCGGCTACAGCGGGCGCCTAGCTCAGTTGGTAGAGCAGCTGACTCTTAATCAGCGGGTCGTTGGTTCGAACCCAACGGCGCCCACCACCCTCAAGCAGCGGTGCGTCCGATCACCGCCCACAGCGGATCGCCGCGACGGCCGTCCCTTAGCGTGCGGCTTTCGGCCGACGCGAACCCGGCGCGTCTCAGATACAACTCAACCAGGCGACACTGGTCCGGGCCGTCCAACGCCTGCCAGACTGCCACCGCCTTGGTTGGAAAGCAGCGGTTTGAAAAGGTGACCACCATCGGCGCTCCAGGGCGCAACACGCTGGCGAGGTGCGCGAAAACCTCTGCTGGGCGCTGCAAGTACTGGACCGACACGCACATGCAGGCGGCATCGGCACTTGCCGGCGGCAGAGGCAGCAGAGGGTTGGCATTGAGATCCTGGGTAAACCGCCGGTTCAGCCGGGTGTTCGCGGCCAACTCGCTCGCGTTCATGCCATGGCCGATCACCTCGGCATAGGCGACATCGGCCGGCAAGTGGCTGACCCAACTGGACATGAGGTCGAGGACGACGCCTCCAGCCGGCAGCACTTCGCGATAAAGTGCCGTCACCGCGCCGATGGCGGCATCGTCGATATGCGTGACCAACCTGGCCTGGGCGTAGAACCGCGTGTCTGGCGATGGGTCGGCCTTCTCGAAAGCGCCGGCGGGAAGCTCGGGAAACGGCTGGTCCATGAGTTCAGGCCGGCTCGAAATCGAAGCTGCCATCCTTCGACTGCCATTGCTGCACAGTCAGCACCTTGGCGCCGCCTCGGCTTTCATGCGGGCCGTGCACCTGGCCCGCCGCATGCGTCAGGAAGCCACCCGCGCCCAGTTCCTGCCCAGCCTCGGTCAGGTCGCCTTCGAGCACATAATGCATCTCGGCGCCGGCCTGATGCTTGTGCGCCGGGATGCGTCCGCCGGGCGGCAGGTGGACGATGGTGGTCACCACCCCGCGGGCCTGGTCCTCGTTCAAGATTTGGATGCGGAACTCACCCTCCGCCCCGGGGATCAGGAACGGCGTCGCCTCGACGTCCGCGGCGGCGAGCTTGATTGTTTCTGCGTCCATGGTCGCGTCTCCTGTATGCCGCTTCCAACGCGGGGCCGCATCCCGGGTTCGCGCTTCCGTGCCGGGCGACTCGACGGCTATCATGGGGGAAATCACTGATGAGGAACCGCCGCGATGAACTCGAAGCATCCCGAGACCCTGGCCCTGCACGCCGGCTGGCGCCATGATCCCGCCACCAACGCGGTTGCGGTGCCGATCTATCAGACCACCAGTTTCCAGTTCGACAATGCCGAGCACGCCGCCGACCTGTTCGCGCTGAAGCAGCTCGGCAACATCTACACGCGGATCATGAACCCGACCGCGGACGTGCTGGAAAAGCGGGTCGCGGCACTGGAGGGGGGCGCCGCGGCGCTTGCGGTGTCGTCCGGGCAGGCGGCATCGGCGCTTGCGGTGCAGAACCTGGCGCGGGTCGGCGACAACATCGTCAGCTCGACCAACCTGTACGGCGGCACCTGGAACCTGTTCGCCAACACGCTGCGCGACCAGGGGATCGAGGTCCGCTTCGTCGATCCGGCCGACCCCGAGGCGTTTGCCCGCGCGACTGACGACCGCACCCGGGCCTACTACGCCGAAACGCTGCCGAACCCGAAGCTGGAGGTGTTCCCGATCGGCGAGGTCGCCGCCGTCGGCCGGCGGTTCGGCATTCCGCTGATCATGGACAACACGGCGGCGCCGCTGCTGGTGCGCCCGTTCGACCATGG
>CAXSHI010000330.1:0-3986 GCA_964236755.1 uncultured Acetobacteraceae bacterium
GGCTCGCCACGTGGCCGGCGAACCACGCCGGGTCGGTCCGGTGCCCGGCCCGGCTGGTGACGATCCGCACCGGGACGCCCGCCTCTGCCGCGAGCGCCGCCAGCAGCACGATGGTGTTCGGCCCGCCTGTCATGGCGTTGGGGGCAAGGATCGGCTGCAGCACGTTGAGCGCCGGGGGCGTGCCGGCCTCCACCCGCACGTGCAGCGGCGGCTGGTGCAGGACGTCGATCAGCCGGTCCTCGAACCGGGCGGGATCGGTGAACTGCAGCAGGTTGCGGCCGAACGCCTCCGGGTCATGGCGGAGCAGGCGCAGGTGGGCCGCGGCCTTGGCCGGCAGGCGGCGGAGACGGTTCAGCACCGGTTCAGCCGGGGGCCATCTTGCGCCGGGCCGTGCGCAGCAGGCGGCCGAGCGTGCCGAGCATGTCGGCCTCAGCGCCCTCCGGCCGGCCCTGCGCCGCCCACAGCGCCCCGAGCGTTGCGACGTAGGCGAGGGCGCCCAAGGCGGCCGAGCCGAGCAGCCGCAGCACCGAAGCGCCGAACGGCTCGCTCCAGCCCGTCCAAGCGAGGCCCGCCCCCGACAGCATCCCGGCCATGGCGGCGCAGGCGGCGGCGGCGCGCCAGCAGCGCGCGAGCAAGGGGCCGAGCGGCATGCGCTGGGTCACGACCACGACGGCCAGCAGCATCGAGCTTTCGAGCACGATAGCGATGGCGGCGCCCGTGGCCGCGCCCGGCAGGCCATGAAAACGCAGCAGCGCGCCGATCAGCACGACCTTCGCCAGCAAACCCAGGAGGACGACGGCGCAGGTGGTGGCGAGGTAGCCGTGGGTGCGCAGCAGCATGAACGCCAGGTTGCCGAAGGTCGCGAAGCCGCAGGCGAGGCTGAGCACCTGGATGATGGGCACCACCGGCAGCCAGCGTTCCCCCAGCGCCACGCGCACCAGCGGGTCCGCGACCATCGACAGGCCCAGCCCAGCCGGCCAGGTGACCAGCACCGAGTGGGCGACCAGCCGGTTGAACAGCGCGCGGGTGCCGCCCTCGCGCCGGGTCGCGCTGAAGCCGGAATAGGCGGCGCGGCCGAGCGGGTCCACGATCTCGGTCGTGGGCAAGGAGGCGATCTCGATGCCCAGCGCGTAGGCGCCGACGCCGCCCGGGCCGAGCCAGCGCCCGATGACGAAGGCATCGACCCGCGCCTGCATCATCTGCGTGACGGCCAGCACCCAGGTCCAGGCCGAGAACAGCGTCAGCCCGCGCCAGGCCGCGAGCGAGACGCGCGGGCGAAACGGGTGCATCCGGTACGACGCGGCCACTCGGACGATGCGGAACGCCGCCTGGCCGGCGATCAGCGCCCAGTAGGAGCGGAACAGCGCCGCGGCGGCGACGGTCACGGCGACGCTGAGCACGCGCGGCAGGATGTTGAGCAGGAATTCCTTGTGAAACTGGAAGTCGCGGCGGAAATCCACGGTGCCGATGTTCAGCCAGCCGTCGATGACCGAAAGCGCCGCCAGGGCCAGCAGCAGCGTCCGGAGCCGCGGCTCGCCGAAGAACGCCGCGGTGGGCCACGCGCCCCCGGCGACTACCAGGCCCGTGAGCACGCCGCGCAGGGCGTTCATCGTGAACGCCGTGTCGTACATGGCCCGCGTCGGCTCGCGCTCCCGGATCAGGGCGTCGTCGGTGCCGAGCGCCGACATGGCATCGACCGCCTGGGCGAAGGCGGCGCCGAGCGCCACCACGCCGAAATCCTCCGGCAGCAGCAGCCGCACCAGGATCAGCGTGCTGAGCAGGCCGAGCACGCGGGTCGCCATCCGCCAGCCGATCACCCAGCCGGCGCTGAGCGCCGTCCGGGCCAGGATGCTGCCGCTCATGCGTGGACGGCCTGCGCGACCGGACGGCCGCGGGCTCGGACGGCCGCGTCGAACACCTCATCTGGCGTGCCCATCTTGCCGCCGACCTCGCCCAGGAAGAACTCGAGGTAGCCCTCCAGCCAGGCCAGCATGCGCCGCAGGTCGGCGTCGGTGCGGACAAAGGGCGTGCAGCCCGGCTGCAAGGACGGGCTGTGATAGCCGACCACGAACAGGAGATGGCCCTGGGCCAGCATCGCCCGGGTCAGCCGCTGCGCCTCGGCGAGCCGGGTGCCCTCCGGCGTCAGCTGGATGCGGTCGAGCAGCCGGCTCCGCGCCAGGATGCCGCCAAGCCGCAACGGGCGCAGCAGCGGGGCGCCCGCCGGCCCCAGCAGCCCCGGGAAGCCGGCCAGCGCCCCGGTCACCCCGACCGTGACGGGCAGTTCGAGCACGGTCTGCTCGGCATCGAGCCAGAACGGGTGGGCATGGGCGTCCCGGTAGTCCGGCCCGCCGCTGCCGTCGCCCCGGAAGTACGGGCGCACGCTGCAGTCGATGCGGTAGCCCATCGCGGCCAGCAGGCCCGGCGTGTTCGGGCCAAGCCCGTAGCGGCCCGACCGGTAAAGCGTCGGCCGGACGCCCAGGTTGGCCTCGATCACATCCGTCAGCACGCGCAGCTTCGCCGCCTCCAGCCGCTTGGGCAGGTTGCCGGGATAGGAGTTGCGCTCGCACATCTCCTCCTCGATGGGCGGGTTGAGCCAGGGGTGCAGCTGCGTGCCGATGCCGCAGGCGCCGGATTGCAGGAATTCTAAGAGCGGGGCGTAGCCGTCGCGCTGCGCGGCCACGGGGTAATCGACGGCGTAGGTCGGCACGCAGCCAAACCGCTCGAAGATGCGCTGCGCCAGCACCTGTCGGCGCATGGCCTGGATGCCGCTGGTCGGCGGCGGGACCACGGACCAGTCGAACTCCTCCTCGGTATCGACGATCACCAGCAGCACGGGCCGTTGCAGGCCGGGATCGGCGGGCACGACGGGCTGGCCGAACAGCTGGGACGGCCCGGTTCGGGCGAACGTCTGGCTGACCCGCCGCTTCACGTCGAGCAGGGGGCTGGGCAGGTAGGAGACGGCGAGGCGGGCCAGACGCGCCGGGGTCGGGTCCGTCCGCGCCAGGCGCAGCCCCAGCTCGCGCGCCAGCGGCATGTCCCGCTCATGCAGCGCGGCACCGGCGGATTGGTCGAGCGCCGCGACTCGCCGGGCTTGCGCCTTGGCCGCGGGCAGGTGCAGGGCGCGCTCGATCTGGTCGATGTTGAACAAGGAGGCGTCGAGCAGGCGGCGCGTGTTGCTGCTGATGCCGACGCCGCGGGTGTAGCGCGCCAGGACCTCCTGCCGGGTCAGGATGCGCCAACCGGCGGCGGCGATGCGGAGCCAAAGGTTGTAGTCCTCGACCGAGATCAGCGCACGGGCCTCGTCGTAAGCGCCGACCGCTTCCCAGGCGGCCCGGCGCAGCAGCACCGTGCTGTTCACCAGTAGGTTGCTGACCCAGAGCTGGTCGAAGCCGATCTCGGGCGGGCAGGCCTGGCCGGGCTTGTCGGACAGGCAGGCGATGACGCCGATGCGCCGGTCGTCGTCGAGCGCGAGCTGGCGCTCAAGCTTGGTCGGCAGCCAGGTGTCATCGGCGTCCAGAAGGCCGATCCAGGCGCCGCGCGTCGCGCGGATGCCGGCGTTGCGGGCGGCGCCCGGGCCGCCGTTGCGCTGTTGGACTAGGCGGACCTCCGGGCTGAACCGCCGGGCCACGTCGGCCGTGCCGTCGCTCGACCCGTCGTCCACCACCAGGATTTCCAGCGGTGGGACGGACTGCTGCAGGACGCTCCGCAAGGCGGCGGCAAGCGTCGTCTCGGCGTTGTAGGCCGGAACGATCACGCTCACGTCGGCGGCCGCGGGCGCTCCCACCGTGCGGGGCTTAAGGGTGCGCGGCATGGGGTGGCGAACGGGGCCGGTCCGGCGTATCCCCGAAAGGGATTGCCTGCGCCGGCCGCATCACGGCCGGGGCCTGCCCGGCATCCGCCCAATGCCGCGGTAGTCCAGCCCGGCGGCGGCCATGCCGACCGGGTCGAACGCGCGGATGGCCGCGCCCTCCTCCGAAAGGCGGCTG
>CAXSHI010000331.1:0-3980 GCA_964236755.1 uncultured Acetobacteraceae bacterium
CGCTGTCCGGCGCTGACGCGATGGCTTTCCTTGGTGCGCCCTCGCGGGGCAGCCAAGTCCTTCCCCCTGCAAGGAGCCCACAGCCTCGGGAATGACGACGCTGCCGAGGTCGCCGAGGTCGCCGGAGGACCTGCTGGAAGCCGGATGATGGTTTATCTACAGTCGCTCGGCTTGCTACGCACGGCATAGCACACGTTGATGTATCTGGTTCTGTTGCAAATGGCGGATCGGCCACGGTTGGGATAGAAGCTCGCCAGGAATTTGACAGACGGGCGAGTCCTGTGGGCGCTGCGCTGGTATCTGGCCTTTCCGATCAGCTATCGCGACCTCGCGGCGATGCTGGCGGATTGAGGCGTCGCGGTCGACCACACCACGTTGTTCCGCTGGGTGCAGGCGGGAGCATTCAAAATCGTGGGGTGCTGATCGGGTCGGGTTAGGTTACGGGCTCACGGGACGAGGGTGGGCTGGTGCCGAAGTTGGTGTGGCGGCTGAAGCTGGTTGCAGAGCTGCGGCCTGGGGTGATGACGGAAACCGAGGTTGCCCCCATCGAGCGCGGCGAGCAGGCCGGCTTGGCCGAGCTTGGGCTTCGGCTTGCCGAGACGAAGCAACTTACGGCAGCGCTGCAGGCTGAGATCGTGCCGGCTCAGGTGGCCGTGGTGGGCGAGCGCTGTCGCTCGTGCGGGCGCGTGCTGGCCAGCAAGGGCCATTATGGGGCGAGGTTTCGCTCCTTGTTCGGCGACGTGCCGGTCCGGGTCCGCCGGCTGCTCGTCTGCCCCTGTCAGAATGTGATTGAGGGCGGGGCGAAGAGCTTTGCCGCCCTGGACCTCGGCAACGACGCGGTCGCAGCTGAGCTGGCCTACGTGACGGCCCGATATGCGGCGCTGCCGCCCTTCGGCAAGGTCGTGACCTTGCTGTCCGAGCTGCTGCCGATGGGTGAGGCGCAGAACACGGGCACGGTCCGGAACAGGACGCTGCGCGTGGGTCAGGATGTCGTCCACCAGCGTCTCGGCGAGACCGCGAAGCATCCGCCGGCGCAGGCGGCGGACCCCGTCGTGGTTGGGCTGGATGGCGGCTATGTGCGCAGCCGGCACCGGCGGGACGAGCGGCACTTCGAGGTGGTCGCGGGCAAGGTCATCCGTGCCGATGGTGCCCAGCACCGCTTCGCCTTCGCCCGCAACGGCCAGGCGGTCTCGGCCGAGGCGTTCCGGCAGGCGCTCGCCGCGGCCGGAGTGCACGCGGATACGCCGGCGACCGTGCTATGCGACGGTGACGCCGGGCTGTGGCGGCTGCAGCGCGAGGCGCTGCCGGGCGCCACGATCGTGCTGGACTGGTGGCACGCGGCCGTGCGCTTCGAGCACGCGCTGCAGGCCGCCCGCGGCCTCGGCGCAGGCCCGGTCGACACCCACCTTGCGGACAAGGCGGTTCGCGGCCTGGAGCGTATGAAGTCGCGCTTGTGGCACGGGCGCTGGGCAGGGTGCCGGCGCAAGCTCGCCGCCCTGTGCCGCTGGACGGAGCGCAAGCCGCTGCGTGAGGTGGCCGGCATCGGCCGCCTTCAGCAAGGCGCAAGCGAGCTGCTGAGCTACCTCGAGCGCAACGAGGATGCGCTGGTGCACTACGCTGCCCGGCGTCGGCGTGGCGAGCCGATCTCAACCGGGTTCGTGGAGAGTGCGGTGGGCGAGATCATCGCCAAGCGCATGAACAAGAAGCAGCAGATGCGCTGGAACCGGGCCACGGTGCAGCCCTTCCTCAACGTGCGCACGGCGGTGCTGAACGACACGCTCGAGGACGCCTTCCGCTCCCGCCACCCCGGCTTCCGGCCCGCCAACGATGATCACAAGGCGACGGCAGCCGCAGCGTGATCACCCCCCACGATTTTGAATGCTCTCAACCACTAAGGCGAGGCAATCCCAATGTAGATGACGAAGTCAGTAGTTGAAGGCCGGTTCCTGCAGATCGGTTTTGTTCTGCAGTGCCAGCGTGATCGCCCTCTGCACTGCAAGCGTCGTCATCTCAACGCACATTGAGGGCATCTCGACTTGCGGATAAGCCTGCTGGGCTGCCAAGGACGGCGAGGCGGGAACGTGTATGAACCCTGCCCGCGTCGGAAGTCCCTGACGCGCGATCAGATGCAGGGTCGTATACATCATCTGATTGCAGCCATAGGTCGAAGCGCTGTTGGAGATCTTGGCCGGGATGCCGCTGGCACGCAGGCCGAACGCAATCGCCTTGACCGGCAGGGTGGCGAAATAGGCAGCCGGGCCATCCGCGAAGACAGGCTCGCCGCCGGGCTGATGCCCGACATTGTCCGGCACGGGGAAATCCAGCACGTTGGCCCCAATCCGCTCGACGGCGATGACCGACGAGCCCGGCGCAAGCCCGAGGCTGATCCACAAGTCGGGCCGCACACGGTCGAGCGTTTCCTCGACGATGCCGGCGAGGCGGGAGCTGTCCACCGGCAGGCGCACAGTGCTCAGCTCCCCTTCGACCTCGTTGGAACGCTCCAGCCGGTCAAGCACCTCCAGCGTCGGGTTTTCCGTGCCATGCTCCCACGGCTCGAAACCGGTGACGACGATCTTGGCTGTCATGGAGGCGCTCCATTCAGGGTGAGGGTGGCGGGACGTGCAGGAAGCAGGCAACCTCGTGCCACCCCGGCGCCGGCAGCAACTCGGGCGTGACCTGATCGCAGGCCGCCATGCGATGCGGGCATCGGAAGCGGAAGGAACAGCCCGCCGCCGCATCAAGCGGGCTCGCGGCCTCGCCCTGGACCACCCCGAGCTGGCGGACACGCATGCGGCGGGGATCGGGGATCGGGATCGCGGCGAGCAACGCCTCCGTGTAGGGATGGAGCGGCGCGCGATAGATTGCCGCCGCTGCCCCCAATTCGACGATGCGCCCGAGATACATGACGGCAATCCGGTCGGCGATACGTTTCACGACCCCGAGATCGTGCGAGATGAATAGGTAAGCGAGTCCGAACCGCTGCTGCAGATCAAGGATCAGCCGCAGGATTTGCGCGCGGATGGACACGTCGAGCGCGGACACCGCCTCGTCGAAGACGATGACGTCGGGCCGGAGGATCAATGCGCGGGCGATGGCGACGCGCTGGGCCTGGCCGCCGGAGAACTCATGCGGGTAGCGGTCGGCGTGCTCCGGCCGCAACCCGACCAGTTCGAGCAGCTCGAGCGCCGCCGACCGCCGTTCCCGCTCAGAGCCGATGCCCTGCAACCGCATCGGCTCGGCCACGTTGACGGCGACGGACATCCGGGGGTTGAGCGAGGACAGCGCGTCCTGGAACACGATCTGCACCCGCCGGCGCAGATGGCGCGTTTCCGCGGCGGAACAGCCGGTGAAGTCCTGCCCGGCGACGCGCACCGTGCCCGCATCCGGCTCGATCAAGCGCAGCGCGAGCCGGGCCAGGGTGGACTTGCCGCACCCGCTCTCGCCAACCAGACCCAGCGTTTCGCCGGCTGCCAGCTTGAAGCTTGCGCCGGCCACCGCGCGCAGCATATTCCCATGTCCGCGCCGTGCGGCGTAGCCTTTGCTGACGTCGTGCAGTTCGAGCATCGCTTCAGGCATCCGCCATCGCCCTCTGCGCCACGATACAGGCGACGGACTGTTGCCTGGATACCGCCTCGAGAGGCGGATCAATGCGCCGGCACTCCGGGACCGCATCGGGACAGCGGGGATGGAACGGGCATCCGGATGGGCGTCGGCGCGGGTCGGGCGGGGCGCCGGCAATCGGCTCCAGCGCGCTGTGCCGGTCGTCCTCCAGGTTGATTGCGCAAGACAGCAGCGCCCTGGTGTACGGATGCAGCGGCGCATGGAACAGGGTGTCCACGTCGGCCTGCTCCACTATGCGGCCGGAATACATGACCGCGACATCGTCGGCCATCGCCGCGACCACGCCGAGGTCATGGGTGATCAGCAACAGGGATGCCTTGGTTTCCTGCCGCAGGTCGTCCAGCAGATGCAGGATCTTG
>CAXSHI010000332.1:0-3929 GCA_964236755.1 uncultured Acetobacteraceae bacterium
GCGATGGCGCTGGTCGTCTGCGGCGCGCCGTCCGCAAGCCACGCCGACACGCGCGCCCGCGCCTCCGTCAGCGGCTTGTCGGCCGCAGCGCCCGCGATGCGCCACCCGGCCGCCGGCGTTTCCGGCTGCAATGCGTTGACTCGCAGCGCCATGGCCAGCACCTCGCCGGGCGAGGCGAGGGTGTAGCCGGCCACCCAGTCGATGAAGCGGCGGAGCGCCGGGGGCATCGGCGCGGTGTCGAGCACTGCCGTCACCGGCTTCAGCTTGGCGTCCGCGACCGACGGCCCCGCCGGCGCGTCCCAGACCACGCCGACCTCCTCCCGCCGGTTGAGCGGCACCAGCACGACGTCGCCGGGCCGCGGGTCAAGCTCGTCGGGCACCGCATAGTCGAACGTGCCCTGGAACGGGCGCGGCAGCAGCACGGCAATGCGCTTCCGGGCCGAAGCGGCAGGGAGTAGTATGGGGTGGTCCGGCATGAGGACGTCATGCTCGATCTTGCGCCGGCTGGCTCGCATGTGCCCAATTTTCACGATGCCGGCCGGGTTCGGCCGGCGGATGAACGGAGAGTGAACACTTTGCGAGATGAGGAACCGCGCACCGGAATGCAACCTGCGCCGGCCAAGGCCGGGGGGACGGACGCGGCCACCGTCGCGGCGTTCCTGCGCGCCAATCCCGGCTGGCTCGCGGCCAATCCCGACCTGTACGCCGCGCTGCACCCGCCGGTCCGCGTGCACGGCGAGCGCATGGCCGATCATATGGCGGCCATGCTGGACCGTGCCCGGGCCGGCGCCGCGGCGCTGGCGCACGCGATGGAGGAACGCCGGGCGGCGGACAGCTTCGCCGAGCGGGTGCAGGGCGCCGTGCTGGCGGTCATGGGGGCGCAGGACCTGGCGTGGTGCCTGCAGCATGACCTGCCGGGCCTGCTCTGGCTGGATGGCGTCCGGCTGTGCGCCGAGCTGGGCCAGCGCCATGGGCCGGATGCCATCCCAGGTGCCACGCGGGTGCCGCCTGGCACGGTGGCCGCGACGCTCGGGCGCCGCCGCGCCGTGGTGCGGGACGCTGTCCGCACGCCCCTGCTGCATGGGGAGGCGGCGGCGTTGGCCGGGCGGGAGGCGCTGGTGCGGGTGCCGCTGCCGGACGCCCCGGCCCTGTTGGCGCTGGCCTGCCGGGACGGCCGGGCGCTGGCCGGGGCCGCGACGCCGGTGCTGGCCTTCCTGGGCCAGGCCATCGCGGTGGCGGTGGCGCGGGCATGACGTTGATCGAGCCGGGGGCCGAGCCTGCATCCGCCTCGGTGGCCGGGTTCCTCGACTGGCTGACGCGGGCGCGGCAGGCCTCACCGCTCACTATCGCCGCCTATGGACGTGACCTCGGCGCGTTCCTGGCGTTCCTGACGGGCCATCTGGGCCGGGAACCGTGGCTGGCCGACCTGGAGGCGCTGGGCCTTGCGGACCTGCGGGCCTGGCTCGCGCATGAGGCCGCCCTGGGCACGGTGAACGCGACCCGTGCCCGCCACCTGTCGGCGGTCCGCAGCCTGTTCCGCTTCCTGGCCCGGCACCGCGGGGTTGCCAATCCGGCGCCGGGCCTCCTGCAAACGCCGCGCGCGCGTCCTCCCATCCCCCGGGCACTGACGGCCACGCAGGCGCTGGCGGTCGCGAACGACATCGGCGAGGCAACGGACGACGCCGCGTTGCAGGCCCGCGACACGGCGCTGTTCACGCTGCTGTACGGCGCCGGGCTGCGGATCAACGAGGCGTTGTCGCTCGACTTCGGCGGCGTGCCGGCCGGCGCGGACACGCTGCTGATCCACGGCAAGGGCGGCAAGCAGCGCCTGGTGCCGCTGCTGCCGGCGGTGCGGGAGGCGCTGGCCGACTGGATGCGGCGGCATCCCGAGCGCCGGCCGGAGTCGCCGCTTTTCCTGGGCGCGAAGGGCGGGCGGCTCGATGCGCGGGTGGCCCGGCGCACCATCGAGGCGTTCCGGCCTCTGGCCGACCTCCCGCCGCATGCCACGCCGCACGCGCTGCGCCACAGCTTCGCGACGCACCTGCTGGCCGGGGGCGCCGACCTGCGCTCCATCCAGGAACTGCTGGGCCACGCCAGCCTGTCCACGACGCAGCGGTACACCAGCGTCGATGCGGCCGGGCTGCGGGCCGTGTGGCAGCGTGCCCACCCGCGCGGGCAGGACTGATCCGGAAATTCAAAGGTTGGGCGCTCAGGCCAGGATCATCCCCGGGCGATCAGCGCCTTCATCGTCGCGACGACGTTTGGCAAGCCGTCCATGATGGCCTGGCCGATCAGGAAGTGGCCGATGTTCAGCTCCTCGACCTGCGGCAGCAGCGTAATCGGCCGGACGTTCGCGTAGGTCAGGCCGTGGCCGGCATGGCATTCCAGCCCGATTTCGGCCAGCAGCGCGGCGGCGTCGCGCAGCCGCTCGAACTCCCCGGGGCGCCCTTCGGCGTAGGCGCCGGTATGCAACTCGACAACCTCCGCACCCAGGGCCTGGGCCGCGTAAAGCTGTGCGGCGTCGGGATCAAGGAACAGCGACACGCGGATGCCGGCGTCCCGCAACGCGCGTATACGCGGCCCCAACGTCTCCGCCTGTCCGGCGGCGTCCAGCCCGCCCTCCGTCGTGACCTCGGCCCGGCGTTCGGGCACCAGGCAGCACGCCGCGGGGCGCAGGCGGCGCGCGATGCCCACCATCTCGTCGGTCGCGGCCATCTCGAAGTTGAGGCGCATCTCCGCGCAGCTGGCGATCCGCTCCAGGTCGGCGTCGCGGATGTGGCGCCGGTCCTCCCGCAGGTGCGCCGTGATGCCGTCCGCGCCGGCGCCCACGGCCAGCAGCGCCGCGGCGAACGGGTCCGGGTACGAGCCGCCGCGGGCATTGCGGACGGTCGCAACGTGATCGACGTTGACTCCAAGCCGGGGAACGCCGAGCCGAGGGGTCGCGGCGGGGTTCATGCGCTTCGCCTTCCAGCGAGGGTTGCCGCGAGCCGCAGGGCGGCGATCAGGCTCGCGGGATCGGCGCGGCCCTGGCCCGCGATGTCGAACGCCGTCCCGTGGTCCGGCGAGGTGCGGATGATCGGCAGGCCGAGGGTCACGTTGACCCCGCTCGCCATGTCGAGCGTCTTCAGCGGGATCAGCGCCTGGTCGTGATACATGCAGATCGCCGCGTCGTAGCCGGCACGCGCGGCGGGGGTGAACATGGTGTCCGGCGGGTGCGGCCCGGTGACGGCGATGCCCTCGTCCCGCAGCGCCGCGATGGCCGGGGCGATCAGCCGTGCCTCCTCGTCGCCCATGGCGCCGCCCTCCCCGGCGTGCGGGTTCAGCCCGGCCATCGCCAGCCGGGGCGCCGCAATGCCGAACTGCTCGCGCAGCGCCGCCGCGGTGATGCGGGCCGTGGCGACGATGGCGGCGGTGGTCAGACCGTCGAGCGCGGCGCGCAGACTGACATGGACCGTCACGGGAACCACGCGGAGGAAGTCGTTGGCCAGCATCATCACTGGATGCGCGCACCGGGTCAGGGCGCCCAGGAACTCGGTATGGCCGGGATGCGGGAACCCGGCCGCGTAGAGCACGGCCTTGCTGATCGGGTTGGTGACGACGGCGGATGCTTCCCCTCCCTGCGCCAGCCGCACGGCCCGCTCGATGCTGGCGATGGTGGCGGCGGCATTGGCGCGGTCGGGGCGGCCCGGAACGGCGGCGGCAGCCAGCGCCTGCGGCAGGACGGGCAGCGCGTCCGGGAACGCCGCGGCGGCCTCAGCCAGGGTTTCCACGGTGCGGACCGGGATGCCGGCGAGGCGGGCCGGTTCGTCGATGACGGTGAAAGCCGGGCCGGTGCGGCGGAGTGCCTGCCAGGCGCTGACGGTCAGCTCCCCGCCGATGCCGGCCGGGTCGCCCATCGTCAGCGCGAGCATGCGCTAGCCGACATGGAA
>CAXSHI010000333.1:0-3909 GCA_964236755.1 uncultured Acetobacteraceae bacterium
GCCCGCGTCAAGCTGCACAGCCCCCACCCATCATCTCAGGAATGACAAGGCAGTAGGCATGAATGACGACAATGCCTTGTCCATCGTGCGCGGCACCATCACGACGATGCTGCGGTAATGGTGCGCCGCTTGTTCTATAAGCGCCCGCTCGACCAGCCGGACCAACCGCTTTCCCAGTATAGCGGCGGCGCCTGCCTGGATTGCGCCATCGCGTCCGAAGATGCTGGGCCGGTGCCGGCCGGTCTCTCGCCCGGCCAGTTGCCGCTTTGGCTCGACCTTCACGCCGATGTGGAGCATCGCCTCATCGAGGCCGCGCCAGCCTACCACTGCGACCCGGCGAAGCGCAGGACGGCGAACCGGTCTCCGCGAGGCCGTCATGTTCGATGCCTGGCACGGTCGCCTCGCCGAGCATGGCTACAGCGACGACGAGGCATGGCTGCTGGTCCACGGCATAATGAATCGCGTCTGGACCGAACTCAAGAACGACGCGCGCCATGTTTGACCCTGACCATTGCTCAGGCTGCGGCCGATTGCTGCGCCAGGCGGATGACCCGTTGTCCGACAGCCTGGACTCCGATTGCGCAGGTTGCATTTATCCGTATCAGTTCGGGAGGGGCAGCCTCCGGACATGCCGCCCGACCAGTTGCGCTTCTGGCTCTGACCAATCCTTGAAGCCGAGCAGCGGCGCCGCGCGATGGTCACGGCTGTGCTCGAACGCGCCGCAGCATCGGGGCGGCTGGAGCGCGACAATCGAAGCGAGGAGCACCTGATCGTGATCGGCTCGCAGCGGCTGATCCAGTAGGGGCCTACCGAAGACGAAGCGCGTGCCAAGGTGATCGAGGCGTTCAGCAAGCTGCTGCCGTTCCAAATCCCCGACTTGGATGAGCTTCAGGCTGGCGCCTATTCACGCCCACCGCAGCGCTATCGCCATCCAGGCCCCGTCACTCAGCCGGATCAGGCCCATCCCGGTTCGCGCCTCCAGGCGGAGATTGTAGGGGCCGATGGTGGATGCGCACCACCGGGCCACGTCGGGATGCAGCGCGAGCGCGGCGTGCAGCCCTGCATGAGATGGCGCCCACACCACGCAGGCGACGCCGTACGGCAGGCGACGCCAAGCCGGGCTTGCCGAAACATCCATAATCGAGCACCTTGAAGGGCAGGGGACGGCTGTTCCCGCTTGGCTTCGGTCGTCGCCGCAGAGCAAAATTGTAGCGGCGTAGGCTTTTGCACTAAGCTACGGCATGACCGAGCAATCTCGTGTCATCTGCAACCTCGAAACGGGGGAGCAAGTCGGGGGATCGGCACGCCCTGCCTATAAGGAATGTGTCGAGATCAAGGTGCGGCTGGACTCGGGCAAATACCCCTATCCCGATCTGCAAGCTTCATTCCAAGCCAATGCAGGGCATCGGGTCTTCATGCTGATCGAGCCGTCAAGACAACGGGGACGCCAGGCGGCGCTTGATGCACAACGCGCCGCAAAGGCGGCCAAGGGCCGAGAACGCGGCTGACGCGCTGACCATCTTACCGTTGTTTTTCCGGTTGCCCCACCGCAATGCGGCACCATCGGCGCCTCTGGTGTGGGTCGGCGCGGCGATTACATCGGACTGACTGAGGAATTGAAGCCGGGCGGGGCAGCGGTTACGCCGTCACCGAGAACTATTTTCAGAAAGCAATTCATCTTCGCGGGCTGGGACCGTCCTAGCTCGCTCGTGTCTGCTTTTTGAGAGAGTTCCATCATGGCAGACGTTCCCGAACCTACGTTTGAAGCCGCATTGCAACCCTGCGAGGCGAGCGGCACGGTTCCTACCTACGTGCAGCGTTCCCCCTCCTTGTCGCTGTGGACCTGCCTCGCGAGTTCACCTTATCAATACCAAAACTCGCTGACCAGAACCCATTCAACCCGAAGCAGGCCAGCATCATCAACGTGACGAGATGAACAACAGGCTCTTGTCAGCGAACTTTGGCATAAAGCGCGGCTACGCGGAGGTTTGGCAACCTTACTTCGAGAACGCCTGGCCGCGCATGGCACCGGGTGCAGGTCACTCAAAAGCGCATTTTGGGTAAAACAGGCAGATCAGTGCAATATGGGCGGCATGCACGAGAGAGGCTGTCATCTTTCCGATGGATCGTGAGATCATCCTCGTTTTGACCTTGAACCTTGCGGAGCAAATTCTGCGGGAACACGGAATCTACCCGGACGCCATAAGCGCGTATCAACTCGAAATCCACTGGAACTCAGACGGAACGTACAGGGTCCGCGACTGGCTTTTGCTGCGGCCTGCCATCCCGGTCGACGACATCGTGGCGTCGCGCGACAGGCGATACCGGACCCTCTCGCCCACGCGCCATTGAAGCGGTTGGATGCCGTTCCAGCACCCTGGCGATTTCCGGAGGTCAACGGGCAAGCTCGTTGCCGAACTACGCCTCATCTCCGCGCACGCGGGGCACACCCGGAAGAATGGCGAAGCGACTATAGTGCATCCGATCAATCCCCGCGCACGCGGAGGATACGGCTTGGTGCAGAGGACCTCGCGCTGTGGCACTGGGCCATCTCCGCGCACGCGGGAGACACGAGCCACGACCTCGTGTTTGCTGCCGAGCCACCTGGATCATCCCCGCGCACGCGGAGGACACGTCCCATAGCGTGAATTTGTTGCTGCATGGCTCGAACCATCCCCGCGCACGTGGAGGACACCCTATCCAAGAAATTTCTGTTTTCAATGCGCAACCACAAATGCAATCTTGCTACCATACCTGAACCAACTCGACCGTGGCCGTTTAGAGGGCGATAAGCTCGACCTCCCGCTGTCGACGGCTGGGGCAAGGCGCTGGATGGGCGGGTAAGCGGGCTCGGGCCCGGCCGAAGCCCCCTGGGATCGCGCGCAACGCAGCCTGGCGGCTCTCCTATCCTTGCCGCGCCTTTGCAGATGGCATCGGCACAAGTTCGACCGCCCAGTCCGGCTCCGGGCCGCCATTGAATATGCGGTGACGGCCCGCGATCAAACAAACGGGCGCAGGCCGGTCGCCGCATCGCGAGCAACGCAGTGCGCGCAAGATGGCGGCAAAGGTGCGGGTGCCGCGCCGCTTCAGCAACAGCCACACCGACAGCATCACCACGCGCTCAGAGCATGGGTATTGAAGCTCCAGGACACATTGGGGGCCACTTCAACAGGCGGTGGCTGAGAGCGAACAGCGGGCAGTGCATGGCAGGAGCGTGCCAAAGCCGCAGGAACGAAGCTAGAACAAACGCATTCTCATAATGGAGGTCCAGGCCGGAATCGAACCGGCATTCACAGATTTGCAGTCTGCTGCGTCACCACTCCGCCACTGGACCCGCACGTCCATTTCTACCCGTTTTAGGGCCGGCGGAAACCCCCAAAACGCATCGCGCTCTGTGTGGTCCAACTGTGAGCCGGTGTGAGAGGGAAATCGGCAACTAACCCGTTGATAACAAAAACTGACTACGAATTTGCAGTCCTCTGCATCACCACTCTGCCACCGGATCCCAAAGCAGCTGTCGGTGTCCGTTAATGACCGGACTCGTCCAGTAAACTCTGAACCGGTCCGCTAAATCCTGGATTCGAAAGCGTCCGCGATGACGACTCAGCTGCGGTATCGTATGCGTCGTCCTCGGGTCGGTCAGCCCTGGCTGTCCTTGCGCTCCCAACAACGCGCTTGAGGTGAATGCTTCCCCGACGCAGGCACCGCGGATGTAGCTGCGCGTCGTCGCCTGCGATCCGTGAAGGAAGGAAGACTGCGGCGTGCAGCATGAGTGGGCCGGACTGCGCGAATACGCCTGGTAGAAAACGGCCGCCAAGCGACTACCGAATTCAAGGGAAGCCAATGCCGAATTGTCCGGTATCATGTAGCAGTTGCCACCACGCCTTTGTTCCGCGGGGCGGGACCGTC
>CAXSHI010000334.1:0-3902 GCA_964236755.1 uncultured Acetobacteraceae bacterium
CGAGAAGATCCTGGCACGCGGGGGCGACTACCTGCTGACGCTGAAAGGCAACCACAAGCTCGCCCACGCGGCCGTGGTGGAGCACTTCGACCAGCGATGCTTCCGCCGTGGCGTGGCCAGCCATGCCGATTGCGACGCCTTTGACGACACACACGGCCGCCTGGTCCGGCGCCGGGTGTTCGCCAGCACCGAGGCTGCGGCGCTCGAAGCCCTGAGCGGCTGGCCGGGCTTGCGCACCGTGCTGGCGGTTGAGAGCATCCGCAGCGTGAACAGCGCGCCCACCAAGGTGGAGAGCGAGGTCCGCTACTTCCTGTCGAGTTGCCCTGACGACCCAGCGGTTTTGGGCAAAGCCATACGCTCGCATTGGGCGGTGGAGAACGCACTCCACTGGGTGCTGGATGTGACGTTCCGCGAGGACGACAGCCACGTGCGCGACCGCACCGCGGCGCGCAACCTGGCGCTGCTGCGCAAGATCGCGCTCAACATCGTCGGCCGGGAGAAGACAACCAAAGCCAGCGTGCGGGCCCGGCGCAAAAAGGCCGCCTGGAACGACGCCTACATGCTCAAGCTCCTGGCTGGATAGCCGAGGAACTCTGTGTGCAGCCGATACGAAATCTCATGCGCCGTCCCTGGGGATGCCAGGCAGGTCACCGCTCCCGCGTTGGCGAGACTCGTATGGAGATTTTATGCCGGGGCGTGCAAACCTTCAGGAGTGATCGAAGCGTGCTTGGCGAGGGACACGAGTGGTGCAATCTAGAATCAGGAACACGAGACCAGTCTGCGCCTGGCTTGCATGATGCAGCCCACAAGGCGTCGTGTTATCGTCCGCTCGGGTCAGGCGGCCGTCCAAAAGTTGTTGCTGGTGCTCTGGCCGGACCAGGCTGCTCCAGCCTTCATGATCCAGCGGCTGGACACCCTGGTTTTATTGACCAGCGTTCTCGGGATGACGCGGCCGCTTCCCGCCCTTGTCGATGGGTTGCTGGACATGTCGCAAACCGTCAATGCGCGCCGACATAAGCCATTCTATCGCCCAAAGCTTGCAATAGCTCCGGTTCCGCGCCTCTCCCGCGCTTCGCGCCGAAACAACCACCGGCATATGGGTAATCCACAACAGCCGTTAGATGGCAGTCCCGGCATGATCACCGAAAGTGCGAGACCCCGTTCTATAGCGTGACCCCGGAATAGGCTCCGCGAACTCATCTACAACTCTTCACTGAGGAGGCGGGGCGGCCAGCCCCGGCTTGCATACGTCACATGTCAAAATGGAGCCCCACCGAAGTCGCTAACAGTGACGCCTCCGGCCGTCAGTTCTCAATCAACCAGTTCGTCGTGCCGGCGACGGTGATGCTGGCGTTCGTCTCCTTCTGGCGCGCGTCTGCCATCGTGCTGAGTGATCTCGGGTCCTCGGCCTACTACGTGGGCGGCATCGCGGAGCAGAAGATCGGAAAGTCAGCACCTTGGTTCATCCTGGGCATCATGCTGTTTTCCTACGCCGTTCGTGCGGTATACATCGAGAGCTGCAGCATGTTCGCCCGCGGCGGCGTGTATAAGGTCGTGCGGGAGGCGATGGGCGGCACGGCGGCTAAGTTCTCCGTCGCCGCGCTGATGTTCGACTACGTGCTGACCGGGCCGATCAGCGCCGTTAGCGCTGGCCTTTACGTGGGCAGCTTGTTGAACCAGCTCGCTGATGCCGTCGGACTGCCGCACTTGCCGCTGCCGGCGCCGCTAATCGCCGCGGTGTTCGCCGTGGCCGTGATCCTGTATTTCTGGTGGACGAACACCGTCGGCATCCCATTCTCCAGCACCCGGGCACTACGGGTAATGCAGATCACCACGGTGATGGTCGTGATCCTGATCGCCTGGTGCTTGCTAACCATCGTGCTGCACGGCTACCAGCCGGTCCCCGCGCCGACGCTGGCCAACCTGCAATTCAGCGACGACGCATTAGGTTGGCTGAAGGGCACCGCGCTGCCCGGCGTGGCGGTGATCGCGATCGGCATCGGACTGGGTCACTCGCTGCTGGCAATGAGCGGCGAGGAGAGCCTGGCCCAGGTATACCGCGAGATCGAGGCCCCGAAGCACAAGAACCTGATGCGCACCGGGCTGATCATCTTTGGCTACAGCCTGGTGTTCACCGCCATGGTGTCGTTCTTCGCCGTCATGCTGATCCCGGACGACCAACGCCAGCAAGTGCAGGATAACCTGATCAGCGGCATCTCCATGGTTCTGGTCGGGCCGCATTGGCTCAAGCTGGCATTCCAATGCCTGGTCGTCATGGTCGGCGTGCTGATCCTTTCGGCCGCGGTGAACACGTCGCTGATCGGTTCCAACGGCGTGTTGAATCGCGTGGCGGAGGATGGCGTCCTGCCGAACTGGGTGCGCGAGCCGCATAAGAAGTATGGCACGAGCTACCGCCTGATCGCCATCGTTGCCATCCTGCAGATCGCTACCGTGGTCATCAGCCGTGGCGACGTCACGCTGCTGGGCGAGGCCTACGCGTTCGGCGTGGCGTGGAGCTTTGCCATGAAGGCGCTGGGCGTGACCGTGCTGCGCTTCACCCGGCCTGATGCGGAGCGGTGGCGAGTGCCGCTGAACCTGCGGCTTGGCAAGACGGAGCTGCCGGTCGGGCTGATCATCGTGACCGCGGCGCTGTTCGCGCTGGCAACGCTGAACCTGTTCACAAAGAAGTCCGCAACGATCGGCGGCGTGGCGTTCACGCTGGTGTTCTTCGTGCTGTTTTCCGTGTCCGAGTACTATCACAAGCGCGGCGGCAAGGCCGACAAGCCAGGCCAGAACTCCGACCGTTTCCGGCTGGAATGCCGTCAGAGTCTATCACCCGCATCGCTCGGTGTCCGCCCGGGCGCCATCATCGTGGCGGTGCACGAGACGCAGAGGCTCGGTCAATTGGAGGCGCTGCTGGCTGATCACGACCCTGCCCAGTCCGACATCGTGGCCGTCGCGGTGAGCGACAAGCCTTCGACCGAAGGCCTATCCGACGAGGACGCGGGCAAGCGGATTGTTGCCGAGTATGAGACGCGTGTGTTCACCCGGGCCGTGGCGGTGGCGGAAAAGGTGGGTAAGCCCATCTCGCTGCTCGGCCTGCCTGGCCGTGATCGCTACCAAGTGCTGGTGGAGGCGGCTGGGCTACTGCAATCAACGCGTCTGGTGCTCGACTCCAGCACGAAGGAGAGCATCGGCGAGCAGGAAGCGGAGGTGCGGAAGGCATGGAACGGGCAGGACAGGCCGGGACGCACCTTGGAGGTGCAGATCATGGCCGGCGATGCCGAGCCGACCTGTTTCACGCTGGGAGCTTAACCCGACTTTGGCCGTCAGGCGGTCGGGCAGAGTACGTAGGTTGGGAGACCCGGGCTGCTGGTCCGGCGCGAGAAGCTTTACGCCTTCACGGAGCACAACGCCGTCAGCGCATCGGACGACTTCCACATCCCGCCCAAGCGCGTCGTCGAGCTGGGGACCCAGGTGGAGCTGTAGCGTTCCATTGGCCTCCCTGACCCGTGCTCCCCAGCCATCCCTGCATTTTCGATCAGGTGCCTCATCATGTTGACTCAGGCCGAACCCGCGGTATCCAGCCATGGCGCAGGGCGCCTGACTGCCGTGCACATCAACATCCACAACGTCGGACTGCGCGACGAAACCGGCTTCATCGGCGACCGCGCGAGCGTACGGGCGTTCCGGGCCATCCTCGACGATGTGCGGGAGCGCGTGAGCCAGGCCGATAAGTACACGGTGGGCGACGTGCCCAGCAAAGACATCAGAAAGAAGAAGCTCGACCGGCTGCTGGTGGATGGGGACCCCAGGGCTGTTCAACGCTGTCGTCTTGCCGTCACTGAGACCCCGTTTCAGAAGGTCGGCGAGGCTGACGTGCCGGGCTGACCGGGGCCGAG
>CAXSHI010000335.1:0-3872 GCA_964236755.1 uncultured Acetobacteraceae bacterium
CCCGCAGGGCACGCCGCACGACCTGGCTCAGCGTCTCGTCGCGCCGCCTGGCCTGTGCCTTGGCGGCATCCAGCAGCGCCCGCGGCAACCTGGTCGGCGGGAGGGTCGCGTCGTTCTCGTCCGGCATCACAGCCTTTGCATCTCAATGTATATACACAGCATCGCACAGTGATGCAAAACAAGCGTGGGGGCAAGTCGCCAGGCGCCCACCCTCCCTCCCTCCCGCCCGTCCTGATGAGCCGTAAAGCCGCTAGGAAGGCGTACCAGGGCGATCCAGAGGGGCAGGAGGTAGGTATCCCTATCCCAGGGCCTGCAAGGCCGTCAGCGGGCTTCCTGGCGCATCGGTAGGGTCGGCGGGATGCCCGCCCCGCTTGCTGGTCCTGCCGGCACCCCGCACCGGGCCAGGAATGCGGGCCGGACAGGTGCGACAGCTACTGCGACAGCATCTGCGACAACCGACCGCTGAGCGGTCACTTGGTCTGTCGGAGCTTATTCCACCTTCGATGCGCTCCTAACTCGCTCCATACTCGCTCCTAACTCGCTCCACCTTCGCGCCAAGGTAGAGCCAGAACGGGGCTATCTGCACCGGCCTGCGTCAGCGGGCGGAGGCGTGCAGACGCAATATGCGTTGCCATTGGCAACGCAGTTGGGAAGGGGAGAAACGGTGCGGATCAACGTCACCCGGATAGTCGGAAGGGTCGCCGACGTCCTGCGCCGGATCAACGACCATCCCGTGTCACGCCTGCACGAATTGCTCCCCTGGAACTGGAACAAGCCCGCTAGGGCCAGCGCAGCCGTAGCCTGATGACAAGGCTTGATCGCGCATCCCTTTCCCTAGACGGGTTGTCCATAGGCGACGCGTTCGGCCAGAGCTTTCTCACAGCCGGAGCCGACGCCCTGCCGCTGCTTGAGGAACGTCGGCTGCCCCCGGCACCATGGCTGTTCACCGACGATACGGAGATGTCGCTGTCCGTTGTCTCCGCCCTGAAGGAGCGTGGACGCATCGACCAGGACCAACTCGCGCGCAGCTTCGCGCAGCACTACAGCTACGACCGGGCGTATGGACCATCAATGCATCGGGTGCTCGCGCGCATCGGGGCGGGCGAGGCATGGGAAGCCGTGACCACCGCCACCTTTGGCGGGCAGGGTTCGTACGGGAACGGTGCGGCCATGCGGGTCGCCCCGCTCGGGGCGTTCTTTGCAGATGACCTGTCCGCCGTCATTGAACAAGCTGCCCTGTCCGCCGCGGTCACCCACGCCCATCCCGAGGGGATCGCTGGTGCCGTTGCTGTCGCGCTCGCCGCTGCCGAGGCCTGGCGGTCGCGTGAGGACGGGTCGCGCCCTGGGCATGCCGAGTTCATTGGGAGGATCGTCGAGCGGTTACCCCAAAGCGAGGTCCGTTCCAGGCTGGTGCGGGCACAGGCCATGGAGCGCGTGGGGTCCTTGGACTTCTCCGTGTCAGTGCTGGGCAACGGCACCGAACTCTCAGCACAGGACACGGCACCGTATGCCCTGTGGTGCTGCGCCCAGGCATTGGACAA
Source organism: uncultured Acetobacteraceae bacterium (assembly GCA_964236755.1). Lineage (GTDB taxonomy): Bacteria > Pseudomonadota > Alphaproteobacteria > Acetobacterales > Acetobacteraceae > CAHJXG01. The sequence continues at coordinate 1,542 of CAXSHI010000335.1, forward strand.
CTACGAGCAGGCATTGTGGCTGGCCGCCTCCGCCCGGGGTGATAGCGACACAATCTGCGCCATCGTGGGCGGAGTTGTCGCATGCCACGTGGGTCAATCCGGCGTACCCGATCACTGGCGAGCCTGTCGAGAGGCGCTGCCCGGCTGGCACATGTAGCCGGATAGGAACGAGCCTGATCCTTTCATAGCGCATCGTGCAGGCGCGCTGGGATGCGCTTGTGGTAAGCGGCAGTTTGCGCCTGGAATGGCCGACACTTGGGGAGGCGCGGCGAAGGCACTGACCGGGGTAGGTGCCATGTCATTTCGGAGCATAGTGGAAAAATGCGCGCTTATACGCCGCGTTGCGGCGTGCGTCGGCATACCCTGCCTGGGGTCACGCCATAGAACGGACAGCACGCTTCGCGGCATAGACAGAGAACACGATGTCTGTAGCTGAAACTGAGCCGCAGCAGCGGCCTATGAGGGTGATCTACCCGAACTGACTGCTCCGGTGCATTCGCCGGTGTTTAGGTCGAGTTCAATCGGGAGCCAGCGGTCGCGTTCTGCCGACGGGACTTCGGCGCGAATGCAGGCGCCGTGTATGGCGACATTGCGCATGTCTCCGTTCCAGTTGATCAGGGTGCTTGTCCAGCCCTCGCCGCTGGCCTTCAGCACTCCGAAGCGGAAGCCGTCGCTTAGGAGGATGATGCTCAAATCAGGCAAATGCTCCGCGGATGTGATCTGCTCTGAGGACATGATCGTGTCCGCTTTCCCTTGGTGGGTTTGCTCACGGGTTTCAGGATCAACAACGTACCCTGCACCGCCTGCGATCACGACGACTTGGCGCCCGTCCGGATGTGCGAGCACGGTGTTGAACCAAGTGCAGCCCTGCTGGAAGTTCCCGACCCATGCCTCAGCGGCCTCGGGCCGGAAGCGAACCACAATTCCTTCGCTGTGCGCCCGCGAGCCATCCGGAGGGAATGGCAGCGGCATGGCACCATAAGCCGGCAAGCCGGCCAGGACCTCGAACTGCCTCATGAGCCTGAGGCCACGTCGCTGAAGGGCACCTAGCGAACCGGCCTAGCCTCAACTTTGTACTGCTCAACCACCTCGGCGTGGTTGTCGATCTTGCCACGGAAAGCCCCTTCCGGCGTGACCGTGATGACCTTGATGCGGCCCCGTTTGATGCGACCGATAGCACCGATCTGCTCCAGCAGCGCCAGGGTGCGGGCCATATCGCCTTTGTCGATCCCGAGCAGGTCGCCTAACTCGCCAGCGGTCTTGGTGCAGGTGAACACCTGCCAACCCATCCAGCGCTTGATCTCCTGCAAAACGGCAAGGGCGCTCATCCTTTCGGCAGGGGTGGCCTTAGCGGCGAGCAGGCGGGCGCGGATGGCGTCGTGGTACTGGTCGGAGGTCATCACATTACCTCGGAAGAGATCGAATTCGATGTAGGACGGCCCGCAGGCAAGCTCCTTGAGTTTCAACGCCGCCTCGCGGGCCTGGATGGCGCGCAGCTCGTCCGTTTCGGCAAGAGCCTGTTGATCGGCCAGAAGGGCGGCCTGGCCGTAGCGGCCGCGGCGGCGGAGTTGGCGGGTGGTCAGGTCCTCGGGGGCGGCACCAGGGCGCGGGCGGGGAAGCTGGCCGGCCAAGATCTCGCCCAGGGAGCGCAGCGGCGCTCCGGCCCGCCGGTTGGCCTCCTGCTGGTGCCGGGCTAGGGCCAGGTCGGTGTCGGAGTAGCCCTGCCGGCGGAGGTCCTGAAGCGTCTTGCCCATTCGTTTCGTATCCGGAAAAGTTGGCTACCAGCCAACAACTGTTGGCTACCAGCCAACTGTCGTCAAGCCAAAACCTTAGCGTTTTCAAAAAGAAAAGCCGGAATCTGCCGTCGGTAACCTTATCATTAAGAATGAATACAGCTTTTCGCCTGTGGATAACTCGCCTGCCGCTCACAGCGGGGTGCCACGGTGCTCGCTGCGGGCAAGGGGTGGGTCCTCGCCATCCTCGCCATGCTCGCCGCCAAGGGGCGGCTGCGCGTGGCTCCGGGTGGCTCCGGTCCCGGCGCCAAGCGGCGCCGCCCTTGCCCTCCGCTGCGCGCCGCAGCCGCCTGAGGGCGTCGGGACGAAGGGCGTCCCGCCACATCGACGCCAAGGGGGCCTGCCGGCCCGGCGTCGAACAAGGGGCTGACAGGAGGGTTAGGCGGGAAGGGCTGTCCTCCCGACTCACCCTCCGCCCGCGCTGCCACGGCGCTGCCGTCTTGGGCTGGCCGCGGCGATGGCGTCCTCCAGGTCGGCCTGCGGCGGGGCGCTTGCCACGTAGGCCCGCAGGGCACGCCGCACGACCTGGCTCAGCGTC
>CAXSHI010000336.1:0-3867 GCA_964236755.1 uncultured Acetobacteraceae bacterium
TGAAGTCGCACATCATCGCCAGCTCGCACCCGCCGCCCAGCGCGAACCCGGCGACGGCGGCGATGACGGGCTTGCGGACGCGCAGCACGGTTTCCCACCGGGCGCCGATGAAGTCATGCAGGAACACGTCGGGGTAGCTGCGGTCCCGCATTTCCTTGATGTCGGCGCCGGCGGCGAACGCCTTGTCCGACCCGGTCAGCACGACCGCGCCGATGGCCGGGTCCGCGTCGAACGCCAGGAGCTGGAGGCCCAGCTCGTCCATCAACTGGTCGCACAGCGCGTTCAGCGCCTGCGGCCGGTTCAGGCGGATCAGGCCGACCCGGCCGTGCGCCTCGACCACGATCATTTCAGGTGCGGCCGTTTCCGGGGCGGACGTGTCGGGCATGGCGAAACTCCTCGGGTTTTGCGGTGCGGTTCAGGCCTGCAGCCGTGGACAGTAGAACGTGCTGCGCCCGGACTGCACGATGCGGGCGACGCCGGGGCAGGGAGGGCCGGGACAGTCCCGGCATCGCTCGCCCTCCCGCCCATACACCCGCCAGGCGTGCTGGAAATAGCCAAGCTCGCCATCCGGCTGCACGTAGTCCCGCAGCGACGACCCCCCCGCGGCAATCGCCTCCAACAGCGTCGCCTTGATTTCGGACGCGAGCCGGGCCGCCTGTGCCGTGGTCACGTCGGCCGCCAGGCGGCCCGGCGCGATGCCGGCGCGGAACATCGCCTCGCACACGTAGATGTTGCCGAGGCCCGCGACCACGCGCTGATCCAGCAGCGCCGCCTTGACCGGGCTGCGCCGCCCGGCCAGCGCGCGGGACAGCACGGCGCCGTCGAACGCATCGTCCAGCGGCTCCGGCCCCAGCGCCGCCAGCAGGCGATGCGCGTCCTCCGCCGCGGTCGGCACCAGGTCGATGGAGCCGAACCGCCGGGGATCGACGAAGCCGACCAGCCAGCCGTCGTCCGTTTCCAGCTCGACGTGCTCATGCAGCGCCGCCGCGTTCGAGCCGCGGCTACGGATCAGCATGCGCCCGGACATGCCGAGGTGCAGCAGCACGCTGGTGCCGTCCTCGCCGTCCCGCGGGGCCAGGCGCATCAGCATGTATTTTGCCCGGCGCCGGAATCCCAGCACCTTTGCCCCGGTCAGCCGCGCCGCCAAATTCGCCGGCAGCGGCCAGCGCAGATCCGGCCGCCGCACCTCCGCCCGGCAGATCACCCGCCCCTCCAGCCGCGCCCGTAGGCCACGCATCACGGTTTCGACTTCAGGGAGTTCCGGCATCGCTGCCGGACAGCCTATATGGTGGCCGCATGAGCAGCAATCCCGAGACCGACTTCGGCTTCCGCACTGTGCCGGCGGCCGCGAAGAAATCCATGGTCCGCAAGGTGTTCGACAGCGTGGCGCCGCGCTACGACCTGATGAACGACCTGATGTCGCTCGGCGTCCACCGGCTGTGGAAGCGCGAGTTCATCGCCGGGCTGGCGCCGCGGGCGGACCGCAGCCTGCTCGACCTTGCGGGCGGCACGGGAGACATCGCCTTCGGCTGGCGCGCGCGGGGCGGCGGGCCGACGTGGCTCACCGACATCAACCCCTCGATGCTCGCGGAGGCGCGCAAGCGCCCACATGACGACGGCGTGTCGTTCCTGGTCGTGGATGCGGAGGCGATTCCGCTGCCCGACCGCTCGGCGGACCGGGTCAGCATCGCCTTCGGCCTGCGCAACTGCACGGACAAGCGGGCCGTGCTGGCGGAGGCGCGCCGGGTGCTCAAGCCCGGCGGGCAGTTCCACTGCCTTGAGTTCTCCCGCGTCCAGGTCGCGGCGCTCGCGCCGGCCTACGATGCCTGGTCGTTCCAAGTGCTGCCCCGCCTGGGCCGCGCCGTCGCGGGAGATGCCGAGAGCTACCAGTATCTTGCGGAGAGCATCCGCACCTTCCCGGACCAGGAGGCGCTGGCGGCGATAATGCGGGACGCCGGGCTGGCGCGCGTGCGTTACCGCAACCTGACCGGCGGGATCGCCGCGATCCACACGGGCTGGCGGCTTTGAGCCGCGTCCTGCTCCCCCGAGTCTTGCTCATCGTCAGCGGCGGCATCGCCGCCTACAAGTCGCTGGAGCTGGTGCGCCTGCTGCGCCGGGACGGCGTCGCGGTCAGCGCCGTGCTGACCGAGGGGGGCGCGCAGTTCGTGACGCCGCTCAGCTTGCAGGCGCTGACGGAGGAGAAGGTCTATTCCAGCCTGTGGTCGCTGACGGACGAGAGCGAGATGGGCCATATCCAGCTGTCCCGCGCCGCCGACCTGCTCGTGGTCGTGCCCGCCAGCGCCAACATGCTGGCCAAGATGGCGGCGGGCATGGCGGACGACCTCGCCAGCACCGTGCTGCTGGCCACCGACAAGCCGGTGCTGGTCGCGCCCGCCATGAACGTCCGCATGTGGACGCACCCGGCGACGCAGGCCAACATGGCGACGCTGCGCGCCCGCGGCGTGCACGCGGTGGGACCGGAGGAGGGCGCGATGGCCTGCAACGAGCACGGCTTCGGCCGCCTGGCGGAGCCGCCCGCCATCCTCGCCGCGATACAAGCCTTGCTGCGCCCAGCCCGTCCGCTGGCCGGCCGGCACGCCCTGGTCACCAGCGGCCCGACGCACGAGCCGGTCGATCCCGTCCGCTATCTCGCCAACCGCAGCAGCGGCCGCCAGGGCCACGCGATTGCCGCCGCCCTGGCCGGGCTGGGCGCGCGCGTGACCCTGGTGAGCGGCCCGGTCGGCATCGCGGACCCGCCCGGCGTGACGGTGCGCCGGGTCGAAACGGCCGAGCAGATGCTTGCGGCGTGCACCGCGGCATTGCCAGCCGACGTGGCAGTCTGCGCGGCAGCGGTCGCCGACTGGCGCGTCGCCACGGCATCCGGCACCAAGATCAAGAAGGCGCCGGGCGCCGCGCCGCCGACCTTGGCCCTGGTGCCCAACCCGGACATCCTGGCGACGCTGGCCGCCGCCGGCCCGGGGCGCCCCCGCCTCGTGGTCGGCTTTGCCGCGGAGACCGACGACATGCTGGAGCACGCCCAATCGAAGCGCGCCCGCAAAGGCTGCGACTGGATCGTGGCGAACGACGTGCGGCCGGAGACCGGCATCATGGGCGGCGAGCTGAACGAGGTGCACCTTGTCACCGCCGCGGGCATCGACACCTGGCCCCGGCTGCCCAAATCCGAGGTCGCCGCGCGCCTCGCGCAACGCATCGCCAAGGCGCTGGACATCGCGGAGGCCTTGGCATGACCGCGCCCATTGTGCGGTTCCGCCGGCTGGAGGGCACCGACCTGCCGATCCCCGCCTACGCGACCGCCGGGGCGGCCGGGTTCGACCTGCGCGCCGCGGTGCCGGGCGACGCACCCCTCCTGTTGCAGCCCGGCGAGCGCGTGCTGGTGCCGACCGGCTTCGCCTGCGCCGTGCCGCACGGTTACGAGATGCAGGTCCGGCCGCGGTCGGGCCTCGCGGTGAAGCACGGCGTTTCCGTCGCGAACAGCCCGGGCACGGTGGACAGCGACTACCGCGGCCCGCTCATGGTCTGCCTGGTCAACCTCGGCGCCGAGCCGTTCACCATCAACCGCGGCGACCGGATCGCCCAGGCCATCATCGCCCCGGCGCCGCAGCTCACGCTGATCGAAGTCGAGGATCTGGACGCCACCGCCCGGGGCGAGGCCGGCTTCGGCTCGACCGGGATCAGGTAGTCAAGTGTCGAAGCTGCCTGGTGAACGCTGGCCGATCATCGCCATCAGCTCGCGCCGGGTGGACGGGTCGTTGCGGAACGCGCCGAGCATCCGGCTGGTGACCATGCTGACACCGGGCTTGTGCACGCCGCGGGTGGTCATGCACTGGTGCCCGGCCTCGATCACCA
>CAXSHI010000337.1:0-3864 GCA_964236755.1 uncultured Acetobacteraceae bacterium
AGCCAGGCTGATCGGCCCGACAGAGGCAAGTAGGTTGCCCCAGGTTTTTGACACTTCCCCGCTTCGGGTCGATTGCGAATGGACGCTCGCCCTTGCAGCTGCGGCGCTTAGGCAAGCAGGGGCGGTCGTTTGCGGGATCGTGTTGGCTGGCTATCCAAATCATCACTGCGCGGGCCAGTCCGCGGCCGAGGCCCGCGTTCCCGTGCGCGACGACGCCATCATGGCGTCGAGCAGCCGCGTCAGGCGGACCGCATGGTCGAAGTCGGGAGCGGTCGAGGTCCCGTTGAGGATGTCGTCGCGCAGGGCGGCGTAGATGCCGGCGACGTTGGCGGCCATGTCGGGCATGTCAGCCGCCTCGCCCTCGTCCACCTTCTGCAGCTCGCCATTGAGCAGCAGGCGCATGCGGCCCGACTGGAAACCGCGGGCGGCGCCGCCGTCGAGCACAAGGGTGCCGTTCTCCCCCACCACCTCGAACCGGAATGGCGTGGTCTCCGGCGGGCGGCCACCCGCTACCTCAATGGAAAAGGCAGGGCCGGCGGCCAAACGTGCCTGCAGCAGGATATGATCGGGTGTCGGGCGGGCCTGCGGCATCGCGCCGTCACCGACCGTGACCTTGGGATACTGGGTCGTGGCCAGGGCCGTCGCCTCGCCGATCTCGCCCATGACCGCGATGGCGAGGTCGATGGTGTGGCCGCCCTGGATGGTGACCAGGGTGGTGCCGTTCTCCACCTTCTCCGCAAAGGCCATGGCTGGCTCCACCTCCGGTCCGAACGCCATGGTGGTTGACAGGATGCGCGCGCTCAGCGCCCGCCCGATGGCGCCAGCCGCGAGCAAGTCGCGCGCCTGCCGCGCTGCCGGGTTCCGGCGCGTTTGCAGGCCAATCGCCGCATGAGCGCCAGCAGCCCGGGCGGCGGCGGCCAGCTCCTCGGCCTCGGCCAGGTTGCGGCCCAGCGGCCACTCGCAATAAAGATGCTTGCCTGCAGCCAGGGCATCCAGGACCAGCTCGCGGTGGGCAGGCACGTTGACCGCAACCGCGACGATGTCGATGGCTGGATCCTTGAACATCTCCTTGGCATCGGCGTAACCCGTCACGCCAAAGGCCTTGGCGGCCGCGTCAGCCGACTTCTGGTCGTTGGTGGCCACCGCCGCGAGTTCCAGGCCATCAAGCCCCTGGACTGCCGGCACATGCGACCCCTTCGCCCAGCCACGCTCGGCGCTGGCGCCGATGATCCCAACCTGAAGCATTCTGGCCATGGCATCGCTCCTCCGTGATGTATGCCGAGCCGGCTTGGGTCATAGGGCCAAGCCGCTGCACATGACCCGAAGTGGTTTGACCGGCGCAGCGGGATAAGCGAGCGTGCCGTTTCATCATCCGAAACCAGAGGTTGGCAATCGTGGACCGGCTCGCCAGCATGGCCGTCTTTGTCAGGGCGGCCGACCTGGGGTCGTTTACGGCAGCCGCGGCCACGCTGGGCATGACGCCGCAGATGGTTGGCAAGCACGTTAGCTTCCTGGAGGCGCGGCTCGGCGCGCAGCTCATCCACCGCACGACTCGGCGGCAGAGCCTGACCGCGACCGGGCAGGCGTTCCATGAACGCTGCCGGACCATTCTGGCGGAGGTGGAGGCGGCGGAGGCAGTGGTGGACGGCCTCAGCACGACCCCGCGTGGCCGGCTGCGCGTCAATGCCCCGGTCACGTTCGGCGCCTGCGCGCTCGCGCCCCTGGTCACCCGCTACCTGGCCGCTTTTCCGGACGTCGAGGTCGAGCTGACGCTGAGCGATCACTACGTTGACGTCGTCGATCAAGGTTACGATGCGGTCATTCGCCTCGGTCAACTGCGGGACTCGGCCCTGGCTGCCCATGCCTTGGCACCCTACCGCCTGCTCCCCTGCGCTTCGCCGGAATACCTGGCCAGGCGCGGCGTGCCCACGTCGCCAGAGGACCTGGCTGTCCATGAATGCCTGGAGTTCGTGAACTGGGCGGGAGTTTCATATTTCGAGTGGCCGTTCGAGAAGGCAGGGCGCGTCCACGCCGTCCAGGTCCGCAGCCCGTTCCAGGTCAACGACGGCCGCGTCCTGCGCTCCGCGGCGCTCGACGGCCACGGCATCATTCTGCAATCGGACGCGGTCGTCGCAGACGATCTCGCGTCTGGACGGCTGATCCAGGTCTTGCCGGCCTACAGCGCTCCTTGCCATCCAATGCACGTCTTGTTCTCAGCCAGTCGCCCAATGACACTCAAGCTCCGGACGTTCATCGATGCCTTGATAGATGCGTTTGGACGCAGGGCAAGCTGAACACACGGCGCATACGCCGGCACCTAAAAACGGGAGCGCATGTCAAACCAGGAAGTGACCGCCAAACCAAATAGCGGGATCTATGCCGATGCTGTCGAGGAACTGGACCGGCACTGATACCTCTGCTGTGGCCGCAGTCGCGTGCAGCTCCATCGTCGACTGCGCTACATCTTCGTACCCCTGCGCTGCCCCTGTCGCTCGCTCTCCGCCTCTCGCTGAACTGCCGTCGCACAGGCCCGCTCTCCTGCCTTCATGGCCACGTTAGCCCCGCCAGTTGCCCAGCGTGGAAGGTGGCGAGCGCGACCTCGCTCATGGACCGCATACTCTGCACGACCTTCTCCGGGTAATCGCCGGTGCCGGGCCGGTAGGGTCCGGCGATTAGGACCAAGAGGGGGCGTTCGGGTTCGGGCACGGGTTTGTTTCTGGGACAATGCCCAGCATCCTGGCCCGGGACCGGCAGCGATGCAGCCCTGCAGCGATGAAGGCTGCCCAGCGGATTAGCAGCCCTGCGGGCCGATGCTGTCCGAGGTGGCGCTATTCCATCATCAGCTTGGCCGCGGTAGCGAGCGGCAGGAACAAGGTCAGCGGACGACCGGAGAGGCCGAGAAAGCCGTGGTGGCGATAGAAGGAGCCGGCCTGGTCGTCCTTGGCGTCCACCAGCATCGCGACCGCGGCAGCCTCCGCCCGCAACGCTCGGCGCAGGGCGTCCACAAGCAGCGCAACCCCGAGCTTCTGGCCGCGCATGTCCTGGTCCACGGCCAGGCGGCCGATCCGGTAGGCCGGCAGGGAGGGATAACGCGGCAGCCGATGCACAACCTCGTCGGGCAGGTCAGCGGGAACTACGCTCGCTGCGGCGAGGGTGTAGTACCCAACGACCAACCCAGCCCTGTCGAGCGCAACAAAGCAGCTTGCCACCCGGCGGCGGACATCCTGGCCAACCTGGGTGCGCAGGTAGCTGTCCAGTGCGGGCACGCCGCTGTTAAAACCCGAGCGGTCATGGCCTCCAGCCAGGCGCTCAATCCGGAACGCGCCCTGCTCGGCGTCCGGCTTGTCGCCGGCCGTTCCAGTCACGGCTCGGAGCTGCTGACCAGCCTGCGGTGGTGCTGGAAGGCACGCCGGAGCGCCGGGGCTGGCTCGGGCGGGGCCAGGATCGCGGCAGCAAAGCGCTGCGAGTCCTCGACGGACAAGCGCACGACCTCGGCGTCCTCAATCGTGCGCCTGGCCGCCGCGTGAGCGACGGAGATGAAGAAGTCGGTGAGGGTGCGTCCCTCGATCTCGGCGGCACGCTTGAGCACGGCCATGACGTCAGCAGGCAAGCGTGCTTCCAGGCGAGCGATGGCAGGGGGAAGGGTGTCCATGCCAACCCTCATACGGCATTTTGCCGTACGCATCCAGTGTTCTTGTATTTGGCCGTTTGCGGGAGAGGGCGGCCAGCACCGAGGCGAATCAAGCCCGCCGGGCTGCCCGGGTTCCCAGAACTGCCTCGAGAGCGTGCAAACCTGTGGGGGTTTGTTTCTGCTGGAGTAAGTTCTGGGCTCACGGGGAGAAGGTGAGCTAGTGGCGAAGCTGG
>CAXSHI010000338.1:0-3851 GCA_964236755.1 uncultured Acetobacteraceae bacterium
GCAAGGGTTCCAGAGCTGGTCGCCGTCCATGTGGCGGTCAACGCTTGCTGCCGGAGGACGTGGCCGCGCGCCTGCTGCGGGAAGGCCGAGGCGGCGATGGCGCACGGTGGGGATCGCTTCATACGCGACGACGAGGTCAACACCTCGGCGCATGAGCGATATTCGTTGCGCTGTGTTGTTCGCAGAGTCGCCATTATGGAAAGATGGCAGAAATTGTGTCAAAATCCCCGAGCAGTCACGGCGTGGCCATTCGACAGAAGTGACGTAGGGACTTAGCGGATGGCAATACTCGATTCTCGGCGAACGTGGCTGGACAGGTACGAGGACTTGGCAAGTTCGTTGCGATAAAGCTGCAACCGTGGTCACCTCTCTGGTGATGAATGTCACCGCTCATTGCGTGGCTTTGGACGTGCACGAGTGAGCACCCGGCGGGAAGCGTCGCCGTGGTTCCAAATAATGGTCGGACAAGGCCATTGATGCTGCGGACAGCATCAGCAATGGTGCCGGATATTGATGCCGGCCGACGCCGGGCCTTGTCGCGCAGGCTATGACCGTGGCGCCTTCAAGTAGTCCAGCCACCACCTGACCGGCTCCGGCTCTTTCGCCGGTTGCTCCGCCCTCGGCGGCGCCGAAACCCGCCGTGGTTTGGCCGGTGCCGCCGCTGCAACCTGTGCCTGTTGCAGGGTGTCCCGCTCGGCCATGACACGCTGCAGCTCGGCCCGCAGCCCTGTCATCGCGGCTTCCCGCTCTTCAACGGCGTCCCGGGCCGCGCGGGCGGCCTGCTCGGACCGGGCCAGCGCCGCTTGCACGCTGGCAATGGTGGCCTGCGCCTCGGCCAGGGCCTGCTCGGTGCGTTGCCGGGCCTCCCGCTCCCCGGCCAGCTCCCTGTGCCCGTCACCTATGGCGCGGCTGGTCGTCACGCGCTCGACGGGCACCTCGCCATTCCGCGCGAAGCGCGCCCGGCGCTGGGCACCGGCTTGGGGGGAAGTGGCCGTGCTGGCTGACCGGCCCTGGCCGACGGAGGCCTTGGTGCCCAGCCTGCCGAGTGCCAGGCGCATTTGTTCTTCAATGGAGGTGTCGTCAGGTTCGTCGTCGCCACGCCGGAGTGGCGCGTTGGTGTCAGGCATGGGCTGTTTGGTCTCCGCTGTCGGCGCGCTTGGCACCGGACCGCCCGGGTTTGCGCTCCCCGACGATGCTGCGTTGCACAAAAGTTAACTTGCCATTCCGCCTGGCCGCGGTAGGCTTGGCCTGCAACATGACCAGGGGTCATGTTGCAGGACGTTTCCTCCCTAAACTTGGCGGCTCCCCTCGGGGGCCGCCGCTTTTCTTCGTCATAGATGGCGCAAGTACGCGCCCGCGTGTCAAGAAACGTCCGTGTGCGATGGTGCAGCTCCAACGGTCATGATGCTGCTACGTGCGCCCACGCCACGCCGCACTAACGCAGTCCGACTGCAGCTCGCCCGCGTTTCCTGTCAGGGCGGGGCTGGTCCCATTCGTCATCAGGCCAGTTTGCGCCACCGCTCCATCTGCCGCTTCGGAATCATTGCCGCAGCCGGACCCTCGCCGCAGCCAGGTAGTGGGGTGGCGGCACCTCTCATGAAGCAGAAAGCTTCTTGTCCCGAGCTGCCTGTTCAGCCCGCGCTTTCCACGACGCCATGTCAGACGCCTCGCTGAACATCACGCGCACGCCGGTGCCGCCTTGGCTCACCCGGATCTTGCCCCCCTTCCGCGCCTTGTGCTCGGCCAGCCACGCCATGACCTCCGGGTCTTCGCTGGTCCGGCCCTCGAATTCGAGCACCCCGGCGATGTCTTCCTGTTTGCGACGTTTGACCATCAGTACGCCCCTCCTGGACGCGCGAAAAGTTTGGCGCGACCCAGCCGCAGCGTAGTCACGGTCGTCTTACTGGCGGACCAGGTCATCCTGGTCGAGGCACACATGGCAGGGCCTGCACTGCTCCGCAGACAGGCCCTACCCTGGGTCAGGCGAGCTTCAGGTTAGAGGCTGCCTGCTTGCCGCGTTCGGTGACGATGTCGTAGCTGAGCTTCTGGCCGTCGGTCAGGCCCTGGAGCCCGGCCGCCTGCACGGCCGTGATGTGCACGAACACGTCCTTGTCGCCGCCGTTCTGCGGCTGGATGAAGCCGAAACCCTTCTCCGCGTTGAACCACTTCACAGTGCCGGTCGCCATCGCCTGTCCCCCCCATTCGAAGGCGAGGAGACCTAAACCATGACTTGCAGGCCCACCAGGCCGCTTTGGGTCATGCCCAAACACGCTAAGTACAACGTTCAACAAAGGATGCAAGCAACAAGCTGTCCGCCAGGGTTCGTTTGACGGACACTATCAGCTCTGGTCGCTGCTCAAAGCTCCACGGCGGTCAGATGGCCAATCTACACAGCTTCGGGGTTGCGGCAATCAGCTTGCCCCCAGCTTCCTACCGAGCCGGGCGAGGGCGCGCGGGAATGCCTGCGCGTCGCCCAGCGCCCGTGCGAGCACAAGAGCACCCTGGATGGCGGCCACGGCCTCCTCCGCCAATGCACTGGCCTCGGCCGGCGAGTGGCCGGCGCGGACGAGCGTATCCGCGAGCGCACCCCGCCATTCTGCAAAGTACGCCCGCACCGGCCCGGCAAACCGGTCGCGTGCCTCGCCCAGCGCCAGCACGCCGACCAGGCACACGCGCCGGCCCGAACGGAAGTAGCCGTCGGTCGCGTCGAGCATGTGTCGAATCGCGGCCTGGGGATCTGGTCCTTCGCGCAAGGGCACGAATACATTGGTCCGGAACCAGGCGTCGATCTCGTCCAGCACCGCAGCAGCCATCTCCTCCTTGCCGCCGGGGAAGAAGTGGTAAAGGCTGCCCTTGCCTAGCCCGGTCGCCTCCCCGATCAGCGACAGGCTGGCGCCCTCGTAGCCGTGCTCACGGAACACCTCGGCGAGCGCCGGGATTGTGTCGGCACGCTCGGCGACGATCCTCGGCACTCCAGGGCCTAAAGGCCCACCGCGGATAAGCCGGGGTGGTCCGCCGGACGTGGGCCGGAAGGCCATTGGAACAGGCGGTCTTGCTCGCGAATCGGCACGTCATTGATGCTTGCCTCGCGTCGGCGCATCAGCCCGGCGTCGTCGAACTCCCATTGCTCGTTGCCATGGGAGCGGAACCATTGGCCGTTGTCGTCGCGCCACTCGTAGGCGAAGCGTACGGCGATGTGGTTGCCCGAGGCGGCCCAGACCTCCTTGATGAGCCGGTAGTCCAGCTCCTGCGCCCATTTGCGCCGCAGGAACGCGACGATGGCCTCGCGGCCTTGGAAAAACTCAGCGCGGTTGCGCCAGCGGCTGTCCTCGGTATAGGCGCCTGCCACGCGCTCGGGGTCGCGTGTGTTCCAGGCGTCTTCCGCCATGCGTGCCTTTTGGGCAGCGGCTTCGGCGTCAAAGGGCGGCAATGGGGGTCTTGTTGTCATGAAAGCCTCGTCAAGCAGGGGAACGCGCCGATGATGTACCAATCGGAACTAACTTGACCAATCGGTAAAGAAGCACGCTGGGGCCGTCAAGCCGGCCTCACCACCCTAGAAACCGGAGGTCCATGCGTTTTGCTGATGGCTCCTGCGTCGAGGTTCACCCCAAACTTCCACATGAATGTTGCTACTGGGCCAAGTTGATCGGTGTACCACTTCGTCAAACGACCCGATACCGTTGGCGAAGTCGCCTAGCCTGCCGAAGCGCTCATCTGGGTGCGACAACAACCCGGCCCCGCCCGAGGGAAAGCCGGCCTGTTCACGGCCGTTGGCGCCGTGAATGAACAGGCAACCCCGACTTCGCCAACAGTGTCCGACCCCCAGACGAAGTGGTACAGCTCGCACTTGG
>CAXSHI010000339.1:0-3845 GCA_964236755.1 uncultured Acetobacteraceae bacterium
TCCGGTCCTTACATCACCGGCAACTCACTTCTAGAGGGGCAGGTCAACCTCAGATTAGAACTCTCAGAAATTATAGGTCACGACTATTCTCAAGCGAGCGCTTAGGGAGCAATGTATTGTATGAAGTTGTAGGAAGCAGTTCCAGAGGCACCATTGTATTTTAGAGGAAAGTAAGTCACGGAGTTATAATTAGTGTTGTCTCCTTCCCAGTAATTTGCGTAAATATTTGCTCCATTGTTTGGCCAGGCGTAAGCTGGTACGCAGTCACAATTGGCAGCGTTGCTGTTCGTGATCGTCCTTATATAATGCTTGTTGCCGCTGGAATCAAATATAAACCAGGATATTTGTGTCGCAGACCAATCAAAACCAACTTGTACAGGCCCGTTTACCGGGTTGACATTGTATGGTGCTAGGCTAATGTATTTCTCCCATTGTTGATATGTACCACTCGGGCCAGACTGATAGATAAGGTTTGTGTGCAGTAGGTCCGGGAAAGAAGGCAGGAACTCGATGTCAACCTCTTGCCATGGGTGGCTGGACTCTATATAATAGGAATCGTACGTGAATAGGCTCGCTACCGTCCCCGGAACATTGCTGTACTGAAGCTGGGTCTGCAAAGTGCCGTACTTATATTGTGAATATGTTTCTATTTGCGAGCATGCACCGTTATTTAGAGTCAGGTTAAGATGACCACCGGTGCCAGGCATTACCATAGCTGGAGAAAATGTGCAGCCGAACGGTTCCCCATTCTTGCCGCTCGAGGCTCTCCACAATGACGTATTGAAGTAGTCGTTATCAAAGCCGTCCCAGAAAGACTGGGCGTGCGCGCCAGTCGATAGCAGGATGCTGAGGTTCATAGCCGCCAGGCAGCAGTATTTTTTCATAAGGTCGACTCCAGGATGAATGTTAAAGTTCTGCGACATCTAGACATAGAAAACACCAGCTTTTTAAAAAGCTTTCCATGACATTTTCGAGATAGGCGCGTGCGGCCGTCCCTCAACGAGATCATCACTACAATAGTACTTACTAAATTCCCAAGTCACCTATCCCATAAATTTTTGCCAATGTATCGTAAGATTAGTCACATTCTTTTATGGGCCTGTCAATTGTTTATTTTAAGATGATCATAAGGCTTAAATTTGGTTTTAGAACCTATTTTTTATACTAGCGTAAGTGTTCGTCCGGGAACATCTTGAGATTTCTAAGTGTGCTGTGATCTACTCGGCAGCGCTCCGATTGCAGGATGTCGCCGATGTGGACCGCCGAGAACCGAGGCCGCTGTGACCGCCGCAAGCTTCGCTACCCGAGCGACCTGACCGACAAGGAGTAGGCGCTGGCCGCACCGGTGATCCCTCCGGCCAAGCGAAGCGGCAACAAGCGCACAGTCGACGTGCGCGAGGTCGTCAACGGCTTGATGTATATCCTCAGCACCGGTGCCAGTGGGCGGCGATCCCCAAGGATCTGCCTGCGCGCAGCACGCTGCACGACTACTTCGTCCGCTGGGATCAGGACGGCACGCTCGGCCGTCTGCATCACGTATTGTTTGTGGCATGGCGGGAACTGGCTGGACGCGAGGCCAGCCCGAATGCCGCAATCGTCAGGCGAAGATGCGTGCTGGATATCAACAGCCAAAGCGTCAAGAGCGTCGAAAAGGAGGGCTGCGTTGACTCGCCTGGCTCTAACGGCGGCAAGAAGATCAAGGGCAAGAAGCACCACGTCCTGGTAGACACCCAGGGCTTTCTGCTCCACGCCACCGTCTGCGCGGCCGACATCCAGTACCGCAACGGCGGCGTGCTGCTGATAGCCACCGGTTCGGCCTACATCCCTTCCTGCTCAAGCTCTACGCCGACGGCGGGTACCAGGAACCGGAGTTCCAGAGCGGTCTGGAGAGAGTCATGCTTCAGGTCGACGTCGAGATCGTCAGGTGCCCCGACACGACTGAAGAGTTCAGCGTCCTGCCGAAACGCTGGATCGTCGAACGCACCATCGCCTGGCTCAATCGCTGCCGCCGCCTCGTCAAGAGCTGGGAATGCCTGAACCAAAAGGCACTCGTCTTCCTGCGCTTCGCATCCATCAAAATAATGCTTTGAAAGCTATGGAAGAAAACAAAATGACTCCGGACGGACACTTACAAAGTATGATTATGCAAGCGGGCGGTGGCTCTAGAACGCCCTCAATGTGCTCGGAGCCCCCCGATGAAGCGCCTCGCAGCAACGGCGACGTTCGTGGCGGTGCTTGCAGCAGCCTAACCCAAGCGCCGCCGATTGGCCGGGAGGCGGACCCCGGATATCCGAGTCCCTGTGCAGGGCGCCGGAGACCACCCTCTTCAGTTGCAGGATCAGCACCAAAATGATGTCGATCTGCGGCCAGCCCGAGGGCGAGTAGGCCCAAAGCGTGGCCGTCTGCCGCTTTGGGCGCCAGGGCCACATTGATCTGGAGATCACTGGCCCGCACCGCGCCACCGACTTGTTCCCCAACGGTGGCGAGACGCAGGCCTGTGCCGACACCCCAACGCATCGCTACATCGTCTACGAAGCGATCGTGCGGACCGGTTTCAGCCCGGACGGGCACAACGACCCCCAGGCGGCATCCGGCCTAGTGGTTCAGAGCGGCGGGAAGACCATGTCCAACCGCACCTGCACCAAGGCGCTGACCTTCAGCCCGCTCGTAGAGAAGCTGTTGCCGAAAGGCGACCACGTGCCGCACGAGATCCCCGACTTGTCTCTCCCCCCAAGCGCCAGGAGACACGCGGAGCGCCGATGATGCAGCCGCCCGTCCGGCCGCTGGGACGCCCACCAGCGCGCCCTAGACGCGTTCGGGGGTCGCGCGATGAGGCGCTCGGATGACTGACGCGCAGGCCGACACGCTCGACAGACGGCTGAAGACTCCATCCGCGCCTCCCGACGGGGGCCTCATCACTCCTGCCCGCCATACTCTTTTCTGAGAGCCTGTTTGATTATGCGATGCGGTCTTCGAGCCGGGGGTTAGGCGCGCAGCAGGCGATGGCAGTGGGCGATGCTGACCGCGTCCTCGGCGGCGGCCGGGCTTTGTTCCAGGTTGCGGGTGAGGCGATGCCAGCGGTTGCTCAGCGTGCCGAACGTCGCCTCGATGCGCCAGCGCAGCGGCGGCAAGCCCCTCACCCCCGCCTCACGCGTCGTGACCTGGACGTCCAGGTCGTGCTCCGCTGCCGCCTGCGCCATGCGCTGGCCAGTATGGATGTCGTCCACCTTGGCGCGCCTGATGGACCAGCCATCCTGGGTGGCACGATCCAGCAACGTGCCCACCGGCTGCGTGTCGTGCGCGTTGGCCGTGGTCACGAGCGCGGCCAGCACGAAGCCGGGCGAGCAGGTCAGCACGTGGCGCTTGATGCCGCGCACCTTCTTGTTGCCATCAGGCCCCACGCGGCCCCTTCTGCGGGCCGCAGGTGACGCTCTGGCTGTCCAGGATCGCCATCGTCGGCTCAGCCGCGCCGTCCTGCTGCGCCCGCACCGCGCGGGTAAGCAGGGCGGCAATGTCGGACCATAAGCCGTCGGTGCGGAAGCGGTCGTGCCAGCTCCGCACCGTCTGCCAGGGGCCGAACTCCCTGGGCAGGAAGCGCCAGGGGCAACCCGCCTTTTCGAGATACAGGCAGGCGTTGAGCATCTCGCGCAGGCCAACCTTCAGCGTGGCGTAACCGCGCAGGATCGGCTCGATCGTGTGCCACCCTGCGTCCGTCAGGTCGTCGGGGTGCGCCGACCGTCATCCTTGTATCGCTCCCGCGCCGCGTCAGTCCACATCGCCCACCTCATTGCAACGGAACAACGCCGGACTGACTCACTCGGTCAAACAGGCTCTGAGACACGCGC
>CAXSHI010000340.1:0-3803 GCA_964236755.1 uncultured Acetobacteraceae bacterium
TCGGCCGTGCCGGCCGCGGCCAACGAGCGATGGACGGACTGGATCAGCTCCGGCAATGCTGCGACCGTGACCTGGTTGTTACCAACATGGGCAGAGATGATCCTCGCCGTCAGCCTCAGAACGTCCGTGTCCGATTCGTCTGCCATGCTGGTCCCTCCTATCGCGAGGCACCCTGTCACACGCGCCCGCCCCGTTCCAACAGGGCTGTTCCGCGCTGCGTGTGCCGGACGCCGATCAGCACGTGATGATCCAGTTTATCACGTGCTCGATCCATGACGAAAGGGGTAGATAATTGGTAGTGGTCAAGCTTACAGATTTGCCACAGCTTCACCCGAGCGTTTGCGGCGTGTCGCGGCTTAACCCAGTGATCTACTAACGCCGAGGCTTATGACTACGAGGGCGTAGCTTGCTTGCCTTCGGCAGGGAGAGAGCATTCGCTTTTCCTGATCCAGCGGGTTTAGCTTTTGAAGGCTTGGATTTTGGACTCTTAATGAGCTTCGGTGCATCACGGGCGGATCGTACAGACTTTGCGGTCAACTCACGCCGAACCGCCTTGATCATCTCACCAATACCTTCAGTGACGTTGGCGTAGGCAGCGTCGTTACTCGACCAGCTTTCAGGCGGTATACCGTCCTTGGGAAGCAGTTTGTAATCAGCCGCGCGGGTATGTTTCCAGCCACATGGCTTTACGACCACCGCAACTACACGCATCAGCTTGCGTGCTCGTCGGCTCATCGCACGCTTATACTCGATGTCCCAGCAATAATGGCTATCGATGTAGGCAGGACTGAACAACGCAACGAAAATGTGGGCGAGCCGGAGTTCTCTAGCGATCTCAGTGTTCAGCCCGGCTCCTGGTTCGATATTCTCGTCATACCAGACCGTGACACCATCACGTCGCCATGGCGCGAGATGGGTATTCAGCTTTGCTTGCGATGCGGCATCGTGATGCGAGTAGGACACGAAGATACGAACATCCGGCTTACCAGTAAGTGCAGCCGATTTCTTAGGCTTATCACTGACACTGCGTCGCTTGGCGGTTTTGCTTGCCGTTCCAGCAAGCGCAGTGCTTCGAGGTGTTGTCGCCATTACAGAACGATACCGATCAACTGGATATCGCCTAGATCGGGGCAAAGGTTCAGAGGTCACAGGACGACCTCGATCCCCTTGCGGCGAATGACATTTAGCAATGCCAGGGCCGCGCCGGTTGGCCGCTTCGCGCCGCGTTCGAGCTGGGACACGTATCCGGTGGTGACGTTCAGGTAGCGCGCGAACACGGCTTGGCTCAGATGCGCCCGTTCCCGTACCTCCCGTATCTCCTCGCCGCTGATCGGTTCCGCTGTCTGCGCCGGCCGGCCGAGGTGCCGCATGGTGATCTTGGCATGCGTCGCATCGTCCATGATCCCGATCCGGTGCATGCCATCGGCCGTCTCGAGGATGGCTTCCGCCAGACCGCTAAGTTTCCGCTTCGCCATGCCCGACCTCCTGTAACTCGTTCGCCTCGACCGCCGCCTTCATCCGGTCCGCATCCGCCTCCAGCCATCCCGCCGCGATCTCCCGCAAGGACGTCAGTTCGTCGGCGTCGATGTTGTCCTGTCCGCTCTTGGGGAAGCCATACAGGAACACCGCCCTGCCCTGCTGGCGAAAGGCAACCAGCATCCGATACCCGCCCGAACGTCCCTGCCCTTCACGCGCCACACGCTGCTTGATGAGGCCCCCACCCAGGTCGGCATCGACAAGGCCCCGCTCTGCCCGGTCGATCGCTTCCCGCAGGCTGCTGTCGGAGATCCGTTCGCGTCGTGCAAACCGCGCCAGCCACTTCGTCTTGAAAACGCCGACAGTCATGTAGTGCCATGAACCATAGTACATAGACATACATAAGGCAAGATCGTTCAAACGGCGATCGAAGCATCCACCTTGATAACAGATTTTGCCGAGAACGCCGGACCAGCCTGCCGGCGCTCGGTCATTTTACATTCCATCAGACGGTGGAATGGGGTTGTCAGGCTCTGCGTTCTGAGCGGCCAGCTCGTGGTCGCTCGAAAGAGCCGATGGCCACACCGTCGACAGCATCCGCTGCTACGTCACTCGATGCTGCAGGTTTGCCGTAGTCGCGCTACTTCGCTGAGCACCGGAACCATCCCGACTGTACGGCATTCGACCGGCTCATTGCCCGTGCCGGGGGCGAGCAGCCGTGCGCCGGTGACGAGGTGCCGGGGGAACCCCAGGTCTGAACTGCGGCGTCGGTTCCGGCACTGGCGTGGTCGGCGCCCAGCTCATGATCATCTGCAGGCACAGCCGGGCGCGAGCATTGTCGGTGATGAGCGGGAAGTGCCGGCGCAGTTCAATGAGGCCAGACAGCTCGCCCCCGTCCTGGCAGGCTTGCCGAATCGCAAGGGCGGTTGCTTCATCTACGGCGAACATAGGGGGAGCTTGGACCTGCCTTCCTGGCGAGAGCAAGCACTGGATGAGTGAGCCTTTTACCATCCGCGTCTTCGTCGCTGACGGCGACCCGGAGGGCGTGCGCCTTGTGGACCGGATGAACTGGACCGGTGTCGGCGTCGTGTTCCCGCGCGAGCGGTGGCAAGTGGCCCGTAGCCGCGCCGAACTTGGCCGAACAGGCGTCTATGTCCTGGTAGGCTACAAGGAGGGCGACGAGGACCTGCCCACGCTCTACATCGGCGAGGGCGACGCGGTGCGCGACCGCATCGACACCCATGCTCAGACCAAGGAATTCTGGGAGCATGGCTACGTCTTTACCACTTCCAACAACGGCCTGAACAAGGCGCACGTCCGTTGGCTGGAGCGCGAGCTGATCCAGCAGGCCAAGAAGGCTGGGCGGAGCAAGCTCGACAATGGCACGGCGCCGTCAGAGCCACCGCTCAGCGAAGCGGAGCGCGCCGACAGCCGGGCGTTCCTGCGCGAGATCCTGCAAGTGCTGCCAATCATGGGATTACGCGCCTTCGAGGAGCCAAAACCCGTTGCCAGCCCACACGCGCCCACAGCAGCGCAGCCCATCGCAGGCGCGGCCACCACTGCCGCTGTCCACAGCACCTTGAACGATGTCGTGGTGGTGGTGCCCGCTCAGGAAGAGGGCTTCAAAGCTGTGTTCCTTGGCGAACAGCGTTGGCGTGCCATCCGTGTTGCCGGCGGCAAACTGCAGCAGATACGCTATGTGGCAGCTTACCAGACCAAGCCGGTCTCGGCCGTAACACACTATGCGTCGGTCGCGGAGATCGAGCCCTATGGGGAGGAAGGCAAGTACCAGCTGATCTTTTCTGGGGCGCCGGTGGAGATCGCGCCCATTCCCTTCGGCGAGGCACCGGCCGGGCTGATGCAGGGACCACGCTACACCACACTTGGTAAGCTGCGAGCAGCGAAGACGCTGATAGACTTGTTCTGACCCGGCCCTGGCCGGCAGCCCTGCTGCTGCCTTCTATATATGATAGTACCCTTTGTCAGTCATCATAGCAGGCCAACGCATGAGCACCGACTGACGAGCATGGCCGGCGCGGCGTGCCGCTGCGCCGAGCAGTAGACGCTGGTATGGCTTCCTGATTGCTTACGGGCGCAAGGTGTCCGCGGCTCCGCGATCCACCAACAGAAGGGAGAACCAAGATGTTCAATCATATCATGGTCGGTGCGAACGACATCGAATCCTCGACGAAGTTCTACGACGCCACCTTGGGAGCGCTTGGCGTTCCGCCCGGCAAGAGCGACGACAAGGGACGGGTCTTCTACCGGACATCGGCAGGCGCCTTCGCCATCACCAAGCCGATCAACGGCGAGCCGGCTTCGGGCGC
>CAXSHI010000341.1:0-3801 GCA_964236755.1 uncultured Acetobacteraceae bacterium
ACCGTGTCCCGGCAAAGTTTGCCCTATTCTATCAGTCATGCGCCTGTCCTTGCCTGATTGAGGAGCTAACGTGAACTCAAAGCATCGTGAATTTCGGCTGAAGTCGCGCGATAGGTGATGTGAGCCATGTGCGAGACTATGAAAATCAAATAAACCTTCGTATAGTTCCATCCTGGGGGAAATCAGGCCGTATCTTACAACGGCTTTAGAATGTGGACCACCATCGGCTCCACCAGCTTTCCATCGCAAGCATCGCCCAGCTGCTTGAAATGCAAGGTTTGCATGTGTTCATCCAATGCTTGCTTGGATTTCCAATGCTCCACGAAGACGAACAAGGCTGGTTCTTCCATATCCTGATGCAGCACGTACGTCTCATTGCCAAGCTCGGCCCGGGTCGGTGCGATGCAGGCAAGGGCAGCTTGCATGACCGCTGCCTCCTGACCAGGCTTGGCGTGGAGAAAGGCGGTCACACGGATGTCGTCGGCCATCGGGGCAGTCCTCTGGTCAGGTATTCAGCTTGAAAAGCTCAAGCGTCGTCGCCGGATCCTGTTGCTTGTGAAGCGGTACCTCGGATTCTGTCGCGAACACCTCCAGCGTTGGGGATGCTACGGCGCTCAGGAGATGTCCGCCCTTTACCAGGCCGTCCGAGTGTCCCACGCACCCATGGACGTGCAGCGCAGGCTTCCCGTCAACAAGCCCGACGTCGCCGATCAACGAGATGCACTCGACCTGCTCGCCGATGACGATGTTCCGGTACGCCCGCTTACCCTTGTCGAACCAGCCGAACAGAGCCGACGAGTACGCGCCGATCGCGGTCAGATGCGCCCCGGAAATGCGCTCCCGCTTCGTCCAGTCCGACAGCCCGGACATCACCTCGTCGCCGTCAGAGAAGATGATCGCCCACGTGCGCGGGCCACCTGACTTGCCCGAGATCAGCTGGGTTTGCATCCCGGGAGCCTTGCCAGGGTCCGGCGCATGGGTCGGCGACGTGTAGCCGGGAGGCAGCGACGCCGGCCCCGCCGCGAAGGCGCTTTCGGTCGCTGCGCAAGCGCAGGCTGCGTAGCCAAAGTATCCACGGCGAGAAATCATGCAATGCTCCTGTCAGGGATGCAGGTGGCCAGGCGTTCAAAGAAACGCCGATACCTTACGACTGACCATGGACTGGCGGGTCGCTTGATGCATAGGTTCGGAATCTACCTATGCCGGTTGCACCAGCCGCGTCCGTGACTGGACTCATTCACGCCCAGATTGCGTTGTTGTCGCCGCATCTGGATGGGCGGGCGCTGGCTGATTGCGGCGTCGAAGGCGCGGACGGCGAGCCATGAAGACATCATGCCCGTGTGGCGCGCGACCGGCCTGGCCTGAGCACCATCGGGCGCAGGTTGCGCGAGAGGGTGGGAACGCGGCTAGGTGTGCGAGCCTGGCCAGCCGGTCAGCCATACCCTGGTAGGTGCGCTGCTCCGGGCAAGGAGTTCAGCCCGATCGCGCCGGGCTGACAAAGGGAACAACGGTGCTGCTGCTCGTCATGGCGCATTGGCTCTTCAGGAATTCAGGCAGGCTTCCACCCACCTCGATATACCGCCTCGCTCAAACCGTCGTCGTCCAGCTTCTCACATAGCTCACATTGAAGCCCTGCGCTCCATACGGACGGGCGCCAGTCCGCTGCAACCTCAGAACTGGATGACCAAGCGCCCTGCGAAGGCGTTAGCCGTTCGTGGCGAGGGCCCGCCAGACACGTCCGCATGCAGGAGCTCGGCTATCAACCGTAGCGGAAGCACCGGCCAGTAACTCGCTCCCATAGTCCACGTCTGTTGCCGCCCACCATGCACGTCCGCGTCCGACAGGTTGACCACGGAGTACCGCGCCACGGCCTCGACCGTGCCCCACTGCCCGCTACGGGGATCGAATCCCTGTCCGGACGATGTCGGCATCCACACGCCGTCGCCGCTGCTCCAGCGCCGCGGGGGACCTGACAACGTGTAGGCCGCCTGCACATAGCCGCCCCCGAAATGCACATCTGGCCGTTCCGCCAGGCGGGTGACGTTGATGCTGTAATATTCCCCCTGCACCAGCAGGTTGTGCCACGACATCGACGCTTCCGCCCCGGCGACGGTGACGTTGCGGACCAGAAGCGTCCCGGTCGAGACCGATGGAGGGACCTGATCCACCGCAATCTCGACCGTGTTGGAGAGATTGACGCTGGGTCCAGCGCCGGTCGCGTTGGCGGGTCGCCAGACATGTTGCCCGGAGGCGCCGATCTCCAAGGTAAGGTCGCCCGTTTGCACCGGCAGGCCAAGTACACGGCCCACAACTGCCCGCTGCCCGCTGTCATGGCTCAACCCCGTCAATCCCGAGGTCAACGCCATGCCCGCAAGCCAGCGCGGTCCCGACCCCATGACTTGGACCGCTTCCCGGCCGGACGAGGCCGCGATGTTGCGGGTGAGGTTGACGATGGCGGTGCGCTCGACCAGGAATATATCGGCTCCATCCTCCATGCTTTCCATCGAGAACTGGGGCTTGAACACCCCCACCGTCGCGATGACCGGCTTCAGCCCGATATAGCTCGCCTGGCCTTCCAGCAACCGCGCCCGGCTGCCCGGCGACCCGCCGAAATCCCAGACGGCGCCCAGGTTGACCTGACCATCGATATACAGCTCCCCGCCTTGTTGCTGCCGCCGCAAATCCAGCCCGGCGGCCTGCCCGCCTGGTGCGCTCTCGGCGAAGCTGCCGAACTCGAGGTCAGTGAGGTAGTAGGGCTTGAACTCCATCCCCTCACCGAGCCGGACCGTGATGGGCAGGTCTGCTACCCGTGGGTCATAGGACACCCCCGGGGCAACTGGCGCGGCATCGGGTGGTGACACGGACGGCGCAGCCGAAGCGGCGCTGGACACCAGCGCAAGAAGCGCCGATCCGAGCCACGCGAATCCCTTGTTTCCAAGGTGGGGCATGCCGCTCACTCCGGATGATGCAACGCGGGTGAGGCTTCCACGACCTTGACGGCGCCGGGCTGGGCTTCTGTAGCCCGATCGTCCTGGTTGTTCAACCCGCTCAGCTCTGCAACGGACCACTCGTCCCGCTCACACGGTTGAGTTGAGCTTGCCCAGCATTCGCACAGCTTAGCGGTCAGGAACGCGACGTTTCCAGCCAGTGTTTCACCCCATCGAGTGAGTGGAATTCCGAGACGCTGTGGGCGTCGCTGTCCGGCATCGCCGCTTGCATCATCCGGGCGAGCGCGCTGCCTGGGCCGAGCTCAAACACCTTCGTCACCGCTGCAGCCCGGCACGCCTCCATGCAGGCAGCCCAGTCCACCGTCTGCTGAATCTGCCGGGCAAGCTTGTCCAAACCGGCTTTCAGATCAAACACGGCCTCGCCGTCAATGCCGCTGAGCAAGCGGACACTGGACGGCATCTCGTCAGGGGTCTTTGTGTCGTGCAGCACGTGCCGGAACTGGTCGCTTGCCCGGCTCAGCAAAGGCGTGTGCGATGGCACTGCGACGGGAAGTATGGTCGCACTCCGGGCACCATGCGCCTTGGCCTCCGCTATCACGATCGCGAGCGCCTTTTGCGTGCCGCCGACCAGGAACTGATCGTTGCTGTTAATGATGGCAATGAACGTGTTGTGCTCCTTGCAGATCGGTTCAAGCTTGCCCTTTGAGAGTCCGCGGACCGCAGCCAAGCCAGATGGCTCTTTTGTTGCTTCATCCATCGCCGCGGCACGCTTGGCCGCAAGGTCCAGCACATGGCGCGCATCGAGCAGGCCAGCGACGCCCCAGGCCGCCAGCTCGCCCACGCTGTAGCCGGC
>CAXSHI010000342.1:0-3782 GCA_964236755.1 uncultured Acetobacteraceae bacterium
GCAGAGGCTCTCTCATTCGGGAAGAGGTTTCAAGAGAGCGTTGCGAGAGGCAGGAATGCCCGTCCCACCTGGTGCGTTCGCTCGCGTGCCGCCCTCTCCCGCAAACGGCCGTTTGTGCGAGGTGCCAGGAGCTATGTATATAGCACATAGCTTAGCTGGCGGGAGCAACGTCCTCCGTCGTTTGACGGAGTGGTACAAGCCGCTCAGTTGCCGCGGATCGTACTAGCTGTTCGATTCCGCTGTAGAGTGCCTAATCATTACAGCACCAAGTACAGGAACTGGTTGAAGTCGCTACTTTCGTAATCGCTGAACGCTTCGCCGTTGGTGAAGCCACGGCGACGGTAAAGTGCGAGTGCAGGCTCGAACGCTGGGCCGTTGCCCGTTTCGAGGCTCAATCGCTTCATGCCACGCTGGTGCGCGGTTTCAATGATGTGCTCAAGGATCGCAACGCCGACGCCTCGCCGCAGGAAGTCGGGGCGCGTTCGCATCGACCTCAACTCGCCCGTGCCGTCACCCAAATCCTTCAACGCGCCAATGCCGGCAATCTCCTCGCCTGACCATGCTGACCACACCGTCACGCCCGGCGCAGTAAGGCCCGACAGATCGAGCGCGAACACGTGTCCAGGTGGGGAGTTTGCGTGCATGCCTTGGAGGTGCAATCGCAAAAGCTCACGAGTAGGTGCGCCGGATAGATCATCCTCACGAACGCTGAACGTCTTGGTGATCATGTCCGTACCTCGGTTATCGTTTAGATTACCTAGTGACTACAAAGCTGTGCAAATTGGCCCCCTGACGCCGCGGCTCCCCGACGGGTGCCGAAACTCACGGCATCCGTCAAACGAACCCCAGGCGTTCACCACAGCAGTTCCCATGCGTGCTAAGGCAAGCAAGACAATAAATGGACTCAGGACAAGGCATGAAGCTTGAACCCATCGGTTTCGTGCGTGGCGGGCGGCAGGAGCCGGATGACGACCGCTGGGACCAGATTGAGGCGGAGATCGTGCTTGACCCTGCTCGGCTTGGGGCCGAGGCGACGCTTGGCCTGGACACGTTCAGTCACTTGGTTGTGGTGTTCGTGTTCCACCGCCTCAATCCTGCGATGATCGAGCGCAACACCCGTCACCCACGCGGGCGCCAGGACTGGCCGCGCGTCGGCATCCTGGCGCAACGGGGAGCGCCACGCCCGAACCGCATCGGGGTGACGACTTGCCGCTTGCTAGGCCTGGACGGGCTGACGGTGCGGGTGCGCGGGCTGGACGCCATTGAGGGCACGCCCGTCCTGGACATCAAACCCCACATGGCAGCCTTCGCGCCGCGGGGAGAGCTGCGCGAGCCGGCATGGGCAGGCGAGCTGATGCGGGACTATTGGTGAGCAAGAGGCGACAGGTGGCCGAAGAACAGGCGGACAGGCGCCATCTGCTATGCCGTCAGTTCCGCGCCGTGGCTGTCGCGACTCCGGAAGCGATCAAAACGCCGCCCCCCGCTCGCTTTGACCACAGTGCCGTACGCGAGCCACGCAGCAGCCTCGACGCCCTTGCAGCGGCGAGCGCATAGGCCGTGTCCGTGCTAGCAACCACAACAGAAAACGTTGCTGTTAACAAAGCAGCCTGCCCAACATAGTTACCGCCAGGGCTGATGAATTGCGGGACAAACGCAACAAAGAAAACAATGGTCTTTGGATGAAAGGTTCCCACCGCGACGTTGCTCAAAAATGCGGTTCGGGCATCAAGCGGCAATGCGCTTGAGCTGCCTCCGTGAGAAGCGGCACGGCTTCTTACAATCGTGGCGATTCCCAAGCCGATGAGATAGAGCGCTCCCGCCCACTTCATGATCGAAAATGCCAGGGCCGATGCTGCAAGCAGTACGCCCACACCAGCCAGTGAAAGGGTCATTGCAGTGGCGTTGCCAACTGCTAGGCCAGCAACCGAGGCGAGCGCCACTCTTCGCCCCGAACTGATGGCATAACCGACGATGCTCATCACGCCGGGACCTGGGATCAGACCCATGAGAGCCGATGCAGCTACGAAGCCGAGCCAGACATGCCAGTTCATCTGTTCACCTCAACTGTGAGAGCCGTACTCACGAGAGCCTTTAGCTATAGCTAGTGCAAGAACGGCCAGCCCGTCCCCCAAACCACCCCGGACCGGCCACGCCAATTCCAAGGCCGCTGACGGCAAAGCGGACATTTCGATTGTCGAACGCGAGGACGGACAAACATGCTCTCAGCCTACGCCCGCCCGGTCGCAACCCAGCGCGCCGTATTGGGATGGTTGTGCCTCATCGCTTGCTGGGCCGCTCCGTTCCAGTCATAGGCCACCGCCCGCAGCTCGGCCGACCACGCGCCGTCGCGCCCGCGCGTGACCACGGCGTAGCGCGCGTGCGGCGTGCCGCTTTCCATCGCGTGCGGGACCGGGTTGTCGTCCGTGTAGGCCGGCAGGCCCACGCTGCCCGGATTGACCACAAGCACATCACCAAGCTGCGCCATGCGGGCCATGTGCGTGTGTCCGCACAGCACCAGGCGCGCTGCGCCGATGCCTTCCAGCCGCGGCCGGATCGCATCGGCGCTGTCGAGGACCGGTCGGCCGCTGGCCACATCCTCCAGCAAGTAGTCCAGGTCGCCGCCGGCCGGGCTGCCGTGGCAGGCGAACACGTCTCCGCCCGCAAGCCGGAGCGTCTCGGGCAGGCCCGCGATCCATTGGAGGTGCGTCGCCGACAGGCGGGGCCGCGTGAACGCGTCGGACGGGCCGGTGCCGCCGTTCAGGAGCTGGCGCTCGTGGTTGCCGGCGAGCGTCGGGCAGCCCAGCGCGATCTGCGCGTCCGCAGCCCCGGCCGGATCGAAGGGGCCGCTGACCAGATCGCCCAGGTTTACCACCAGGTCTGGCGCTTGCGCCCGCAGGTCGGCCAGCACGGCTTGGAGGGCGAGAAGGTTGCCATGGGCTTCTGCGAGGGCGGCGATGCGCATCGAAGCAGGGTGGCACGGCTGCGGCCATCATGTCACGGCAAGCCCCGCGCGCCGGTTATGCACTCGGCCTGTGCAGGTGGTGAGGCGTGCAGGCGCACCACGCGCTGCGCTTGGCAACACCCCTGGACATGGCTCAATCCAATCCGGAAGCTGTGTCTGGCCATGCCGGTGGGAGAGGCGCAGTTCTCGATGTCAGACGTCATACCCGTGCGGAGCGCTTCCGAGGCTGATCTCGGCGCGATCCTCGAACTCTACCAGCAACTCAGCCCGCATGTTCCCGTCGCCGACGCCGTGCAGGCGCCGGCGATCTGGCGGGAGCTGTTGGCACGGCCAGGTGTCACCGTGTTCGTCGCGGACCACGACGGGCGGGTGTCGGCAACATGCACGCTGGTCATCGTGCCGAACCTGACCCGCGGTGGGCACCCTTACGCACTTGTCGAGAATGTCGTGACGCGATGCGAACTTCGCGGCCGTGGCTACGGACGGGCTGTTCTCGATGCTGCCCTTTCGCAGGCTTGGGCGGAAGGCTGCTACAAGGCGATGCTGCTGTCCGGACGGAAGGAGGAAAGCGGCGTGCCGGCGTTCTACGAACGGCTGGGCTTCCGGCGCGGGGTCAAGACCGGGTTTGAAGCTCGACCGGCATCGCGGAGTCGACCGAAAGTCGGTTGAGGGTTCAGCCCTTGGCCCCACGCGCGCGTCGTGCCCGGCCTCGTGTCACTGGAGGCTCAGCCGGATGGGCCGCCTCCTCGCTCTTCTCCGTCCGGCTCGTCTGTTCCGGAGCCGCGCTCCCGGGCTTCCGGCCGAGGCCGATCTGCTTCGC
>CAXSHI010000343.1:0-3781 GCA_964236755.1 uncultured Acetobacteraceae bacterium
CCGGCGTGTCCATGAACACGAAGCCGCGCGCCGTCACCGGCTCGGCGTAGCGCACCACGTCCACCAGGTTGGTGGTGCCGGCCTTAGCCATGGCGCCCAGCGACTTCTCCAGGATGGTGGTCAGGCCACCGGCCTTGTTGCCGGGACTGGGGTTCGCGTTCATCTCGGCGCCTTCCCGCGCCGTGTAATCCTCCCACCAGCGCATCAGGCCGACCAGCTTCTCGCCGACCTCCTGGCTGACTGCGCGCCGGGTCAGCAGGTGCTCGGCGCCGTAGGTCTCGGGCGTTTCCGACAGGATCACGGTGCCGCCGTGGCGCACCAGAAGGTCGGACGCGGCGCCGAGCGCCGGGTTGGCCGACACGCCGGAATAGCCGTCGGAACCGCCGCATTGCAGCGCCACCACGAGTTCACTGACCGGCACCGGCTCGCGGCGGACCTCGTTGCTCTCGGCCAGCACCTCGTGCACGAAGGCGACCGCAGCCTCCACCGTCTTGCGAGTGCCGCCCATGGCCTGGATGTCCATGTTGCGGACCCGCCCGGCCAGACGCTGCTCCTCCAGCAGCCCGGCAATCTGGTTCACCTCACAGCCGAGGCCCAGCACCACGACATGGCTGAAGTTCACATGCCGCGCATAGCCCGCGAGCGTGCGGCGCAAGAGGCGCAGCGGCTCCCCGTCCGTCATGCCGCAGCCGGTCTTGTGGGTCAGCGCCACGACGCCATCGACGTTCGGATAAGCCGCCAGCGGGTCGTGCCCGGTGAACGGGTTGCGCTTGAACACGTCCGCCACCAGCCCGGCCACGTGGGCGCTGCAGTTCACGGAAGTCAGGATGCCGATGTAGTTCCGCGTGGCGACCCGGCCGTCCGGGCGGCGGATGCCGGAGAACGTCAGCCCCTCGTTCGCCATCGCGGTGGGCCGGGCGTCCTGGCTGTAGGCGTAGTCCTTGGCGAAGTCCCCCATGCCGCAGTTATGCACATGGACGTGGGCGCCGGGCGCAATGGGCCGGGTGGCGAAGCCGATAATCTGGCCGTAGCGGTGGATCGCCTCGCCTTCGGCCAGCACGCGCACCGCGACCTTGTGCCCGGCGGGAATGCGCTCAGTGGCAGAAACGCCCGGCGCGACCGGGGCGCCCGGCAACAGGGTGGCGCGGGCGATCACCACGCCGTCGTCGGGGTGCAGGCGGATGACGGAGGGCGGCATGACGATTCCTCCTCTAGCCTTTGCGGACCGCCTGCACCGCCGCGCGGGCGGCGCCGAGCAGCAGGCCGCTGTCGTTGGCGATGGTCACCAGGCTGAACCCCATCGCGATCATCCGGGCGGCGTAGGCCGGGGTCAGGCAGTGGACGCAGGCGCGAAGCCCGCGCCGCTTGGTCTCGGCGACGATGCGCTCGTAGATCGCCATGATCTGCGGCTCCTCCCGGTCCAGCACCGGCGGCAGGCCCATGGAAAACCCGAGGTCGCTCGGCCCGATGTAGACGGCGTCAATGCCGGGCACGTCGAGGATGGCCTCCAGGTTATCGACGGCTTCTTGCGTCTCGACCATCGGGATGCACAGGATCTCGTCGTTGGCAGTGGATTGGTAGCCGGTGCCCACGCCGTAGATGCCGGCACGGATCGGCCCGTTGCTACGCTTGCCCGCCGGGGGATAGCGGCAATAGGAGACGAAGGCCTCCGCCTCCGCCCGGGTATTGACCATGGGGCAGATCACGCCGTAGGCGCCGGCGTCCAGCACCTTGCCGACGATGCCAGGCTCGTTCCAGGGCACCCGCACCATCGGCAGCACCGGATGGACCTGCATGGCCTGAAAGCAGGCGACCATCGACAGATAATCCTGCACGCCGTGCTGCAGATCGACGGTGACGCTGTCCCAGCCGGCCTGCGCCATCACCTCGGCCGAGAACCCGCTGGGGATGGCCAGCCAGCCGTTGACGACCGCGCGGCCGTCCTGCCATGCCTGCTTCACCTTGTTGGGCATCGGGCGTTCCTCGATTTATGCACCGCCAGGCTAGGCCCCGGTCCAAACAGCGTCAATTCGCCAGCTGCATGACAACGTCCAGCAATACCTGGGCGCCTTGAGCCAGGTGCTCCGGCGAGGTGTACTCGGCAGGATGGTGGGTGACGCCGCCGCGGCTCGGCACGAACAGCATGGCGCTGGGGCAAAGCCCGGCGATCAGCACGCTGTCATGTCCGGCGCCCGCCACCATGTCGCGCACCGGAAGCTGCCGGGCGGCTGCGGCTTCCCGCAGCAACGCGCCAAGCCCTGGGTCGAACCGGGCGGGGCCGAAGGACGCATAGGCATCGACGTCCAGCTGCACGCCGCGGCGGGCGGCGATCCCGGTCCAGGCGATGCGGGCGGCGGCCTCCATCGCCTCCGCGCGGGCCGGGTCCTCGTGCCGCACGTCGCAGTGCAGGCGGGTTTGGCTGGGCACGGCGCCGCGGACGTTGGGCGCGTTGATGATGGAGGCCGCCGAGCTGCGCCCGCCGGGTTCGCTGGACAGGCCGATCTGCTCGGTCGCCAAGATCATCTCGGCGGCGGCGGCCAGGCTGTCGCGGCGTCCGCCCATGGCGGTGGCGCCGGCATGGCTGGACTCCCCGGTGATGGTCAGTTGAAAGTAGCGGGCCTGGACGGTGCCGGTCACGATGCCGATGGCCGCGCCGGACTGCTCCAGCACCGGGCCTTGCTCGATATGTGGCTCGATCCACGCGGCCCAGTCGCGCGGCCCCGGCGTGAGAAAGCCGATCTGGAACGTCTCGGCCAGCGCCTCGCCCACCGTGGCCCCGGCGTCGTCCGACGTCATCAGGGCGCGGTCGAGCGGCAGGTCGCCCGCATGCACGCGGCTGCCCATCATGGCGGGCGGAAAGCGGCTGCCCTCCTCGTTGGTCCAGACCACAAGCTCTAGCGGCGCCGCAGTCAGCACCCCGGCGTCGTCCAGGGTGCGCAACACCTCAAGCCCGGCCAGCACGCCGAACGCGCCGTCGAACCGCCCGCCAGTCGGCACGGTGTCCAGGTGGCTGCCGAAAGCGACGGCGGGGCGCTGCACCCGGCTGGTCCGGCGCAGGAACAGGTTGCCGATGCCGTCGCGCTCCAACTTGAGACCCAGCGGCTCGCACCAGGACAGCAGCAGGGCGCGGGCCTCGGCGTCCGCGGCGGACAAGGCCGAGCGGTTGCTGCCGCCCTCGGGCGTCGCGCCGACGGCGGCCATGTCGAGGTGCGCCTGCCAGAGCCGGTCCTGGTTCACGGATAGGGTCATGCATGCGTCCTCTGCCACTGCACCCAGGGTGACGCGCCCGGCCGCGTTGCGCTAGGCTGCACGGGAAAGGAGCCTTCCATGTCACGCCCCGCCGACGCCGTCATCGCCCAGGCCCGCGAGTTCCTCGGCGAGCGCATCACCACCAACGCCGCGCTCTGCGAGCAGCACAGCCATGGCGAGGACAGCCATCCCCGCACCCCGCCCGACGCCGTCGCCTTCGTGGAGCGGGGCGAGGAGGCGGCGCGCGTCCTCGCCTTGTGCCACCAGCACGGCGTCCCCGTGGTGCCGTTCGGCGCCGGCACCAGCCTGGAGG
This sequence comes from uncultured Acetobacteraceae bacterium, assembly GCA_964236755.1. GTDB lineage: Bacteria > Pseudomonadota > Alphaproteobacteria > Acetobacterales > Acetobacteraceae > CAHJXG01. The sequence continues at coordinate 3,563 of CAXSHI010000343.1, forward strand.
GCCACGTGACCCCGGTGCGCGGCGGCATCAGCCTCGACCTGTCGCGCATGACCCGCGTGCTGCAGGTGAACGCGGCCGACATGGACTGCCGGATCGAGGCCGGCGTCACCCGGCAGCAGCTGAACGCCCACCTGCGCGACCAGGGCCTGTTCTTCCCCGTCGATCCCGGCAGCGAGTGCAGCATCGGCGGCATGTGCGCCACCCGCGCGTCGGGCACCG
>CAXSHI010000344.1:0-3778 GCA_964236755.1 uncultured Acetobacteraceae bacterium
GCGGCGGCATCCAGCCCTCGTCGTCCTTCACCATTCCTCCGCCTCCTCGATGTGCTGCCCGGCCGTCAGGGCGAGCGTCCGGCCGTCGTCCAGGGTCAGCCCGACCTGGCCGTTGCCTGGGTCGTAAACAGCCGACACGATGCCAGCCGCCGCCTTGCCGGGTTGCAGCGCCACCTTGGCGAGCACCCCGTCTCCGCCTTCGACGCGCCTCGTCTCGACACGCCGGTTGACCAGGTTGATCTCGTGCCGGCTCCCGTGCGTGGTCCACCAGCTCTCCCGGCACGCTGGCAGGTGCGCCATAATCGCCTCCGCCACCCGGTCAAGCGTGGCCTCCGTTGGCCTTCGCCCTCGGCGGCGGAACCGGTACAGGCCGGTCACGTCGGACAGGAACGAGAAGCGGAACCTCGCAACCCAGCCCTCCCCCGTGTGGACGGCATGGACGTGAGGCGGCGGATGATCCTCGGCGGCGATGAACACTTGGATGGCATCGATCCAGAAAAGGGTTCCAGCCATCCCCAAATGTAACCTATCTGATAGGTTTCTTCAACGCCTTCCTGCTGGGGCGGAAGGCCCAAGCAGGCCCAGTCACCTCATAGGCCGGAAAACGGCCAACTTGCAGAACGAGCGGCAAACAGGTCGCAAAACTCTGTTGCAGTGGAACGTCGATGGGCAACAGTATAATGCAACACGCAAGTGCCTGTTTGCATTGAGTGCGTTTTATGTCGCTCAAACGAAGGTTTGCGCAACAAGATGAGGATGGCCGTTTTTGAGCCTACGAGGTGACTGGGCCAAGCAAGCGAAAACACACGGTAAGAAGCGAGAACACGGGCAGGATTCCCGTGATCCCGGGCGAAATCAGGGTTGCCAGCCGCGGACTTCCTCGTTCAGGTAGTCGTGCCGGGGGTCCATCTCGGACGCGGCAATGGCCACGATGTCCTCCGCCGCCAGCTCCTCCGGCAGGATCGCGCGCCGGTCTCGTCGCTTCAGCCGCGCATACTCGTCGGCCGAGACCAGCACCAGGCGGTCGCGGCCATTCTTGGTGATGGTGACTGGCTCCGTCAGTGCCTTGTCGGCCAGCGTCCCATAGCTCTTGATGAACTCCGCCGTTGTCACGCGCATGGTTGTGATTCCTAACAATGCGAATTACTCGAATGCTGTGTGGCTCCAACCTGCCAAGCAACCTGTCAGCCGTGGCTGTCCGGCCAACCCTCGGGTAGCTCGTCGTCGGGGACGGGAGTCGTCGTTCCGGCCTTCGCCAGGATGCGCCCAAGGTCGCCAGGCGTCGCACGGGTTGCACGCTCGGCTAGCTGGCTCCACGCCTTGAGAGTGTCCACCTTTTCCGCCACAGCCTGCACCAGGAACTGGTTGACTGACACGCTATCCCGGGCAGCCAGCACCTCCACGTCCTCCATCAGGGATGCAGGAATGCGAAGCGCGAAGCTGCTGGTAATCGCCATAGAAGCGTCTTTCTGTATTTCCATTTAACTGTGTTTCTGTGTCCAGTCTTCGATGAAGCGGGTGACCTCCTCGACCATCCGGGTCCGGTTCATCGCGCAAGCCGCCTTGAACCGAGCGTGGAGCTGCGGGGACAGGTCAATGGTCAACCGGGCCTGCTTCGCGCCTGGGAGCCTCCCTGATGCTTCCGGCGCTGCGGAGGGTGCTTCCGGTGCCGCAGGGCCTTCAACCCACTCCTGTACGCCCTGGGGAGCCTTTGGCGGCATCTTGAACTTGCTCATGCTGCTATTCCTTCCAGCTCCGCGAGAATGGCTCGGACTTCATCGGCTGCGGGTCCGTCCGGCTGCTGCTCGATCACGGTTCGCCCGGCTGTCATGGCCTCGGCGTAGATCACGCGCTGCGCCGTGCTGGCCGCCAGGATCGGCAAGGCGAACTCGGCCAGGGCGTCCCCGATCTCCCGGCTGAGGACGCTGCGGCCGATTCTCCGTGAAACCACAAATGCGGATTTCTGTGTTTCCTTGAACCCGCGTGACTCGTTCACGAGGTTGACCGTCTCGCGGCTGGCCCAGAAGTCCGCCCCTGATGGCTGGACCGGGATCAGCACCAGGTCCGCCGCCGCTATCGCCGAACGGGCGACCTCGTAGCTGCGCGGCGCCCCGTCGATGATGACGGAGTCGTAGTCGGCCGACATGGCGGGCAGGTCCCGGTGCAGCACCGGCTTTGCCAGCCCGATCACCTGGAACGGCACCGGCTCCTGCCGGATCGCCGCCCAGTCCTGTGCCGTCTGCTGCGGGTCCGCGTCGATCAGCAGCACCCGTTTGCCTTGTGCTGCCATCGCGGCGGCCAGGTTCAAGGCTATCGTGGTCTTGCCCGCTCCCCCCTTCTGGTTGACGACCGCAAGGATCATGGTCTGTCTTTCTGCCTATGATGAAACAAGGATACACGTTTAAGCGTGTTACTGCAAACACAGAAACACGGGAATGATATCCCGCGCTCCATTCTATGTTCCTTGTTCGGACCGCAAAGCCCTGTTCCTCGTCCCGTCCCTGCCATTGGTCCAGCACGGCGACGGCCAGACGGGTCAAGGATGCCCGCTTGGGCACCGCGCAGCGGCGCGAAGCGTCCTTGATGCGGCTGGACGGCGGCGGGCACGCTCGGGGTAGGTGAGGGCGTTGTGCCCTCTCCGCCAAGCTGCCCCCGCTGTCCACAGGAGCGGCCAGACAGCTACCGGAAGAGCTATAGGATTCTAACTATAGGATTGTATCGCAAAGTGGCCGTGGCTTGCATCGCAAAGTGGCCGTGGATAACTCGTTGACCCACAACCCTGCCGAGCCGCTGGGAAGCCCGCTGAAGCCCTTGCAGGCTCTGGCCGCGGCACCCCTACCTCCTACCTTCCTGGGCTGCCCTGGCGAGCCTTCCTTGCGGCTTTACGGCCTGTCCCTGGCGGCAGGGTGTGAGGGGAAGGGGGTCCCGCCCCTACCATGGAGGATAGGGACGGGAGGTGCTCACCGCGTCACTGCCCAGCAGTCAGACGCGCACCAGGCCCGCACCCAAAGGAAGCTAGACGGGCCGGCGTCAGGTGTCGCACCGCTGCGTCGCGGCGGCACAGCAGGAACCGTTTGGTTTCGGCGTGGAGTGTTGCCGGCCTATGCCGTGCGAGGGAAGGGACGCCTGCCCCGTCCAGCCTGCCTCCTTGTCAGCCCTTTGTTCGGCCCTGGCCGGAGGCCGGGGGTCGATGGGTGTCGGGACGCCCTTCGTCCCGACGCCGCCCGGCGGCTGCGGCGCGCAGCGGAGGGCAAGGGCGGCGCCGCTTGGCGCCGGGACCGGACCCGCGCGCAGCCACGCGCAGCCGCCTCTTGGCGGCGAGCATGGCGAGCACGGGGAGGACCCACCCCTTGCCCGCAGCGAGCACCGTGGCACTCCTGCTGTGAGGGGCTGCTGTGAGGGGCAGCGGGAGTTATCCACAGGGAGTCGCGCATGCGTACACGCGAAGGATTCAAGGATTCTAAGGATTCAAGGATTCAGGACTTTTAAGGCTCTGAACTTGCTCGCGAAAACACCTCGACCTATGACCGATGGGGTGCCCGTTATGACTAATGGGGTGCGGACCTATGACCGATGGGGTGCGGACCCATGACTGATGGGGTGCGTGACTTATGACTTTTATATCGTCATGGGTCATGCTTATCTTCCTCCATGTCGAGCCGCCCGATTCCCAAGGAGCTTCCTGTTGGCCGCACCATGCGGGCAGCGCACCAGGCTGCGCGCACCCTGCCCAACGATGAGGTGGTCAAAGCCGGGGAGCTGATCGAGGCGCGCTTCG
>CAXSHI010000345.1:0-3744 GCA_964236755.1 uncultured Acetobacteraceae bacterium
GCTGCCGTGCTGCACTAACATTTTGCCCGGACCACTTAATGGGGGCTGGACACCGTGCATTGGATTGCCGGGCCTGGAACCGCATCTCGGCTTGACTTGCAAGGCCGCTCAACCGCTTGTCACAACCTGTCCGTCAGGCAAGCCAGCCCAAACCGGCGCGAGACCCCAACCGCTTCCGTCATTGAAGCAAAATGAGGGGAGGCATGAGGCGTTCCTTGGCAATTCGGTCGCAATGGTGGAACGGGTTTACGTGCATCATTCGCCGCAGCACATGGCGGAGGCGAGCGCGGCGCTTGGGGATTGATGCTGTCACAGGGAATCGAACCCTGGGCCTCCTCATTCAATCCCACTTCGACTTTCGCCGCCGCTCAGAAAAAAGCGTTTGTGGTCTGGACTATCCCTTCACCACGGCATTACGCCAGAGGTGCCACCCGTCTAGTCTCTACACCTTCCCGGTTTTAGGCCAGGCTTGGCTCGGGATTGGCAGTAAAGCTTTCCCCGAATTTGGGCAGTTTTCAATCCTCGCATTTCCACGAGGTGAGGCAAAAATACCAATGAGGTGCTCTACCGCTGAGCTATGACAGCAAACCTTTCGTCGTGTTCGTCTAACCTACCCGGCCACCCGCTGCAACCCTTCGCTGGGTTTGCTCGTCCGAAACGCAAGCCGGCACAGGAAACCGGACGAGCTTAGATACCTAAAATATTGACAATAAGCAAAAAACTACGTGAGGCACCACATCATTACCAATGAGGTGCTCTACCGCTGAGCTATGACAGCGCCGGCGCCCTTGACCGGATGGTTCCCTACGGGTTTGGGCGCACGGACGCAAGCCCCAGCAACAAGTCGCGCTTACCGGCTGGCCTGGCGTTCAACGGCGCCGCAACGCGGCCCCACAATGCTCACTCCAAACGACACGCGCGACACCGTTTCGTGAACCGATAAGTTTTGTTAAATTAACAAAATCATGTTAAAATTTGAGACTAGAAACATTATAGAGATGTTCCGACATCGGACGTGAGCATGAGCGGGCGCTCTGGCGGATATTGTCGGGACGTTTGGCGCGCCCACTCGATCCGAGCGGGCATGCTGTTGGAGGGTAGAGGATTGGACATCGGGATGGTAGCGCCGGGTTGGCCGTCAACGGATGTGCTGCGCATGGAGGAGCGGTTCGCCCCGCGCAACACCTCGATGACCCGCGCCGGCGATCTGGGCATCCGCGTTCGGGTGATCGCCTCGGGGTGGGCCTACCGCTACCGCACGCTGCATGATGGCCGCCGGCAAATCCTCAACATCCTGCTGCCCGGCGATACCTTCGGGCTGGAAACGCTGTTCGAGCAGCCCACGCAGGCGTCGGTCCAGACCTCGACGGCGCTGACCTACTTCGCCCTGGCCTCCACCGATCTGACGAGCGCGTTCGACCTTCTGCCGGAGTTCCGACGGCAACTCTACCAACTCGTTCTGGCTGAGAAGGCGGCCATAGAGGATTGGCTGGTCCGGCTCGGCCAATTCGACGCGGAGGAACGCACGGCGGCTCTGCTGGCGTCGTTGCACGGCCGGCTGCAGCAATGCGGCCTGGCCTCCGAAACGAGCTTCGTGCTTGAGCTGACCCAGCAGGAGATGGCGGACACGCTCGGCCTGCATGTGATCCATGTCAACCGCGTGCTCGGGCGTCTGCGCGCCCGTAAGCTGCTTTCCACCAATGGCAAGACCGTTACCCTGCATGATCTCCCGCAACTGGCGCAACTGGTGCCGCCGCTGCAGCGTCCCAACGCGCTGCCCCTGCTCGCCGCGGGCGACCTCATAGGCGCGTAGTGCCCCGGCGATCTGCGCCTGCCTTTTGGGCTCCATGGGCGCTTGACGTTGCGACGGGACCGGCATCTCCTGCTGTCATGACCGAACCGCAACCGACCGCCGCGCCTGCGCCACGCGCCGAAACTCCGCGCGATGCCCGGCTGGACCGTGAGGCGGCCGCGTTGCGGGACAACCTGCGGCGCCGCAAGCAGCAAGCCCGCGCCCGGGCCGAGCCGAGCGCGCCGCCCTTCGGCGCCGACCAAGCGCCGCCCGGCCCCGCCGAGGGCTAGACGCGACTCCCAAGCATCAGGTTAGGTGCGCCCATGTCCGTGATGCCCGACCATTGGATCCGCCGCATGGCACAGGACCACGCCATGATCGAGCCGTTCATCGAAACCCAGCGGCGCGACGGCGTGATCAGCTACGGCCTGTCCAGCTACGGCTACGACGCCCGCGTCGCCGACGAGTTCAAGGTGTTCACCAACGTCGATAGCGCCGTGGTGGATCCGAAGGCATTCAGCCCCGAGAGCTTCGTCACCCGCAAAGGCCCTACCTGCACCATTCCGCCGAACTCCTTCGTGCTAGCCCACACCGTCGAGTACTTCCGCATCCCGCGCGATATCCTGGTGATCTGCCTGGGCAAGAGCACCTATGCCCGTTGCGGCATCATCGTGAACGTGACGCCGTTGGAGCCGGAATGGGAAGGCCAGGTGACCATCGAGATCAGCAACACCACGCCGCTGCCTGCCCGCATCCACGCGCATGAGGGCATCTGCCAATTCCTGTTCCTCCAAGGGTCAAGCCCGCCTGAGATCAGCTACGCCGACAAGGCGGGCAAGTACATGCGCCAACGCGGCGTCTCGCTGCCGCGGCTGTAGGGGAAGCCGAATGGACCGTATCTGTATCCGCGGCGGCCGGCCGCTGCACGGCGAGCTGCAGATTGGCGGCGCGAAGAACGCGGCCCTGCCACTGATGACGGCGGGCATGCTGACCGACGACCGCCTGCTGCTCGGCAACGTGCCGCGGCTCGCGGACATCGCGACGATGTCGGCGCTGATCGCGCAGCACGGCGTCGCCGTCGTGCCGGACGGGCGGACGCTGTCGATCGGCGGCCCCATCGCCAACACCGAGGCGCCGTACGAGATCGTCCGCAAGATGCGCGCCTCCATCCTGGTGCTCGGCCCCCTGCTGGCGCGGGTGCGGGAGGCGCGGGTGTCGCTGCCCGGCGGCTGCGCCATCGGCACCCGTCCGGTCGATCTGCACTTGAAAGGCCTAGAGCAGATGGGCGCCGCGGTCCGGCTGGAAGGCGGCTACGTGCACGCCTCGGCGCCGGGCGGGCTGCGCGGGGCGGTGATCGTGCTGCCTTTCGCCTCCGTGGGCGCCACCGAGAACCTGCTAATGGCAGCAAGCCTCGCCGACGGCCGGACGGAGATCGCCAACGCGGCGCGTGAGCCGGAGATTGGCGACCTCGCCGCCTGCCTCGTCGCCATGGGCGCCCGCATCGAGGGCATCGGCTCCGACAAGCTGGTGGTGGACGGCGTGCCCCGGCTGCACGGCGCCGCGCACCCCATCGTCGCCGACCGAATCGAGACCGGCACCTACGCCTGCGCCGCCGCCATCACCGGGGGCGAGGTCCGGCTCGTGGGCGGCCAATTGGCCCACCTGGGCGCGGTTGCCGCCGCGCTGCGTAGCGCGGGCGTCGAGATGACGGAGCAGGACGGCGCCCTGGTGGTCCGCCGCCTCAACGGCCTGCACGGGGCCGACGCGATGACGGAGCCCTACCCGGGCTTCCCGACCGACATGCAGGCGCAGTTCATGGCCTTGATGTCGGTCGCCGAGGGTGCGGCCATGGTGACGGAGACGATTTTCGAGAACCGCTTCATGCACGTGCCGGAGTTGAACCGCATGGGCGCCAACATCAACGTGCACGGCGCCAGCGCCATCGTGCGCGG
>CAXSHI010000346.1:0-3733 GCA_964236755.1 uncultured Acetobacteraceae bacterium
CGCGATTGCGAACGGCGACGACCAGCGCCGGCCGAACACGGTTCGTCCTTGGTCCCGCTCCGAGACGTCGCGCAGAACGCGTGTGACGAACTTGTGGGCGGCGAACTGCGTGCGGTTCTCGCGCAAGGTCGCCATGTCCTCGGCGCCGTTCGACACGTAGGCGTAGACGGATCGCGGGAGACGATCTTTCGCGAGCCGCCCGAAATCCTCGAGCTCGAGCGCCTCCTTCAGCACGCGATTTTTCCGGCGTGCTGAAGGCCAGGCGGCAGCGGTAGACAGTCCGGTAACGAACATCTCAGGGCCGCCGTTCGGCGTCGTGCACCAGTTCTTCGGGATGCGTGCGGACGGCTCCTGCGTCAGGCTCGATCCCGGGATCAAGCACGACTACACCGGGCGGCACGCCGTCGCCCGGATTCCGCCTGCCCATCGCCGCTTCCTTTGCTTCCGCGAGCAGGGGACAGAGCCATTCGTTCTCAGCCCAAAGCTGATGGCAGATCATCCGCTTTCGGGTGAGCGAGACAAGCAGACATCGGGAGTCAAGTTGAGCCATTATTCTTCCTGGTCGAATCCCTGACCACCAGAATGGGCTGGCAGATCACAGCTTCAATTGAGTGACCGGAGCTTTGTTTGATCGCCAGTTCGGCCAGGGCTGTTCGACGCTTTTGTCTTAGCTGGGTGGGTCTGGGATGCCACAGGGCAGCGGCGATGTGTAGGCTGGGGTGATGCCGGGGCCTTCCGGAGCGGGGAATGTCTGAATCGTAGGGCGGCAACCGGGTTGGAGGTTGCCGTGACCACAACATTCGTGCCGCTGATGAGCCTGCTGGAAGCGGCGCCTGATCCGCGCCGGGCGGAGGGCAAGCTTTACAAACTGCCGCACGTGCTGCTGTTTTCGATCCTGGCCATCGTCACCGGCTGCACCTCATACCGCGGCATTGTCACTTTCATCGACGTTTGTCGGCACAGCCTCAACGCCGCTTTCGACCTGACATGGCGCCGTGCCCCGACGCACACCGCCATCCGCTATATCCTCCAAAAACTGGACCCTGAGGCGGTCGAGGACGCTTTCCGCTGCCATGCCGCACAGCTCCAGACGGCGCGGGGCGCAGAGACCCAGACCAGCATCGCCCTGGACGGCAAGACGCTGCGCGGCAGCTTCGACGCCTTCCACGACCGTGCCGCGGCCCAGGTTCTGAGCGCGCTCGCCACCGACACCGCCCTGGTGCTCGCCCATGTCGTTATCGCCGACAAGTCCAACGAAATCCCGGCCGTGCAGGCCCTGCTGACCGAACTGGGCCTGGCGCGCCATCTCGTGACCCTGGACGCCCTGCACTGTCAAAAAAACATTCCAGGCTGCGTCTGACGCCGGGGTCGGCCTGATCGTTCAGGTCAAGGAAAACCAGCCAACCCTGCACCGCTAAGCCCAGCGCATCTGTGCGGACGCGACACCGCAGGATCACGCCATCAACCGCAACACCGGGCGCAACCGCGACGAAACCCGCACCGTCGCCATGTTCGACTCCAAAGACGCCATCACCGACCCGGACTGGCGCGCCTGCATCGCAGCCGTCATCCAGGTCGAGCGGCGCGTCCGCACCTGAGACGCCAAAACCGGCTTGTGGACCCTTGCCACCCACACCGCCTGCTATCTCGCCAACAGCTCATTCACCGCCGCCCGGGCTGCAGACGCCATCCGCGGGCACTGGACCATCGAGAACACCTCCCACTACAGCCGTGATGTCATCATGGGGGAGGATGCCTCTCGCATCCACTCCAACCCCGGCCTGTTCGCCCGGCTGCGCAGCTTCGCCTACAACATTCCCAAGGCCAATCCGACCGGAACGCTCCCGCAAGACCGCTATCGCGCTGCCCTCGGCGGCATATCGCCGCTACTCGATATGATCAGTGGAATAGAGCGTTGAACAGCCCTGGTACTCCTCTGCATCTCCGCGGAACAAGACATTGCCAAATCATTTACATCCGGACAACCGATCTTCATACAAAATCCTAGTAATGTTACAATCTCCTGTCACTAGCACTGTCTAAGCAACTTGCGATCACGTGCAGGCAGGCGCTGACTTCCAGGTTCTGGATTGTCAAGACCGCACCGATGTCGCCGTTGCTTTGCAAGACACCGATATCGCGTTCGTCAACCTCGTGCCGGTGGATGCGGCGGCGCTCGCAGGAATGCGGCCGGATGGGCTGATCATCCGCTACGGGATTGGCTACGACAACATCGACGTTGAAGCCGCACGGCGCGCGGGCATCCGGGTCGCCAATATCCCGGACTACGGCAGCGACACCGTCGCGGACCACGTCGCCTCATTGATGCTGGCGTTGCTGCGCCGTCTTGCGGCCTACACTGCCGCGATCAAGCGTGACGGCTGGACCAGCCCGGACGTGGTCGGGCGCCTTCCGGCACTGGCCTCCACGACCGTCGGGCTTGTCGGGGTGGGACGGATCGGCGTCCTGGTAGCACGACGCCTGCAAGCATTCGGCATCGGCGTCCTGGCAAGTGATTTTTATGCTAACCGAAGCCGTATGGGACCTCTCGACATCGGCCTTGTCCATTTGAAACATTGCTTGCTGAAGCGCATGGCCTGTCGCTCCACTTGCCGGCGACAGCCGCCACGCGTCACATCATCAACCGGGGCACCCTGGCGCAGATGCGCGCTGGCGCCGTGCTTGTGAACACCGCGCGCGGCGCGCTGGTTGACGAGGCAGCTTTGGCAGACGCCCTTGGCGAGGGGCAGCTCGGAGGGGCGGCGCTTGATGTATTTGACCCCGAGCCGCTCTCGCCCGGGTCTGCGTTGCGCGGCATGGACAACGTGATCCTCACGCCCCACGCCGGCTTCTACTCCGAAGGCAGCCTGGAGACCCTGCAGCGCATGGCGGCCGAAGAGGCCGCTCGCGCGCTCGCTGGCAAGCCGCTGCGGTCAGCGGTCACGTGAACCGCCGGTAAGTCGAGGGCAACCAGGCCAGTATGCCTGCAACGCATTCAAGAATGCCTAATCGCAGTCTGCCGCAAGCAGACGCAGCTACCTGGGAAGGAAGTGCCCTGTGTCGATGACAGCAACGCATCAACCCGCAATGGATGCGGCGGTCCGCCACCTCGTGACCAATTACAACCCGAAAGGCAACAGGGTCGGCTGGCTCATGATGTCGTCCATCCTGGTCGAGGCATGGGACCTTTACTCGATTGCCTTCGTGCTGGTGTTCATCAAGCAGCAGTACAACCCTGACCCGTTGCTGCTCGGCCTCGCCGCGGCGGCGCCGCAGGCCGGCGCGCTGATCGGGGCGCTGCTGGGCGGGTGGCTGTCGGACAGGATCGGCCGCCGGGTCATGTTCCTGTCCACCATGATCATGTTCATCGTCTGCGCCGTGGCGCAGGCGTTCGTGCCGAGCGTCGGCTGGCTGGTCGTCGTGCGGTTCATCCTTGGGCTGCCGCTCGGCAGCGACATCTCCAACAGCTACGCCTACATCATGGAGTCGCTGCCCAAGGGCGCACGAGAGGTGATGGGCAGCCGCTGGCAGTTCATGTTCGCGGTGGGCGAAGTGCTGACCATTGCGGTGGTCGTCCTGTTCATCCTTGCTGACTTGCCAAGCGAAACGGTCTGGCGTGTGACGCTCGGCCTGGGTGCTGCGCCGGCGCTGGTTATCCTGCTCATGCGTCATGACCTCCCGGAAACCGCGGTCTGGCTGGTCCGCAACGGCCGGTTCCGGGAGGCCAAGCGGG
>CAXSHI010000347.1:0-3713 GCA_964236755.1 uncultured Acetobacteraceae bacterium
GCGATTGGCCGAACGCCGCAAGCACTTCGGCCAGGGGTGTCCGGCAAACGAACCCTGCCGGACAGGGTGGCCATCAGCCTCCTTCGTCGGACGCACTGCCAAAGCTGTCCCGTGATGGCCACAAATAGGTCCCCGCATCACACCATTGATCGCGTGATGACCGCCCCACACGCTACAAGCTTGTCGGCCATCCGGTCGTAGCCGCGGTCCAGGTGGTCCAGTCCGTCAAGGACGGTGTCACCTCTGGCGCCAAGGCCCGCTAAGACAAGGGCCGCTGCTGCCCGCACGTCCGTCGCTGTCACCTGGGCAGCGGTTAGGCGCTCCACGCCGCGAACCCATGCCGTCCGGCCATGCACGGTGATGGTAGCGCCCATCTTCCTCAATTCGTCCACATGCCGGAAACGCTGCTCAAAGATGGTTTCCGTGATGGCGCTCGCACCCTTCGCGGTCGTCAGCATCGCCATGACTGGGGATTGTAGGTCAGTGGCGAACCCCGGGTAAGGGCGGGTTTGGAGGTCGGTGCCGGTCAGCCCCGTGGGCGAACAGCGGGCAACTAGTCCGCCCTCGACCTCCTTCAGCTCCACGCCGGCCGCTGCGAGCACCGGCCCCGCCGCCCCGAGCAGGTCGGCACGGGCGTGCCGCAACATCACTTCGCCATCCGTCACTGCCGCGGCACAGGCGACCGTGCCGAGTTCAATGCGGTCCGGCATCACCGTATGCACGGCGCCAGTCAATGGACGGCCACCCTCTATAGCAAGCACGTCGCTGCCGAAGCCCTCGATTTGCGCTCCCATTGCGGTCAGGCAGTGGATCAGGTCGGCAATCTCGGGTTCGCGTGCCGCATTGCCGATGATGGTCCTGCCGTTCGCCAGCACGGCAGCCAGCAGCAGGTTCTCCGTCGCACCCACGGAGGGGAGCGGCAGCACGATCTCCGCGCCGTGCAGGCCGCGCGGCGCCTTGGCGTGGATGATGCCTCCCGTGATATCCACCTCAGCACCCATGGCGCGCAGCCCTGCAACGTGGAAGTCGATGCCACGTAGCCCGATTGCGTCCCCGCCCGGCATGGGCAGGCTGGCCTCTCCGCAGCGGGCCAGGACCGCGCCCAGCAGCAGGACGGAGGCACGCATCCGTCCCACCAAGTCCCTGTCAATGCGCGCCGGATGCACCTGGTCGGCGCACAGCGTCAGCGAGAGGTCCACACGACCGCTGCCGGACCAGCTTAGGCCCACACCGAGACGCTGCAGCAGGTTGGACAACACGGCAACGTCCAGGCTCGCCGGCACGTTGTGCAAGGTCACCAGATGTGGGGTGAGCAGGGCCGAGACCATCAGCGGCAGGACGGCGTTCTTGGCGCCGCTGATCGGATAGGTGCCGACGAGCCGGTTGCCACCCCGGATCACCAGGTTGGTCCCGGGATCGGGGCGCCACCACGGAGAGGCCGCAAGCAGGGTCACATCGGAAGGGTAGCTCATTGCGGCATCGCTCCTGGCATCCTGTCGCAAGGCTAGCGGAGAAGCGCTTGCTGCTACCAGCCATGCGTAGCAGCTCCTTTTGTCATGGTCCGCACGGTCGCCCGTCTGCGTTTCTCTGACGCGGCTCGCCCTATGCGCGGTGCAGCGCGGTGCTCCATAATGACCGCGATGACCCACCCATCCCACCTCGCCACCGCGGCGTTGCTCGGCTACCTGCTCGGTGCCATCCCGTTCGGCCTGCTGCTGACGCGGGCGGCCGGGCTGGGCGATGTGCGAGCGATCGGCTCGGGCACCATCGGTGCCACCAATGTGCTGCGCACCGGGCGCAAGGGCCTGGCTGCCGCCACTTTGATCCTGGACACCGCCAAAGGCTGCGCCGCCGTGGCGGTCGGGCTGCATCTCGACGGCGTGGTTGGGTGTGTGGTCGCAGGGATCGCGGTCGTGCTCGGTCATATGTTCCCGGTATGGCTGCATTTCCGCGGCGGCAAAGGGATCGCCACCGGGTTCGGCGTGCTGCTCGCCGCCGCCCCGCTCGCCGGGCTGGCGGCCGGGGTAGTCTGGCTGGCGACCGCCGTGCTGACGCGCATCTCCTCGGTCGGCTCGCTGGCCGCCACGGCGGCAGCGCCGTTGCTGGCCTGGGCCGTCGCCGGGCCGTGGATCGCCTTGATGGTGCTGGCCCTGGCGGCGCTGATCTGGTGGCGGCACGCTCCTAACATCGCGCGCCTTCGCGCCGGCACCGAGCCGCGGATCGGCGCCAGGCGATAAGTGAACCGACCGCCTGCGCCTCGCCTGCCCCGAGGGTGTGGGGCCGATGGCGTATCGCCGGCTATTCTGCCGCTACCCGTCCCCCGCTGCCGACGCCGACCGTTCCTTCCTGCTACGCAAATCCGTCCGGCAAACGAACCCTGACGGACACCCGGCGGCATCCCCTCAAGCTACGCTGGCCTCGCGTGCGCCGCTGACGCGGCCGTCAAACACGTCCTTGAGCAGATGCACGAGCAGCACGGCAAGCCCTCCAGTCGGGTCGAGGTCTGGATCGAAGATCGTCACATTCATGCCGCGGCAGTGTGGCGTGGTGACAAGCGACCGCAGAATGGATGTAACGTCTTTCAAATCGATCCCCGGGCTTCCCGGCGTGTCAACGGCCGGCATCACCGCCTGGTCCAGCACGTCAACGTCGAAGTGGACCCAAAAGGGCCAGTCAGGCTCCTGGTTGAGCGTTGCATTGGTCCGATCCAGCACCGCTTGCGGCCCAAGACGGCGCGCTGCAAACACATCGATGCGCGTCATTGCGGTCTCATTCACGTCGGGCCACGCAAACCCGGGGCTGCACCCTTCGCGTTCACCAATTTGGATGACCTGCCTTTCAGGAACCAACGGAGAGGCCACGCCGGGCCAATCGGTCATCAGAGCCTCGCCGCGGCCCGTTGCCAGCGCTAGGTCCATGCCTGCAACTGCGCCGAGTGTCGCCGTAGGGTCGTAGTTCCCTGGGTGGCGGAAGTCGCTGTGGCCGTCCATATGGATCAAGGACACGGGGCTAGCCCGACGCACGCCGGCAAGGGCGCCTAGCAGGATGGAGCAGTCTCCGCCGATGACGAGGGGGAACTGGTTCCGGGCTAAAGTGCGTTCGACAAGCTCTGCCAAAGCAAGGTTGAACGTGCGCATTCTATGGCCGTTGTACAGCCGGGTGCCTGCTTCCGGCCTTGGATCGTAAACAAGGCGGTCAAGGTCAAGGACCGTTGCCGGCAGGAGTGCCTCGATCAACCCGGCTGCCGTGAGGGCCTGTGGCGCCTGCCATGTTCCCGGCTGGCGGTTCGACGCAGGGGGACGCAGCCCAAGGTTCGAGGGCACACGTATAATGCAACATTCGGAGGCAGTCTGACCCATTGGCTCTCCTGACATGGGTGGGCAGCATGGGGACGCGAACAACACGGTGCCTCCCAGGTTCCAGTTCCAAGCTCCGAAGCACGCTTGGCAGCAAAAACGATACCAGCGTTGCCACGCCCGCCCTGTCCGGCAACCCTGACGGACACATAGCCGAGCATGGTCACACAGACCGTCCCACAGCCTTGAAGAAGGTATAGCAGAACACGCCATCAGGCTCGGCAGTCCGGTGCAGCGCGCGGGTGCCGGCATCGAAAGCGTCCAGCGTGGTGAGGCCCGCAGCAAGCGCGCTCTCTCGGACACCCTCGATCATCGCGGTGAAGGTGCGCCGGATGAAGCCGTCCACCAGTTCAGGCT
>CAXSHI010000348.1:0-3705 GCA_964236755.1 uncultured Acetobacteraceae bacterium
GGCGGCACCACCGGCCGGGCTGCATACGCGGCCTATCATGGGACAGAGGCAGCCTGAGGTGCTGCTGGTGGCGGTAGCTGGCCGCCCGTTCTCGCGGGCGGCGGATACGTTCATCAAGCTGGCCCGGGCGCGAAGGTGGGAACCACTGGGAACGGCGGCATAGTTGAATGGCTCACGGGCCCGGCGCTCCTGCGGCGCGAGTCTCCCTGCGCTTATCTGGCCGAGGCGGCCTTGTTCACCGTTGCCGGCTCGGGCCGCCAGTGGACTGGGAACAACCGCTGAAGGGTCTGCGCCTTGGGTGTGTCGAACATCGCGATGTACGGGGCATCGGGATGCCGCTCCAGGTAGTCTTGGTGGTGGGGTTCGGCAGGGTAGAAGCGTTCCGCGGAATCGATGCGCGTGGCGATCGGGGCAAGGAAGACGTGGGCCGCGTCGAGCTGCGCCACGTAGGCCCGCGCGACGGCGGCCTGCTCCAAGCCGTTCACGAACAGTTCCGAGCGGTATTGCGGGCCTGAATCCGGCCCTTGGCGGTTGACCTGGGTGGGATCGAGCGCCACGGAGAAGAAGATCTGCGGCAGCGTCCCGTAGCTGACGCGGGCTGGGTCGAAAGTGACGCTGACGATCTCGGCGTGGCCGGTCCTGCCGTGGCTGACCCTCGCGTGGCCGGGGTCGGCCACGTCGCCGCCGGCGTAGCTTGACACCGCGCCGCCACGCCGTCCACGTGTTGGAATACGCCCTGCACGCCCCAGAAGCAGCCTCCGGCGGACACGCGCCGCCCATGGATCCCATCTGGAACCGAGGACATCCTCATGCGCCATCTGCCCTTGCTGCCCCGTTTCGCGGCAGCGCTCATCGCCATGCTGGCGGTTGCCGCCGCCGCTCCTGCCAACGCCAAGCCCATGCACCTTCTCGGGACCGAGCCGCGGCCCAACCAGGTCATGAGCGGATCCGGCGTCGCGTTCGCCTTGCACTTCGACCATCCGTTGGACCATCAGGCGTCCCGCTTCATGCTGGTGGAGCCCAACGGCGCGCGACGTACGGTGCCTGTCCGCCTCGAGGCGCAGCCGAGCGTGCTGTACGGCTCCATGGGGCAGTTGCCATCCGGCAACCTACATGTTGAACTGGTCCGCCCAGGCGAGCGACGGCGCCGCATCAAGCGGGACTTTGCCGTTCACGGTCGGTCAAGCCCATTGAACCCGGCTGCATGGGCGCCGCCGTTCCTTCGACTGCTAAGGAAACAGAACCAGAGCGTCACCAACAACAGAACGCCAGCACCTGATTTCCTCTCCATGATGGTGCACGCCGTGCACGGTTGATATGCTGGCGAAGTCGTCAGGTGTAGGGTGGTCGTGCCATCATCCATACGAAAGCGGATTAGCGTGTGCGTACGAGCGGAGAGGTGGCCGGCTTCGTCGAGACACCGTTCCGCTTTGGTTGAGTGGAGCTTCTGCCGGTTGTTGTCGTGTAATGCCGTTGGCGCGGCGCGGGGAGGGCGTAGCCCGACCGGAGCACCGCCCCGCCAACGCCGGCGAAGGTCATGCTGCCGCACGCTGCGGCAGACGGTCGAAGTGGGCTTGATCCAGTGTCGGCGCGTCAGGACTCCGCTCAATGCAGTTGCAGACCCGTTGCGCCGCCTGGGGCGACCCGGTCGGGTCGGCAGAGGACGCAATCACTGCCATCCGGGGTGGACTCGCCACGACTCGAACCTGGAACGACCTCGCCGTATCCGCCCGCGTGCCGCGCTGCGCCGAGACGAGGCTACTCGGTTGATTGCCTCGCTGCCGGTCCTTATCCAGAAAGGGCGTCCGGGAATGAATGACAGCCCAGAGCACGTTCACCCGGCGTCGTGCGAGGGCGGTGACAGCTTGGCGATGACGTTTGCCCTTGCGTCGTTTGCGGTCGCAGAAGGTGCGGCTGCCCTCAAGCGCGCTGGAACTAGGTGTTCAGTCCCGGAGTGTGATGGCGCAAGCTCAGCCCTGACCCGTCAGGAGAAGGATGCACTGTGGCAGCAGTTCTTCACGGTAGCGCCCGATCAACGCCGCGCGTTCGAGCCGAACTCCAAGCGGCGCAAGCGTCGTCCCGCGCCCTGGCCACCCAATACGGCCTCAACCCCAAAACTGTCCTGAAGTGGCGCAAGCGCTCCGCCACCGTCGATGCCGCAATGGGACCGAAGGCCCGAAGCACCGTGCTGACCGAGGCCGAGGAAGCCATCGTCGTCGAATTCAGACGCCGCACCCTGCTGCCGCTCGACGATGTGCTCGGGTGCCTGCGTGACACCATTCCCAAGCTCACCCGCAGCGCGCTGCATCGCTGCCTACTCCGGGCACGGCATCTCCCGACTGCCCCGCGACAACGCAGCCGACTCAAAACGCAAAGCATTCAAGGAGACCAAAATCGGCTACATCCACATCGACAGCGCCCAGTTCCGCTCCGCGGAGGGTAAAACACACATGTTCCTGGCCATCGATCGCGTCAGCAAGTTCGTCTACGTCGAGTTCCACCCGACTGCCGAAATGGCCACTGGCGGCGCCTTCATGCGCAACGTGATCAAAGCGCTCCCCTACCAGATCCACACCGTGCTGACCGACAACGACGTCGCGTTCACCAAGAATGCGTCAACCAAGTGGGACGGCATGCGCCACGTGTTCGACCGCGCCTGCGACGAGCATGGCATCGGGCACAGGTTGACCAAGCCATACCATCCCTGGACCAACGGTCAGGCCGAGCGGATGAACCGGACCGTCAAGGACGCCACCATCAAGGTCCTCCACTATGAGACGACCCAAGCCCTGTGCGCCCACGTCCTGGCGTTCGTCGCTGCCTACAACTTTGCAAAGCACCTCAAGGCACTCCGATGGCGCACACCGTTCCAAACCATCTGTGAAGCCTGGAAAGCCGACCCCACCTCGTTCAAAGTCAACCCGCACCACATCATCCCGGGACCAAACACAACATCGCTTCGAGAAAGTGGTAGCAGTTTACCAGCCCAAAGAAGCGATGTGCCGCCGAGACCACGTCTGCGGTTTATAATTGCTGGATAGTTTGCAACGGGATTGTCGATTACATCGAGTGTATCGACAAGCGCGTTTGACTATCTATGTCCACTCTCGATCACGACGACACGCACGTTGTCTCGGGCCAGACAGGTCGCCGCGATCATGCCAGCGATCCCAGCCCCCACGATGCACACCGACGTAGATAAGCTGATGTTCTGGGAACCAAATCTGGTCAAGATGTCGGATCGCGATTGGTTTATCTCCCCGCCGCCATGGTCACGATCTTTGCAAGATGGTTGAGATTTCGGGTCTGGACGATCACCGCGCCGTGCGGACGGCGCGCCAGGGCTGCGTGGAGCAGTGTCTGAACCGAGATATCATCGAGCGTGGTGCCCCGCTTGTGAAGCTTCTCCAAAAATAGGCTATGGGTCACGTCCGGCACGAAGCGATCTGCCATCCACGACGACTCCGCAGTCTGAAGCACGTCGAGGAGCGGGCCCTAAAGCTGGACGGCGGCGTCGATCGTTGCGCCGGAAACGCCCACGTAGCGGATGGAGCCTTTTTGCTTCTCCTTCTGAAGCTCCTCAAAAAGCAAACCGTCGAACCGCGAGGCCGGAAGCGGTTCATGGATCATGTAGACATCAATGTAATCTGTCTTAGAGGCGGTTTTCACAATTCACGGGCCAGGCGTCCTGCGACCAGGAGTATG
>CAXSHI010000349.1:0-3699 GCA_964236755.1 uncultured Acetobacteraceae bacterium
GTCATGCTGCTCACCCAAAGGCTCGGTCGTCCCATGTGAGTTCCGAGACGGACCCCTATGGTCTGCTGCGTAGCCTTTCAGCGGGTCACGGCGCGTGCCGCCGGTCGGCGATCGTGCGCGTGCCGCGTGGCGGGCGGGCGTGCTCGCTGTTCCGGCTCTTCTGCTGTCCCTTGCGGTCCGTTCTCCGGGTTGTGACGGGCCGGGTCTCGGTCCAGGTGTCCAGGTCGAGCACGTCGGCCAGCGTTTCGCCGACGATGGCCCCGGCGCCCGGCAGGATCTCGCCCGCCACGGGGGAGACCGCGCGGAGCGGCTGCCAGAACGCCCGCGTCCAGCATCAGCGGTCCTTCGCAGTGCTCTTCAGCGTTGTTGCCCTGCACCTGATGTCGCGGTCGGATGTCAGCCCCCGTGCTTCGCGAAACTCGCAGCCGCGGTGCATCGGCCGAGCAGCAATCTGCAGCCTCCAGAAGAGCAAATTTGTTTCTTGACAAAAACATGTTAGATCAGCCTAACTGCGCAGCAAGGACCTGGTGACTTGGCGCAGTGGGCGAGCGGTCCCTCCTGGCGCCGGGTCGCAGGACAGCCAACAGTGACACGGCGCACCAGAATGGGCCGGCACCACTTCGGGAGGATTGCCATGATCTCCAAGCGCGGCTTGCTGCTTCTCTCGACCGCGACTTGGACGGCCATGACAACTGGAACGATCGCGCGCCAGGGCACCGCAGGTGACGCCAACTCCGCCGGGGGCGCGGGAGAGCCGCTCTACTCCGAGCGTTACCGCCCTCAATACCATTTCAGCCCGCCCCAGAACTTCATGAACGACCCGAACGGCCTCGTTTATTTCCGGGGAACGTATCACCTCTACTACCAATACAACCCGTCTGGCCTGCAGGCAGGGAACCAGAGCTGGGGACACGCCGTCAGCAACGACCTTCTCCATTGGGAGAACCTGCCGGTTGCGATCCCTGAGACGGCGTCAGGCTACATCTTCTCCGGCTCCGCCGTCGTGGATCGGCTGAACGCCAGCGGCTTCTTTGCCGACTCCGCAGACGGCGGGATCGTCGCGATCTATACGCTGGCGACTGACGTCCAGGGGCAAAGTGTCTCGCAGCGGCAGAACATCGCCTACAGCCTCGATGCCGGGCTGACCTACACCAACTACGACGGCAACCCCGTCGTGGACCGCGGCGAGACCCAGTTCCGCGATCCCCAGGTGTTCTGGCACCAGCCCACCGAACGCTGGATCATGGCCGTCGCGCTGAGCCGGCAGTGGCAGGTGCTGTTCTACGCGACGCAGGATCTCAGGACCTGGACGCAGGTCGGCAGCTTCGGTCCGGCCGGGCTGCTCGGCGACCAGTACGAGGTGCCGAACCTGGTGCGGGTGCGGGTCGAGGGCACCGACCAGCACAAATGGGTCCTGCTGGTTTCCATCAACCCCGGCGCGCCGCAGGGCGGCAGCGCCACGCAGTACTTCGTGGGCGAGTTCGACGGCTCCAGCTTCGTGCCCGACGACGACGGCACGCGGTTCATGGAGTTCGCCAAGGATGCCTACGCGATGCAGACCTACAACAACCTGTCTTGGAGGGACGCTGTCGCCATCACCTGGCTGAGCAACTGGCAATACGCCAACGTCGTGCCCACCTTTCCCTGGCGTGGCCAGATGTCGGTGCCCCGCGTGCTCACGCTGCGCACGACCGCGGCCGACAGCGGCTACGTGCTGGCGCAGAACCCTGTGCCCGAGCTTGAGAAGCTGCGTGACCAGGTGCTGCACAGCGGCTCCGTCACCGTGGATGAGGCAACCCCGTTCAGCCTCCCGCTCGAGGGCCGCCAGTCGTTCGAGGTGGAGGTCACGGCCGCTTCCTCCGGCGGCGGCATGGCGATGATCAGCCTCACCAACGGCGCCGAAAGCCTGATCGTCTCCTACGACTGGGCCGGGCAGATGGTCTGTGTGGACCGCGGCGGAACGCAGGGCTTCAGCAACCCCGATTTCACCGACACGTTCGCAACCCGCTACGTGACCAGTGACAACGCGGTCAAGCTGCGTGCCCTTTTCGACGTCAGCACGCTTGAGCTGTTCGTGGATGACGGCTCGCGGGTGGCCACAAGCCTGTTCTTCTTCAAGGACCCGCCCGACAGCCTGGTGTTCTCTGCGCAGGGAAGCGCCATTGAGATGAACGGCCTGCAGGTCCAAGCCTACCGCAGCGTCTGGGAGTCCTCGGCGCAACCCGCGAGCCAGGCCGGCTCGGCCACCTAGGCCGCACGCGCGGCCAGCATCGCCATGATGCTGCGGAGCGAGGCCGGCTGCCCTCTCGTCGCGCTCACGCTTGCCGCGCTGATCCGCTGGGAGCTGACGACGCCGCCGGTCGCGCCGGCTGCATCGGCTGGCCCCGCCGTTGCCTCCCGTGCCCCTTTGCTCGACGCCATGGTTCAGGAGGAACGGTCGGCAGCCATGGTGTCCAGCGTTCTGCGGCGGCCGTTGTTCCGCGCCGACCGCCGGCCCGCGCCCGCGGCCGTTCCCGACGCACCACCGCCGCTGCCTCGCCTGTCCGGGATCGTGGTCACCGCGTCCGCGCGCCGGGCCATCTTTGCCGACGGCAGGGACGGCAAGCCGGCGGTCGTCGCCGAGGGCGAGAGCTTCGGGCCGCTCAGGGTGGCCCGGATCGGCGCTCAGGAGGTGGTGATGATCGGTCCGGACGGCGTGCGTGTCCTGCGTCCCGCCCCCCAGTCCGCCTCCGAGCGGGCAACGTCCCTTGTCGCGCGGCAGCCCGGCAACACCGTCACTGCCACCAGCGCGACCTTTGGCGCGATCCCGGCAGATCGCCTCGCCCTCCTGCGCGGCCAGCAGGCGGCATCTTTGCGCCGCCTCAGGACAGCTTTATGATAACCGTTCCTACGGCAGTGACGAGGTGGACGCCTTCGCAGGGGCTATCGGCCTGCACCGCCGGACTGTCCATGCTGCCCAGGACGTATCGTAGAACCATGTCGATGTTCCTTTCCGACGTGTCTCACTGCATGATCCAGGCCCGCAGCTTCGCGCGCATGATGCCGATCGGCCCGTTGACGCTGGCGCAAACCTCCGGTTTCGCCGACGTCACTGGGGCATCGGCCGCGAGCTGGCGCATGGCGCGGAAGTCCGGCAGCCACGACGACGCCACACGCACGCAGCGGTGCCCGCCGCAGATCACGACGGCGCGGAACGGCTGGCCCAGCTCGCGCGCCAGCCGCGTCAGCACGCCCGACCGCGAGCGCAGCGGCCCATGCTGGTGGGCCACCCGCAGCTTCGCAGCCATCGTCATCCGGCTGCTCTGCGGCAGCTCAGGGTAGCATGTCCAGGTCGCCGCGGAGACCATGCGCCCGGCGTCCGCGTCGGTCAGCACCCGGTCGCAGCGCGGCAGCAGGTCGCGGGCGTCGCCCAGGCCGGACCTGGCCGACAGGAAGCAGACGAACGCCCGCACGCCGTCCGGGTCGGCCGCGCGCAGCGTCTGCCACAGCGGCCCCTGGTAGCGGTCGCGCGCTGCCAGTCCCTTGTAAGTCAGGGTCGGTAGCTGCGATTGGCCGTCGTGGTTGCCGCGGCGGTGATCCTGTGCGCCCCTTGGACTCTGATGTTCGTAGCGGAGATGGGGACCCGCCGCAGCTCCTGCCTCCTGGCTGAACGGTATGCGGGGCACCGGCTTGGCCGGATAGCCTGACTACAAGGGTGGC
>CAXSHI010000350.1:0-3684 GCA_964236755.1 uncultured Acetobacteraceae bacterium
GGCTGGCGGTGGTGGCCTTGTCCAGCATGTCGGTGCGCGACTGCACGACGACCTTCTCGACCGGCACCTCGATCGATCCCTCGGCCGGCCCCCCCGCCTGCACGGGCGCGGCCTGGCCCTGCGCGAGGACCGTGTCCGGCGGCGCAGCCACAGCGGCAGGCGGCTGGCCGTCGGCCTGCGCCGTGTGCCCCAGCGCCACGACAAGCGAAAGCGAGATGAGCACCTTCAGCGGACGTGCGAGACTGTCCCTGCCGCCCGTCCCGTGACGCGGCGCCGGCGGTCTCTTGAACGGAAAAGGGCAACAGCGCACGACGATAGCGCCGTCCGCGACAGGCTGCCGGACAGCTGCGGTATCAGGGTGCATGGACTCGTCCCACCTGTCGGGAGTATGAACTCCTTTAAAGGACTGCATACTCCAGAACCGATTTCCGTGCCAGAAGGATCATGCCGTGCACCGTGTCACGATCACCATCGACGACGAGCTGATGGTCGAGCTTGACCGCCTAATCGCCGCGCGCGGCTACCAGAACCGGTCCGAGGCGATCCGCGATTTGGCGCGCGCCGGGCTGCAGCAGGCTGCCGCCGACCTGGTGCCGGAACAAGATTGCGTCGCGGCGCTGGTCTACGTCTACGACCACGCGCGCCGCGAGCTGCCGAAGCGGCTGGCCAACACGTTCCACGACCACCACCACCTCGCGGTCTCGACGCTGCACGTGCACCTGGACCATGAGAACTGCATGGAGGTCACGGTGCTGAAGGGGCAGGCTAACGCGCTGCGCCACTTCGCGGACCACGTGATCGCGGAGCGCGGCATACGGCATGGGCGGCTCGTCGTCCTGCCGTCAGGGACCGTCGGGCCGACGCCATCCGAGCCAGCCGGGCCACAGTAAGATGTACGTATGACAGAACACAAACTACCTTATACCAGAAGACCTATAGTGCAGCAGGGTGTCTTCAAGATATAGAGATAAAAACTATTTGGAAGATATTAGTTGGTGCAAGCTGCGCACTCTTACATCGCTTTTGCGTTCCGTTGCGCCTCAGACCCCGTTATGGTCCTGGAAGGCTGCTGGCTAGACGTGACGGCAAACACCTGTTTTCCGACATCGATCGCCTGGCTTGGCCGGTCGTGTCGAAGTTGCTGTCATCGAGCCACGTCTCGAGGCGCTCCTTTTGGGCGGGCCATTCCGTTTCCAGTATCGAAAACCACGCCGTGTCGCGACGACGGCCCTTGACGATCCCGTCGCCTCTCCATGTGCCTTCGTCGGTAAATCCGAAACGTCGTGCCGCTCGCACCGACGCCGCGTTGAGAGCGTTACAACGCCACACGACACGATGATAACCAAGCGCGAACGCATGCTCGATCATGAGGAATACCGCCTCCGTGGCCGCTCGGGTTCGTTGAAGGCGGGGAGAAAACCAGATGCTGCCGATTTCAATCGCTGAATCGGCTGGCGCAATGTCACAGAATGAGGCCCAGCCCTCGGCCTTCCCGCTGGAAGTGGGAATAACCGCAAAGAACGGCTGATGCTCAAGCCGGGTGATCCGCTCGACATGCTTGGCAAGCGCCTTCTCTGTCGGGAACGGGCCGTATCGCAGATAAGTCCATGATATGTCAGCTAATTGAGCCGCATCCCAAAGGTCAGCTACATGAGACGCCGCCAAGGGTTCAAGCATAACGGATCGACCGGCATGCTGTTCAAATGCGGGAAGCGGTCGGAGTGCTTCGGGGACAATCGGACCCAGCGGTACATCGGTCATCAGC
Source organism: uncultured Acetobacteraceae bacterium (assembly GCA_964236755.1). Taxonomy (GTDB): domain Bacteria; phylum Pseudomonadota; class Alphaproteobacteria; order Acetobacterales; family Acetobacteraceae; genus CAHJXG01. The sequence continues at coordinate 1,766 of CAXSHI010000350.1, forward strand.
ATATCATGCCGAGGCACGGCCGACGGGACAACCAACGACCCGCCTGCCACATTCGAGCAGTGCAAGCCGTGGTTGCTGGCCGTTAGCGTATATCTGTGTCCGTTCTATGTACCAACCTCTCCTGGGGGGTCAGGTCAAACGGCTGACCTTCTAAGATGTTTATATCTTAGTTTATCCGACTCTTCAATGTAATGTTTTGGCATCGCTTCCTTACGCGCAATGATAACCCAGTTTGTGCCAGATGATTTCATATCACGGCTGCTCGAATATTAGCCGGCCATCAGGTTGGATCTGAACTTTACAGGGTCGCGCGTCAGAACTCTTCCCTTGGTAAGTCTGATTTGACATAACCCACCCCTTCACTTTTGTGCCTGTTATCATAGGAAAAAAGCCATTTACTTGTTTTCCAGTAACAGCAATGAAATCCTGTGTCCTTCCTAAAACTCTCGCTGACGTAGTAGGTTGATCATAGACCATTGCTAACCCTATTCTTTGACAAGAAAAGCCCGGAGAATTAGAAAGGTTTACATTCATTGCTATGAGTGGAGAAGGTGTAGCAGTATCAAATGGCATTAGATTTAGGGCTAGTATAAGAAACGAGAGCAATGTCTAATCCTTTACAGATTGGGTTATTAGCCTCAGAATTTACGCTTCTTTAAAGAAGTGATCTTTTTGAGAGAGGTTTAGCAAAGCCGAACAAAGTTCGATCCAATCGAAGTTCGCCCACTTGATGCAGGTCGACCATTCTTCTTAGTAAACCACCAGGGGAACGCACTTTCCCGACCGCATGCCGAGCTGAGATCACTGCCAGCATTGTAACCGCTTCCATTCTTCCTAGGACGACACATGCCTGTCCCCACGCGTGAGGTGATATATCCAGTTCTGAACGCACATAACCCGCAGCTTCTTCAAGCTCGCTCCAGCTGGGGTGAGCATGGCAAATCCAACCTCGAAACGCAGGAGCAATCTTGAGCAAGAAATCTGTTGTCACTACGAAGCCACGTAGCGCACTGGCTTGATCTCGTCTCGGTGCGATGCATGCTACTCCGCTTTCCTTCCTTTCCGGAAGCCCAGGCTCTTTGAGCCTACTCACTACCGTATTCGCTTTAGCGATAAGGCGGTGGTTTGTAGATGTATAGTGGGGCCTGTTTTCTGACCCCTTGGGGTCAGTTTCCACAGATTCCAATGCTGCCACAGTCGCTTGAACCTTCTCGAACAGCATCGTCAGACGCCTCACAATCGGTTCCAGGCAAGTCGGATCACGACTGTCGCCGCGAAGCGCGGCAATCTCGCGGGTTTGCTCTGTCAAAGCCGACCAGTCGGCCGCCGCAGCATTCTGCTCGGTGCCGCTGTCGATCAAGGAAAGGATGTGCCTGCGCAAGGCTCCGATCCTTCCGCGCAGGCGGTAACCCTCTCGGCGACGTTCCTCATGAGCTGCGGCAATCGCCTGGAACTCGGCATAACGTGCCGCAAACGGCGCCAAATCGAAACCATAAGCTTCCACGACACGGCCATTTACCCGTCTGCCGTAGCGCTTGCCATTGGCGCTGTCGCACATCTCGATCAAACCGTGCTCCTGTGCCACCCGGAGCAGCGTCTTGATCTGACTGAGCCCAATATCGAGCACGTCCACTAGGGCGTCGTTAGACGGCCAAGCCAGTAGCCGGCCGTCTCCCTCCACCCAGTCGGCATCCATGGTGCAGCCGACCAGGTAGTCGACCAGCTCCACAACCTTCCGCGGGACTCCGAGCGCAGGCACTGCACGTTTAAAGGCATTCCACACCAGACCGCGTCGCACCGGCTCCCATGTTGCAGGTCGGCCAGCCTGCACGGCGATCATGCGTGGCGTGATCTTGCGTCGCCCCGTTGGCGACAGTGATTCTATCTGCACAGTGATTCTCGTCCTCTTGCGTGGGGGA
>CAXSHI010000351.1:0-3679 GCA_964236755.1 uncultured Acetobacteraceae bacterium
TGCGAGGTTCCCAAACCACCGATGAATCGTGCCATGATCCTGCCTCTTCCTACTTCTTGCCGAGCCGTTCGCGCAGGAACTCGTCATGCGGAAGGCCGGCCTGGTGTGCGCCTATTTCGGTGATCCGGACCGGATCGACTGCGGTGATCTTCAAGATAAAGAAGAGGTTGCCACCCAGCCTGACCATCTCCCGCCAGTTGCGTGACATCACAGCCAGCTTCTCTTCCGGTGCAAGACCGAAACGGTCTATGAATGCGCTCTCGTCGTGCTTGAACGCCTCGCGGTTGGCTGGTTCGCCGAGCGACATCGCCATCTTGTTGATCTTGTATCCTCTAAGGGATCGCTTGCGGTCGAGCAGGGGTGTGTCGGGAATGCGATCTTCAGTAGGAACTGCCGGCATGGTTGTTCTCGCTGCTGGTTTGGGGCGGGGCGTCAACTGAATGCCACGTCACGAGGTGGCTTCGGCGAGCCACCTTTGGAGTGCCGCCGCGACAGCGGCCGGCTGCTCGACGATCGACATGTGGCCGCTCTCCTCGACGGCGACGAGGCGGTTGTCGGGAATGCGCGCTGCCATCTCCTCATGCTGCGAGAGCGGGCTCCACCCGTCCTGCCGGCCACTGAGCAGCAGCGTTGGGCAGGTGATACGCGACAAGCCGGCTTCGGCCTCGGGGCAATCGAGCAGCGCGCGGATTTGGCCGGCGAAGCTGTCGGGTGTCTGCCGGCACACCATTGCGGTCAGCCGGTCCATAAGCGCCCGGTCGCCCGCGCGCCCAGGGGCGAGCATCGGGGGTAGCCAGCGCGCTGCCACCGCCGCCATTCCTTCGGCGAAGGCGAGGTCGACGAGTTCCTGGCGCTTCTCCGCCTCTCCGGGACGGCGCCCGTGCACGCCCGTGTTCAGCAGCGCCACGGCCTCGACGCGCTCGGGCGCCTGCGCCAGGATCTCGAGCGCCACGCGCCCGCCCATCGAGTGGCCCGCGACCGCGAAACGCCCTTCAGGAGCCTCGGTCAGCACCTTTCGAGCCATTGCCGGGATGGAGTCGTGGTCGGCAAATCCCAAAGGTCGCATGTCGGCCACCCCACCTAGCTCGGCGCGTGCGTCGTCCCAGACGGACTCGTCGCACAGGAGACCACTCAGCAGGAACAGCGTTCGCATCGGGGCCATCTGGTTTCCTCTGTCAGCTTTCCATCCGGCAACGGGCACGCTCCCGCAGCGTCACGTCCCGCCAGGCCTTGAAGCCCGCCGACGCGGCGGCCTCGGCCAGCAGCTCGCCGGTGGCCGGGCTGCGCGTCTCCGCGTAGCGCCCGTGCCCGGGCCGGTGCCAGGCGCCCCATGATAAAAGTCGCGGCTGCGCGGCAGCACGCCGTCGTGCGAGGCGACGTCGACGTTCATGCCGACGGCTTCTTGGCGGGGGCGGGGGCAGGATGGCTGAGCGAAGGCGGCAGCCCCTCCCAGACCTCGTGCATCGCCAGGGGCCGGGGCAGCAGGCGCTGCTCGGCCATGTAGCGGAGGGCCAGCCGGACGACTGGCTCCAGCGCGGCGCATCCCACGGGCAAATCCGCGCGGCCGCCATAGCCGTCGAGCAGCGAGCCGGCGAAGGAGGCCACAACCTGCGGGGCCTGCGACAGTAGCGCCGCGCGCACGACCACCAAGTGGTTGACCGGCATGAAGCCGTGCCTAGCCCGGAAGCGGGCCGCCGCCGCCGGGTCAGGGAAGACGGTCCGCAGCCCCGGGTCGTCCGGCACGTCGTTGCCCACGATGACCGCGTCGACCTGCCCGTCATGCAGCATGGCCAGCGCGTCCTGGCCCGCCGCAGCCCGCTCCACCCAGGGCGGATCGGCGTATTCGGGGACGTGCGCGCCCTCGGACGTGACCCATCGCACGTCCTCGCACGCGATGCCGTAATCGTCCGAGAGCACGCCGCGGAGCCAGACGCCCGTGGTCTGGCTGTAGGCCCGGACCGCCACGCGCCTGCCGCGGAGATCGGCCGGGCCGCGGATCGCCGCATCCGCCCGGCAGAGCAGCGCGCCCTCCTGGAACCGGGCGGCCACCGCGATGGGCAGCAGCGCCAATGGCCTGCCGAACGCCTTGGCCTGCAGGTAGGTCATCAGCGCCATCTCGCTGATGTCGTAGCGCAGGTCACGCACCATCGGCGCGAACGCGCGGTTGATCGGGCTTACGGCCGCCAAGTCGAAGGCCGGACCGGCTGCGGCCCGAATGGACCGGGTGTGCGGGTAGTCGCCGAGGGCGACGCTGAGCGCTGTCGCCCGGTCGGCAGAAGGCGAGGCGGCGGACATCATGCAGCGCCATCGCCGGGAACATAGCGCAGCCCCTTGGCGGCCAGTTTCTCGCGCATGCCGTAGATGTCGAGGCCGAGTTCGCCTGCCTTGAGCCGCGCGCGCTTGTCCGCCTCGTTGTGCTCGCGGGCCTCTGCGGCGGCAAGCACGCGCGCGGTGTCCTGGCGCGGCACCACGACCACGCCGTCGTCGTCGGCCACGATCACGTCGCCGGGGTGGATCAGCTGCCCGGCGCAGACGATCGGCACGTTCACCGAGCCCAGCGTCTCCTTCACCGTGCCCTGAGCAGACACCGCGCGCGACCAGACCGGGAAGCCCATCTGCTTCAGCGTCGCCACGTCGCGGCAGCCTGCCTCGATCACCAGGCCCAGCACGCCGCGCGCCAGCAGCGAGTGCGCCAGCAGGTCGCCGAAATACCCGGCGTCGGAGAACGACGTGGGGGCCGCCACCAGGATGTCGCCGGGCCGGCATTGCTCGACAGCGACGTGGATCATCCAGTTGTCGCATGGCGCCAGGCTGACGGTGACGGCGGTGCCGGCGATGTGGGCGCCGGGGTAGATCGGCCGCATGTAGGGCGCGAGCAGCCCGCTGCGGCCCTGCGCCTCGTGCACCGTCGCCACGCCATACGCCGCGAACGCGGCGGCGTCGGCTGCCCGCTCGATGGTGGTATGGACGACGTTCATACCAGGCTGTCCGTAACGTGCGGGAACACGGCCTCATAGCCCTCGCCATAGGTGGCGTTGCGCTCGGAGTTGCGGGCGACCTGGTTGCCGCGGTTCAGGCCGACGCGGCTGTAGTACTCGATCAGGTGCTCCTGGCCTGCCATGCACTCGATGGCGGCGCGCTTCCTGTCCCACACGGCGGTGATGTCAAGCAGCCAGTTCGGCTTCCAGTTGCTCTGCTCGCTCTGGTGTGGCTCGTACAGGAACACGGGCGGCGCGCCGATCACCTGCTGCTCCGGATTGTGGCCGTGCGCCTGGGCGATCACCCGGGCGTGCTGGGCGAACGCCGTGGTGGCGGGGTGGTCGAAGTTGTACGGGTCCTGCCGCGAGTGGGTCAGCACGAACGCCGGGCGGATGGCGCGGTAGACGTCCACCAGGCGGAACAACGCCTTGTCGTCGAGGTGCATCGGGTAGTCGCCCAGGTTCCAGAACTGGATGTCGCGCACGCCGAGGTGCTCGGCCGCCTGCCGGCTTTCCGCCTCGCGCGCCGCCTTGACGCGCTCCAGCGTCATGCCGGGCTGGCGCCACAGCTTGGCCGACTCGCCGCGCTCGCCATACGACAGGCAGACCACCGTCACGTCGAACCCGCGCCCGGCGTGCAGCGCGATGGCGCCGCCGGCGCGCCAGACGAAATCAGCCGAGTGGGCGCTGACGACGAGGGC
>CAXSHI010000352.1:0-3675 GCA_964236755.1 uncultured Acetobacteraceae bacterium
CCTCGAGCGTGTCGTTCAGCACCGCCGTGCGCACGTCGAGGAAGGGCTGCACGGTCGCCCTGTTCCAGCGCATCTGCTGCTTCTTGTTCATGCGCTTGGCGATGATCTCGCCCACCGCGCTTTCCACGAATGCGGTCGAAATCGGCTCACCCCGCCGACGCCGGGCGGCGTAGTGCACCAAGGCGTCCTCGTTGCGCCCGAGGTAGCCCGGCAGCTCGCTTGCGCGTTGCTGAAGTGATTTGCTTCGCCTCGTCGAGCCGCAGCCCAAGCTCGGCCAAGCCGGCCTGCTCGTCGCGCTCGATACGGGCAACCTTGGTTTCCGCCACCACTCCAGGCTGCAGCTCCGCAACCAGCTTCGGCACCAGCCCCCCTCGTCCCGTGAGCCCAGAGCCTAACCCGACCCGATCAGCACCTCACGATTTTGAATGCTCTCTCGCGTGACGGATCCCCAGCAGCACCCCGGAACCCAATAAGAGCCTCCACCATTTGCAACAAACCGGCGACATCGTGGGCCGGTCGGCGTCACGCGGCCGATGCGGCTTCATAGTCTCCGCTGCGGCCGCCAGGCGTCGCGCTGCGGCAGGAAGGGCATCGCAAGAGAGGGACGCAGCCTGATCTCGCCGGGGTCGCGGTAGGCGGGCACGCCGACCTGCACCTGGTCCGCGGCCGCGTCGTGGCGGAACGTGCGGTGCAGGTGGTCCCACAGGCTCAGCCCGCTCGACCAATTGGAATCCGTCTCGTTTCGCACGGACGAGTGATGGGTGCCGTGCATCCCCGGCGTGGTCAGCATCCGGGCTAGCCGCCGGTCCCAGCCGCGCGGCAGTCGCAGGTTGGAATGGTGGAACAGCACGGAGGCAAAGAAGAACGCTTGCCAGACCCGCAGCGCCCGCGGCGACACGCCGCCCAGCGCCACCTGCGCCGCCCGCCAGGGCACCGAGACCAGCATGTCGAGCGCATGGAACCGCAGCGCCGTCGTGGCGTCCATGTCCAGATCGACATGATGCACCAGATGCAGCCGCCATAGCGCCGGGACCTTGTGCGTCAGGACATGCCAAAGATAGATCGTGTAGTCCATCCACAGGAACGCCGCCGCGTCCTGCAGCCAGTCAGGTCCCGGCAGACGCTGGGCCAGCCCGCGCCGCCGGGCCGCGGCCTGTTGCGCGAGCGGACGCACCACCGGGCGTTCCGCCGCGGCGACCACTGCCATGCTGAGCGCGCCGAAGGCGAGGTTGCGGACGACCCGCGCCGGCTCCCTTTGCGTGCGCCGGCGCAGCGGCGCGCGCCGCTCGGCCACGAGGATGACGGCGGCGACACCCAGGATGAGGGCGGGGAGCAGGGAACGTGCCATGGAGGGGCAGATGCGGCTGCGCTGTATACGCCGCAAGGCTGGCGGCCCATGAGTGGGCACGCCGTCCGCCCGCGCCGGCCTGGCCCGGCCCGATGAGTCCGGTCGCGATCGTCATCCCCATGCTGAACGAGGCGGCGGCGCTGCCCCGCCTGCTGCGCTGCCTGCGCACGCTCGATCCAGCGCCGGCAGAGATCCTGGCGGTGGACGGCGGCAGCGCCGATGTCTCGGTCGCCATCGCGGAGGCGGCCGGGCTGCGCGTGATCCGGGACAGCGCCGGAGGGCGGGCAGCGCAGGTCAACCGCGGCGTCGCGGCCGTCGAGGCACCCATGGTTTGCATCCTGCACGCCGACACTCTGCTGCCCGACGACGCCGTGGCGGTGGTACGCCGGGTGCTTGGGGATCCGCGTACCGCGCTGGCCGGCTTTATCCCGCTGCTCAGCGGGCCGGACCAGGTGCGCTGGGGCACCAGCTTCCACAACTGGGCCAAGACCTGGTATGCGCCGCTGCTGTTCCGCCCCGACCTGTTCCTGCGCGGGGGACGGCTGCTGTTCGGCGACCATGCCATGTTCTTCCGCCGGGCCGACTTCCTCGCCGTCGGCGGCTGCGACCCGGCGCTGCTCGTGATGGAGGACGCCGACCTGTGCGTCCGCCTTTGCCGCCTGGGCCGCATTCGGCTGGTCAACCGCGTGGTGATCACCTCCGACCGCCGCGTTGCCGCCTGGGGCGCGCTGCGGGCGAACTGGATCTATCTCAGCGTCGGCGTCCGCTGGGGCCTTGGACGCCGCGAGCGGCTGCACGAGGACTATCCGGACGTGCGCTAGGCCACCGTGCCCAGCTTGCGCCCCTGGATGTAGCCCGTGGCCAGGCAGTGGTCGATCAGCCCGCGCAGGAAGCGGCCATCGGTTGGAGGGCAGGCGCGCCCGCTCAAGCCCCGCAGGTTGATATCTGCGAAGCGCGGGTCGCGTTGGAGATAGCCCGCGAGCAGGCCCGTCGCCTGGGCGTGCACCTGCCGTTGCAAGGGCGTGAGCGCGCCGGGGTCGAACGCCTCGGGCCGGACAAGGCGCGGAGCATGGAGCTGCGGGTAGCCCTCCGCCAGCGCCGCCAGCCCGGCCACCGGGACCGGCGCGCCCGACACGAGGTGAAAGGCCCGGCCCGACGCCTCCGTCATCCGCTCCGCGATGTCGGTCAGCCCGGCGACGACGTGGTCGATGGGCACGAGGTCGAGGCTGGCGCCGGGGCGGGCCGGCAGGACGGGGATGCGGCCCTCCGCCGCCAGCCGGAGCAGCCCGTAGAAGCTGCCGAAGCTGGAGATCGCGCCATCCCCGGACGCGCCGACGACGACCGACGGGCGCGCGACGGCAACCGGCCGGCCCCGGTCACGGGCGGCGGCGGCCAGGCGCTCCCCTTCCGCCTTGCTGGCCTCGTAGCCGTTGGCGAAGGCTTGGCCGACATCCAGCTCATCCTCATGGATCGGCCCGTCGCGCAGGCCGCAGACATAGGCGGTGCTGACGTGCAGCAGCGGCGTCCGCGGGAGGTCGGTAAGGGCGAGGAGGTTGGCAACCCCCTCGACGTTCACCGACCGGTAGGCCGGGGGGTCGAGGTTGAAACTGGTGAGGGCGGCGCAGTGGACGAGGAGGTCCAGCCCGTCGCTCACGGCCGCCTGCGCCGCGGCGTCCAGCCCCAGCCCGGACCGGCGCACGTCGCCCGCAAGCACCAGCACGGCGCCGGGTCGGGGCGCGTGGCCGGCCCACGGCGCGGACGGGATGGGGCTGCCGTCGTTGCGATGCAGCGCCGCGTTGCGATGTTCCAGGGCGATGACGCCGTGGCCGCGCCCGGACAAGACGCCCACAAGCTCGCGGCCGATCAGGCCGCCCGCGCCGGTGACGAGGATGCGCATGTGACAGGCCCCCTGCGCCGGCGGGCCTTTGGCGCAACGGCTCTGCACGCATATAGGATGGCGCCGCCGCGCGTCAGCAGGGGCGGCCTCCGAAGGGAACACAATGGGGTGGACGCATGACTTGGTCGTCGTCGGCGCCGGCGCCGCCGGGTTGACCGCCGCGGGCGGGGCGGGGCGGCTTGGCCTGCGGGTGGCGCTGATCGAGCGCGACCGGATGGGCGGGGAGTGCCTGAACTCCGGCTGCGTGCCGTCGAAGGCGCTGCTCGCGGCGGCTCGGCGCGCGCACCTGCTGCGGGCCGGCAGCGCCATGGGCGTGACCGGGGGTGGCGCCGCGGTCGATTACGCGGGCGTGCGCGCCCACGTGCGCGGCGCCATCGCCGCCATCGCCCCGCACGACTCGCCCGAGCGGTTCCAGGCCTGGGGGGTCGAA
>CAXSHI010000353.1:0-3592 GCA_964236755.1 uncultured Acetobacteraceae bacterium
GGGCTGTTCGTGCTCAAGGTCCGGAGGTAGCGCATGACGTTCACCCGCAAGGACACCCTGTTCATCCTGGTGCTGGCGGCCGTGCTGCTGGTAGTGTTGCCGATGGTGCTGGAGCCGTTCCGCCTCAACCTGGTCGGCAAGTACCTCACCTATGGCTTCGCGGCGCTGGGGCTGGTGCTGTGCTGGGGCGATGCGGGCATCCTCAGCCTGGGGCAGGGCGTGTTCTTCGGCCTCGGCGGCTACTGCATGGCGATGTACCTGAAGCTTGAGGCCTCGACGCCGGAGGCGACGAAGATCCAATCGACGCCGGGCATCCCGGACTTCATGGACTGGAACCAGATCACCGAGCTGCCGCTGTTCTGGCGGCCGTTCCACAGCCTGGGCCTCACGCTCCTCGCGATCCCGCTGGTGCCGGCGCTGCTGGCGCTCGTCGTGGGGTTCGCGATGTTCAAGCGCCGGGTCGGCGGCACGTACTTCGCCATCATCACCCAGGCCATCGCGGCGATCCTGACCATCCTGATCATCGGGCAGCAGGGCTACACCGGCGGCGTGAACGGGATCACCGACCTGCGCACGCTGCACGGCTGGGACATCCGCACCGACGGTGCCCACACCGTGCTGTACTTCATCAACGCTGTCCTGCTGATCGGCTGCCTGCTGCTCGGCCAGTATGTGCGGCGGAGCAAGCTCGGGCGCATCCTCGTGGCGATGCGCGACAAGGAGGACAGGGTGCGGTTCTCCGGCTACGCCGTGGCCGACTTCAAGATCTTCGTGTTCTGCTTCGCCGCCGCCCTCGCCGGGATCGGCGGCGCGATGTTCACCTTGCAGGTCGGCTTCATGTCGCCGAGCTTTGTCGGCATCGTGCCCTCCATCGAGATGGTGATCTACTGCGCCGTCGGCGGACGCACCTCCTTGCTGGGCGCGGTCTATGGGGCGCTCGCGGTAAACTGGGCGCGCACCACGCTGTCCGAGGCGTTCCCCGAGCTTTGGCTGCTGGCGCTCGGCTCCCTGTTCATCCTGGTCGTCGTCGCCTTCCCGGACGGCCTCGCCGGCATCTATCGCAAGACCTTCGACCCGATGCTCGACCGGCTGCTGCCGTGGCTGCGCCGCCGCCCGTCCGTGCATGGCCCGGCCGCGTTGCCCGGCGACCCCGCGGCACCGGCCGAGTAGGGGGAGGGGCACAGTGGCATCCAACACCGACCACCTGCTCGCCGTTGAGGGACTGACGGTCTCCTTCGACGGCTTCCGCGCGGTGGACGACCTGTCGTTCTACCTGGACCGCGGCGAGATCCGCGTCGTCATCGGGCCGAACGGCGCGGGCAAGACCACCGTGCTGGACCTGATCTGCGGGCGCACCCAGGCGACGGCCGGCTCCATCAAGTTCGAGGGCGCCGAGCTGACACGGATGAAGGAGCACCAGATCGTCCGCGCCGGGGTGGGCCGGAAGTTCCAGACGCCGTCGATCTACGAGGACCTCACGGTGTTCGAGAACCTGGAGCTGTCCTTTCCGCGCGGGCGCTCGGTGTTCGGGGCGCTCGCCTTCCGCCGCGACCCCGAGGTCTCCGGCCAGGTCGAGGAGGTCGCCCGCAGCGTGTTCCTGCACGACCAGCTCGACCGCTCCGCTGGCATCCTCAGCCACGGCCAGAAGCAGTGGCTGGAGATCGGCATGCTGCTGATCCAGGACCCGGCGCTGCTCATGCTCGACGAGCCCGTCGCCGGCATGAGCGTGAGCGAGCGGGCGAAGACGGCGGAGCTGCTGCGCCGGATCATCCAGCGCCGCTCGGTGCTGGTGATCGAGCACGACATGGGCTTCGTCGAGAGCATCGCGGACAAGGTGATGGTGCTGCACCAGGGCCGGGTGATCTCCGAAGGCTCGATCGCCCACGTGAAGGCCGACCGGCGGGTGGTGGATGTGTATCTTGGCCATTGAACGGGTGCCCGCGATGACGAGCCTCGCCACGCCGGACGCCCCGATGCTGGACGTGCAGGGCCTGCGCGCCGGCTACGGCCAGAGCGAGGTGCTGCGGGGCATCGACTTCGCGGTGGCGCCTGGGGAGATCGTCGTGTTCGTCGGCCGCAACGGCATGGGCAAGACGACGCTGATGAAGTCGCTGATCGGCATGGTGCCGGTGTCCGCCGGGCGGATCGAGCTGGCCGGCGCCGACATCGCCCACCTGAAGACCTACCAGCGCGTGGCCCGGGGCGTCGCCTTCGTGCCGCAGGGCCGCATGATCTTTCCGGCGATGACGGTGCAGGAGAACATCGAGACCGGGCTGTTCGTGCATCATGCGCCCGCCGTGCCTCCCTCAATCTACGAGCTGTTCCCGGTGTTGCAGGAGATGCGGTCCCGGCGGGGCGGCAACCTGTCGGGCGGGCAGCAGCAGCAGCTCGCCATCGCACGGGCCTTGGCGACCAACCCCAAGGTGCTGCTGCTGGACGAGCCGACCGAGGGTATCCAGCCTTCCATCATCCTGGAGCTAGGCCGCACCCTGAAGCGCATCCGCGACGAACGCGGCCTCAGCATCGTGGCGTCCGAGCAGGTGCTGAGCTTCGCGCTCGACATCGCCGACCGGGTCCTCGTCATGGAGGGCGGCGCCATCGTGCACCAGAGCGCGCGGGCCGAGGTCGATGAGGACCGAGTTGCCCGCTATTTGGCTGTCTAATCGACCCAACCCGCAAAGGAGGACCCGCCATGCCGGAAACGCTGATCAAGGTCGATCTGTCGCAGTCGCCGTACGAGAACGACATGGTGCACAACCGTTGGCACCCGGATATCCCGATGGTCGCGACCGTCAAGCCCGGCCAGGACTTCATCATCGAGTGCTTCGACTGGACCGGCGGCTTCATCAAGAACAATGATTCGGCCGCCGACGTGCGCGACATCGACCTCAGCATCGTGCATTTCCTGAGCGGACCCGTGGGCGTCGAGGGTGCGGAGCCGGGCGACCTGCTGGTGGTCGACTTCCTCGACATCGGCGCATTCCCGCACAACGCCTGGGGGTTCAACGGCTTCTTCTCCAAGAAGAACGGCGGCGGCTTCCTGACCGACCACTTCCCGGAGGCGCAGAAGTCGATCTGGGACTTCGAGGGCATGTTCACCCAGTCGCGCCATGTGCCCGGCGTGCGGTTCGCCGGGCTGATCCACCCGGGCCTGATCGGTTGCCTGCCGGACCCGAAGCTGCTGGACACCTGGAACCGGCGGGAGACCGGGCTGATCGCCACCAACCCGGAGCGGGTGCCGCCGCTGGCCAACGCGCCGTTCGCGCCGACCGCGCACATGGGCCGGCTGAAGGGCGACGCGAAGGCCGCCGCCGCGGCGACCGGCGCCCGCACCGTGCCGCCGCGCGAGCATGGCGGCAACTGCGACATCAAGGACCTCTCCCGCGGCGCCAAGGTGTATTTCCCGGTCTATGTGCCCGGCGCCGGCCTCTCCATGGGCGACCTGCACTTCAGCCAGGGCGACGGCGAGATCACCTTCTGCGGCGCCATCGAGATGCCGGGCTGGATTCACCTGAAGGTCGAGCTGATCAAGGGCGGCATGGCGAAGTACGGCATCAAGAACCCGATCTTCAAGCCGAGCGTGATCAAGCCG
>CAXSHI010000354.1:0-3586 GCA_964236755.1 uncultured Acetobacteraceae bacterium
TACCCGCAAGCCTAAACTGACCGAAAATACGTCTCATAGTCGTTGACAGGTTCCGTGGCGTCCGATCTGTATGATAGGTGCGACGTGCTTTAGTAGGCAGCCGTGCCAAATTCCTCTGGAGCCAGCAGTATGCCATGCCTTGAACGCGAGCGATGCGCGCTTGGTTTAGCGTTTACTGTGTTGATGTCGGGGACCGCGCTGGCTGCGCCGTCGCTCTCTCCGACCGATGCTGCGCCAGGTGTCCCGGGCGTGTCGTATGACCCACGGGAGGCAGATCTGCCCATCACGGTCCGGCTCGGTGATGGGATAGAGTTCAAGCCCTATTATCTCACCGATGTCGAGTTCGGCAGCTTCGCCGAGAGCGCGCCGGGCGGACAGGCGGCCGGGCTGGATTTGCGGCGGCAGCAACAGGGCGGAGAGCTGTATGTCGATGGCCAGGTCAACCTAGGGGCGGTTTGGGATTTTGGCGGGTCGCCGGGCAGCCGGGCGCGGCTGCTTGAAGGCCAAGCGAGCTACATCGGGCTGAAGCCAGCGACTGCGACAGTGGGCGTGTTCAAGCCGCAGTTCTCGATGGAGAGCACCGAGAATGGGTCCGATATATTCCTGGTCGAACGCGCTTCCATCGTGAACGTAACCCGCAGCATTGCGGCTTCGTCTGGGCGGGAGGGTGCCCAGATCATGGGATCAGGGCCACGCTGGCTTGCCAGCGCGGCATTGACGTCGGGATTGACGGGATTGAGCCACGACAGCGGGCAGCGAGCGGTTGTGGGCCGTGTGCTGGGTCTTCCGGTGCAAGCGGGCGACCTCACCTTGGAGATTGGCGCCTCCGGGCAGTATGTCTGGCGGCCCGCCAACACCACCGGCGCTGGCCCCGGCGTCAATCTCTCGAACACGGCCGAGATTGCGGTGGACAAGGTTCCTCCATCGGTCTCGACCGGCACGCTGTTGGCCCGCAACGTTACCGTTGCAGGCGTAGAAGCGTCAGCGTCGTGGCGCAATCTTCTCATACAAGGAGAATATTATGGCATCGACGTCGCCCGGCCGGCAGGACGGACGAGTGTGCATTTCGACGGCGGCTATGTGCAGGCCGCCTACACCCTCTTGGGTTCACCGCGGCGCTGGAACAGTAGTAATGGGGTGTGGATGCCGACCTCATCGGGAGAAGGCTTCAATCCCAGCAGCGGGCACTGGGGCACCCTTGAAGCGGTCGTGCGCTATTCTGCGGTCAACCTGTCCGATGCGGACGTGCATGGCGGACGGCAACAAACCTGGACAGTGGGGGCGAGCTACTGGCCTGTCCTCCCGCTTCGTTTGCTTGCCGAGTTTCTTCGTGCGGACGTTGCTGGCGGGCCTTCGGCGCGAGCAGTGAACGCATTTGCGAGCCGCTTGATCATCCAGTTCTGATGCTCAGCAAGCTGCGGCCCGTTCCGCAGTATCGCCTGCATCATTGCAAATTCTTCCAGTCAGGGATCGGATCCAGCCCGCGCGGTGCCACCGCAATTGTTGCAGCGACAAGCGCCGCAACCGGCAACAACGTCAGTTCTCCCAGGCGGGGCGTCAGCCAGGCTCCGGCCAGGGCGCCAGCGCCGAACGCCGCGCACAGTGCTCCCATCACCAGCGCATGTGCCCACTCCTCCTCCGACCCGGTCAGCGCCTTGCTCAAGGCGCTGACGGCCCCGCGCAGGTTCCCGGTAGTCATGCCCGTGTTGAAGGACCATGCGCCAATGTGAGACAGGCTGGTGATCTGGACTCCTGCTATGAAGCCGACACAGCCGATTATGGTGTGATCAGACAACGCGTGCGCGACGAGCCCGAGTGCCGCCAGCAGCACGCACTCAAGGCCAAGCCGGATGTCGCGCGAATTCCAGCCCATTTTCTTGAGCAAGCTGCCGGTCTGCCGTGAGCTGAACACCCCAGCGATGAAGGCGATGAGGGAGGCGAGGTGACTGACCGCTTGTGGAGAATCGCCATCGGCGACGGCAGTCATCATCAGCACGACGTTGCCGGTCTGGGCGGTTGCAAAGACATGGCCGTGCGCGAGGTAGACCCAAGCGTCGAGCACCCCGCCAGCGGCTGTGGCTAGCACGCTAGCAGCAACCGCCGCACTGCGCTCGCGCGTGAGTTTAACGGAAGCCATGTCGTCTCTTTTCAAGCATACACCATCTGTCCCGCAGCCATTCCGGGCGAAACCTAGTTTTACAAGCGACGTTGAGTTGGTCAGCTTGCATCGAGGAGTCATGACCATGGTATCGGGCATAGGGCGGCGGGCAACCGCCGCACTCGGAGTGACCGGTTTCGTTGCGGGTGCACTCGGCCGTGCACGGGCGCAGACACCTCCTGCGCCAACGCCAGCAAACCTGGCGCACGAGCTTCCAAGCCCGCGGCTGGCTCCCGGAGTCGGTGCGGACTTGCCCGACTCTCCGCCAGCGCAGCCTGAAAGCGTGAGCGAGTTCCTGTTTCCCGGATTCAAGTCGCAGGATATCCGGACGAGCGGTGCCACCATCCGCACGCTGAGCAAGGGCAGTGGCCAGCCTCTGCTTCTCATCCACGGCCATCCCGAGACGCACGTCACTTGGCATAAAGTCGCTCCTGCTCTGGTGGATGCCGGCTACCACGTCGTGGTTCCGGACCTGCGCGGCTATGGCGACTCGTCCAAGCCTGACTACAGCCCGCAGAGCCGGGACTACTCGTTCCGCGCCATGGGGCAGGACATGGTCGAGGTCATGAGCCAATTGGGCCATCCGTCCTTCATGGTGGCGGGGCATGATCGCGGCGGCCGCGTGGTGCACCGCATGTGCCTGGACTACCCCGACGCGGTGCAGAAGGCCGCCGTGCTGGATGTAGCGCCGACGCTGACGATGTACGACGACACCAGCAAGGAGTTTGCGACAAAGTACGTGTGGTGGTTCCTGCAGATCCAGCCTGCACCGATGCCAGAACACCTGATCAGCTTGGACCCCGGCTACTACCTGCGCGACCACTTGGCCGTGCAGGGCAAGACGCCGGGCGCTGTCACGCCCGAGGCGATGGCGGAGTATATCCGGTGCTATTGCTGCAAAGGGACCATCCGCGCGGTGTGCGAGGATTACCGCGCTGCTGCAGGGATCGACCTTGATATGGACCGGGCCGACGACAAGGCGGGGCATAAGATCCAGGCGCCGCTGCTGGCACTCTGGGGTGCCGAAGGGACTGTCGGCAAACTCTGGAACGTGCTCGACACATGGCGCCCCAAGACACAAGCGGCCCTTGAGGGGCAGGCCCTGCCGTGTGGCCACCTGATTCCGGAGGAACAACCCAACCTCGTCATCTCCCATTTCCGTCAGTTCTTTACGGCGTGACACTCCGCACCTGTGGGCACGGTTTGCGCGAAAAGAGCGCTTGCCGCCGAAGGCGCTGCGGCGGTTAGACGACCAAACCGCACAGCTTCGCGGTCATCGGCCATCAAGCCTAGCTTGTCTCCAGCCAGTGTTTCAGGCCTTCCAACGAATGAAACTCCGACACGCTATGAGCATCGCCGTCCGGCATCGCCGCCTGCATCATGCGCGCAAGCGCGTTGCCTGGGCCAAGCTCGATCACCTTGGTAACG
>CAXSHI010000355.1:0-3573 GCA_964236755.1 uncultured Acetobacteraceae bacterium
ACCGCCTGTCGCGCATCTTCCCATTGGGCACCGCCGAGGAGGAGGTCGACCGGCGGCGCGAGGAGCTGGTGCGCGGCGGCGAGGAGAGCGGACAGGCGCAGAAGTCCGTGGTGGAGGGGCTGGCCCGCGAGCTGATCGACGGCACCGGCCTCGGCATCGTGCTGCGCCCGGCCGAGGTCGTGGCCCTGCCGCGCCGGCCCGCCCCGGGCAGCGAGCGCATGGCCGCGGAATAAGGCTGTGACGTTCCCTGCCGCACTCGCGTCCGCCTCGGCTTGGATCGGGGTCCCACACCGGAGCCAACCCATGCGAAGCGGTCGCCTTCCCCTCCTCCTGCTGCTCGCCCTTGCGGGGTGCAACGGCTTCAACGTCGTGCCCACCGAGGTGTCGGCCCCTGGCATGGCCGATGCGGACAAGGCGCTGCGCGAGAGCATCGCGCGGGTGAACCAGGCGATGAACGAGATGGGCGGCAAGGGCGTCGTCACCCTCCAGCCCACCAGCGCCGGCTCCTACGTGCCCGCCGAGCTGCAGCGGCCGGTCATGGCGCCGCTGTCCGGCTCGCTCGACGACGCGGCCCGGACGCTGGCCATGCGCGTCGGCTACCGCTTCGCCAGCAACGCCGTGCCCGGCACGGCACCGGTCCCGGTGGTCCTGCCCGGCCAGCCCACGCCGCTGATCGACCTGTTCCGCACCCTCGGCGACCAGGCCGGCCAGCGTGCCGAGGTGCTGGTGGACGCCGACCGGCGCCAGGTGGAGGTGCGCCACCATGGATAGCACGATCCGCGCCGTCCTGGCGGCGACCACGGTCCTCTTCGGCCTGTCCAGTGCGCTGCCGGCCGGCGCCGCCGTGCCCGCGCCGCCAGCGCCGCCCGTGGCGGACGCCCCGGTGCCGCCGCTCGGCATCGGCCCGGATGCGGCGCAGCGCATCCTGGAGCGCGCCAACCCGTCGAACAGCCCCGTGACCGGGGCCTCCGTCGTTCCGGGCAGCATCGGCGGCCACGTCCCGATGTCGCTGGAGGCGCTGATGGCCGCGCGTCCCGGCGTTAACCCCAAGGCCGACCTGCCCCCGGCGCGCGCCGAGGAGCTGTATGCCGCCGCGGTCGGCTTCGGCGCCGCCGGCGGCCTGGCCGCGCGTGGCTTCGCGATCAACCAGGCGCTGCGCCGCACCGAGGCGCAGCTCGACGCCGCCTACGACTTCCGCGCCCTGGTGGTGCCGGTCGGCCGCGGCCAGACCCTGATGCGCCCGCCCGTGGTCAGCGAGGCGCAGCTTGCGTTCGCGCTCGGCGAGGGCGGCCAGAGCGCGCGGGAGACCGGGCGCATCTACCGCATCACCCGCGAGGCGCAGCTCGCCTCCGAGCCGCCGAACTGGCGCACCTACCTCGTGCAGGCCTGGCCCGACCCGATGGCGCCGCCGGACGGCCAGCGCCCGCAGACCGACCAGGAGGTGGAATACTGGAAGAAGTGGGTGGCCGACGGCTGGGCCAAGGGCGAGGCGCAGGGCACCGACATCTTCCTGTCCCAGCTCGGCAAGCTGGAAAGCGACCTGGTCGGCATGGCGCGCTTCCGCGTGCTGCTGCGCGCCGGGCTGGTCGAGCGGCCGCAGCTGGTGTTCGCCCGGCGCGCGGTGCAGGGCGGGCACGACCTGATGCGGGTGGGCGACACCACCATCGACATCCGCCGCCAGCCCGGCCTCAACCCGAACCAACGCCGCTGGCACCGGTCCGACGGCCTGTCCTCCGGGCCGATCGGCGCGGTGCCGGCGCGATGAACGCGATCAGCCCGTCTTCGCCTGGGGACGCGCCGTTCCTTTGCGGCCAGGAGCACCGCATGATCCGCGGCGAGCTGTGGAACGACGTGTTCGTGTGGGGCCACCGGCAGGGCATGTCCGACCTGCACGTGCAGACCAACCACCGCCTGATGATCGACGTGCACGGCCAGCTCCATCCGGCCACCCGCCGGACCATCACCGCCGAGGAGACGGCCAGCGCGGTGGTGCTGCTCTACGGCACCACCGGGCCGGCGCACCTGAAGAAGGCCGAGAGCTTCGACCTGGCCCACGTGGTCGAGCCGCAGCAGGGCGAGCGCTTCAGCGTCGGCGGGCGGGCCGGCGTGGACGTCTCGGCGGCGCAGGCGCGCTACCGCTTCCGGGTCAACGGCACCTCGATCCTGACCAACGGCATGGACGGCGCCCAGGTCACGCTGCGGGCCATCGAGAACGAGCCGCCACGCCTGGAATGCATGGGCATCGAGCCCGGCATCCTGCAAGCCTACCGGCCACGCAACGGCATCGTGCTGATCTGCGGCGGCACCGGCACCGGCAAGACGCGGCTGCAGGCCGGGATGACCCGCAGCCGGATCGAGGACCCCCGGTTCCACGGCAAGATCATCGAGGTGGCCTGGCCCATCGAGTACGAGTTCGACAGCATCGTAGGGGCCAGCTCGATCTACTCGCCGAGCGAGATCGGCCGGCACGTGAAGTCGGCTGCCGCTGCCATGCGCGATGCGCTGCGCCGCAAGCCCAAGGTAATCATCTCTCCCGAGTGCCGCGACCGCGAGACGATGGAGGCGGCGATCGAGGGTTCGCAGACCGGCCACGCCGTCTACTCCACCGTGCACACGTCGAGCGTGGTGGAGACGGTGCAGCGCATCCTGGCCATGTTCCCGCAGGAGGAGCGGGCCGACCGCGCCGTGAGCCTGATGCAGTCGCTGCGGCTCATCATCAACTGCGCCCTGGTCCCCTCGCTGGACGGCAAGCGCACCCAGCTTCGCGAATACCTGGCGTTCGGCGCCGAGGAGCGCGTCCTGTTCCTCGACACCCCCGTGACCGCGTGGCCGCGGCTGACCGGCGATCTGCTGGCTCAGCGTGGGCAGAGCTACGCCGTCGCCACCGCCCGGGCGCTCGCCGCCGGGCTGATCTCGGACGAGGTGGCGCGCAGTTGGATGGAGGCTGCCTGATGTGGCGCGACACCATGCTGGCGGTCCGGCTCGGCCCGTTCGACGCCCGCGTGCTCGTCACCCTGGTGGTCTGGCTCGCGCACATGCGCTGGTGGACGTTCACCGTCGCCCTGGCGGGCGCGGTGGTGTTCTCCGCCCTGGAATGGCTCGGCCTGTCGCTGCCGGCGTTGGTGCGCACGCTGCGCCGTCTCGTCGCCGGCCCAACCCGGCCCGCGGTGCCGTACCGCAAGAAGCGTCGGTTTGCTTGAAGAGGAACAGGACATGTCGGACAGCTTCGATATCGGGCGGACGGGCGCCTTGCTGGTCATCCTGCTGATGCAGTCCGGGCCGGCGCTCATGCTGCGCGACCCGGCGGGCCACACGGCGCCCGTGCGCCCCGAGACGGCGGGCGCCCCGGACGGGCTGCTGCCGGTGTTCGCGGTCGCTGCCGACGCGGTGTGGCGCGAGGCCACCGGCAACGGCTTCGGCCTCGACCTGCGGCCCGATCCCGCGTCGCTGCTCGGCTACCGCATTGACGGCGCCCGCGCCGCCTCGGCCTCCGCCATGCTGCTCTGCATGCTGGAGGTCATGCACCGCGCGGCCGGCCCGTCCGGCTTGCTGGTCAACGACCTGGCGCGGGTC
>CAXSHI010000356.1:0-3561 GCA_964236755.1 uncultured Acetobacteraceae bacterium
CTTACGCGACACCCGCCGCCGAATCCCAGCTATGCGGTGAATAAGATGGGCTAGCCACTGCCCAACGGTCAGGTTCTCGCGCCGCGCTGCCTTCGTGACAGCCTCGCGGGTCGCGACAGAGACGGATTTGATCGTCCAAGGCGCGGCAGTATCGACGGGATCGCGGTCACTCATGGTCAGTCCTCCCCGGTTGGAAACTCAGGCATACCGCATAGCTCGCGACGAAGCCATGCGGTTTTACTCGGTTTCCTACGCGGGATGACAAGCCAGCCCGCGCTCTCCCGTAGCATAGGGAAACGCGCGGCCTGCCGGGTATACCTGACTGCCACTGTGGGCAAACCAGCAGCTACGCTGCGATTGCGCTACGCTCCCGTGCCAACTCAAGATCATGGGCATTCTGTAGGGTCAGCCAAAACTCTGCGCTCGCACCAAACCGCTTTTCAAAGAGCAAAGCGGTATCAGCGGTAATGACCCGCTCGCCATTGATAATCTCAGTAATGCGGTTGGCCGGCACATCAATGTCACGGGCTACCGCACGCGCGGATAGCCCCATAGGTTCCATGAACTCGTGCAGCAACACATCGCCAGGCGAGACGTGATCCAGACGTTCGCCCGTCACTACATCCGTCAAATCAAGTTGATCCAAACTCTCCCGAAATATCGTCATTCAAATATCTTTCATTACAAGGAGAAATCCCTCTAGTAATAATATAAAATAATTTAGTATATCAAATATTATATAGTATTGTATAAGCAATAATTTTCCATTAGTGGTAATCTACAATCTCGACCTCTCGTGCCACGCCTTCCGACCAGATAAAACATAGTCGCCATTGATCATTAATGCGGATGCTATGTTGTCCGGTGCGATCTTGTGAAAGTGCTTCCAAGCAGTTTCCTGGCGGCACCCGTAGATCATCCAGCTTCTTAGCCGCATCCAGCATCCGCAACTTCCGGCGAGCGACATTAGCGATATCCGAGGGGAAGCCTTTCGGCATCTTTCCTAGGAAAACCGCAGCCGTTCGCTTGTCTCGGAAGCTCTCAATCATTGAGTGTTATGCGTCGCATAACGGCACGGCCATGTCAAGCATCAACGTGCCGGAAGCCGCGCCCGTTCAACCAAACCGTGCGGGCCTTGCTTGGGCCGGGCAAGAAATCCAGCGTGCCGCCATGTCCAGCAATACCTGTAGCGGCGCGCAATCATAAACGGCCCGACGCGCAATTAAGGGTCCTTTCCGACGCACAATCGGTGAGAACATCGGAGACCGCAGACGCACGCTATGTGGGCTCTTGGCCGCTTTAGATGAAAGCGTCACCGTCGGCCCTGAGGAAGGCGGGTTGTCCAGTAGTTGGGTCAACATACCTGGAGCGGCTTCATCTAAAGTGGCCAAGAACCCAAAATCGTTGACACGTTCCGCTACTACCGGTTCGATAGGCAGGCTAGATCCGGTCGTGGCATGCGACCACATTGCAACTCTCAACGAGGGATTTATCCCATGTCAGGACCATCCGGTGAACTCAAGAAGGGCCTCAAGCAGAGGCACTTAACCATGATCGCCATGGGTGGCGTTATCGGAGCTGGTCTCTTTGTGGGCTCCGGAGTCGTTATTGGCGAGACGGGTCCCTCGTCCTTCATCAGCTACATGTTGAGCGGCTTCCTGGTCATCATGGTAATGCGGATGCTGGGGGAGATGGCCGTGGCCAACCCTTCGACCGGCTCATTCGCCGACTACGCCCGCAATGCGATGGGTGGCTGGGCCGGCTTCTCCGTCGGTTGGCTTTATTGGTACTTCTGGGTGATCGTCATTGGCTTCGAGGCGGTCGCCGGAGGCAAGGTGGTACAGTTCTGGCTGCCCGACGCCCCGCTATGGCTCGTCTCTCTCACCTTGATGTGCCTGATGACGGCAACCAACCTCTTTTCGGTCAGCTCCTTCGGTGAGTTCGAGTTCTGGTTCGCCGGCATCAAGGTTGCCACGATCGTCCTCTTTTTGGCCCTCGGCGTCCTATTCGTTATCGGCTTCTGGCCCAACAAGGGTTTCGACATCAGCAATCTCACGGCGCACGGCGGCTTCTTCCCCAAGGGCCCATCGGCGATCTTTACCGCTATTTTGGTGGTGATCTTCTCCATGACAGGGGCGGAGGTGGCCACCATCGCGGCAGCCGAGTCGCCTGATCCTGGCAAGGCCATCACCAAGGCGACCAACTCAGTCATCGGACGTATCGCCGTGTTCTATGTGGGGTCCATCTTCCTCGTGGTGTTGATCCTGCCGTGGAACTCCGCCGGCGTGGCCGCTTCTCCCTATGTAGCCGCATTCGAGGCGATGAAGATTCCTGGCGCTGCCAACATCATGAATGCCGTAGTACTCACTGCGGTGCTTTCCTGCCTCAACTCGGGCCTCTACACGTCCTCACGGATGTTGTTCGTGCTCGCTGCTCGTCGGGAAGCACCCGTTGCGCTCATGAAGGTGAACGGTGCTGGTGTGCCAATGGGCGCGATCCTGGCGTCCTCCGTGGTCGGCTTCCTCTGTGTCATTGCCGCCGCCATCTCGCCCGAGACGGTGTTCATCATTTTGCTCAACTCATCCGGCGCGATCATCTTGTTCGTCTACCTACTCATCTGCATCTCCCAGATCGTGCTCCGTCGTCGAGCGGATGCCAGCAAGCTGGTCGTGAAGATGTGGCTCTTCCCAGGGCTGTCGATCTTTGTCGCCTTGGGCATCTTGGCAATACTCATCCAGATGGGCTGGAACGCGACATCGCGACCCCAGCTCCTGGAGAGCCTGGGCGCGTGGGGTCTGGTCGTCGTGCTCTACTTCATGACCAAGCGTTTCACTGATCGCCAGCGCGTGAACGTACCTGTTGTCGAGGCGACGGCACCGGCTAGACGCGTCCTGGTCATGGCTAATGAGACCGTCGAGGGCCATGAGCTCATCGAGGAGCTGAAGTCCATTGAGGGCGCTGGGCACGCCGAATACTTCGTCTGCGTGCCGGCCAACCCGATCGACACGGGTACGGCAATGTATGAGGGCGCGGTCTACATGTGGGAGGCCACCACCCAGGCCGCTCAGAAGCGACTGGACCGCACTCTGGCTGTTCTCCACAAGAACAACCTCACGGCCACCGGTGAGCTCGGCAGCTACAAGCCGCTTAAGGCTTTGGAGGATACAGCCGCCAAGTTCGGTCCGGACCGACTGGTGATCTGTACCCTTCCCGAGGATTCTTCGGCTTGGTTGCGGTTTGACCTGATCGACCGGATCCGAGAGAAGTTCAAGTTGCCGTTGACCCACGTGGTCGTCCAGCCGCAACCACAGCCAGTCGCCTGATCCGCGATGACGATCCTTATCGCGCTTGCACCTGGCATCAAGGGAGTTCCTGCGCTGCACCTTGGCGCTGTCCTGGCTCGCTCGCGGGTCGAGGACGTTCTAGTTTGCACCGTGGTGAAGACGCCGTGGCCGCCAGACCCCAACCAGTCCGATCGGGAGTTCTTGGAACTCCAGCATACCCAGGCCGAGGCTTCGCTGGCGCACGCCAAGTCTTACCTCGGGGACGGGCCGCTCAGCA
>CAXSHI010000357.1:0-3556 GCA_964236755.1 uncultured Acetobacteraceae bacterium
GCCGCGCTCCTGCCCGCCGCCCAGCAGCAGCGGCGCCAGCCGGGCGTCGTCGGGGTCGCGCAGGACGGTGGCGCCGGTGCCCTGGGGACCGTGCAGCTTGTGGCCGGAGAAGGTGACGGCATCGATGCCGGTGGCCGGCAGATCGACCGGGACCCGCCCCACGGCCTGCGCGGCGTCGGAGTGGATGAACACGTCGGGCCTGATCCGCCGGGCCTCGGCGGCCAGGGCGCCTACCGGCTGGATGACGCCGGTTTCGCTGTTGGCCCATTGCACGCTGACCAGGACCGGACCCGGCGCGCGCCGCACGGCGCGGCCCAGCGCGTCGGGGTCGGCGGAGCCGTCCGACGAAACCGGCAGCAGCACGACCGTGCCGCCGGCCCGCGCGAACGCCTCCGCCGGCCGGAGCACCGACGGGTGCTCGACGGCCAAGGTGATCAGGGTCCGGCCCGCGGCGTCCCGGCCGCGCGGGGCGAGGACGGCGTTGTTCGCCTCCGTGCCGCCCGACCCGAACACCACCGCCTCCGGCAAAGTGCCCGGCAGCAGGCCGGCCACGCCGTCCCGTGCCTGTTCCAGCACCGAGCGGGCGGTGGCGCCGAGCCAATGGGCGCTGGACGGGTTCGCCGCGCCGCCGCGCATCACCGCGGCTACGAGGTCGATGACCTCGTCGAGCGGGCGCGTGGTCGCGTTGGCGTCGAGGTCGATGTCGGGCTGGACGGGCGGGCGAGGAGCGGCGCACGCGGAGGATGCGGGCGCGGTCACGTCGGCGGCCAGTGCATGCAAGTCTGCCGAACCCCTTTGAAGGGCATATCATGCCCAAGTATTCCCGTAATGGTTTCATTAGACCGCACCTTGTCGCTAATCCCGTTAGGAAGCGCCAGGTTTCGTTGCATGACCACGGGCAGCCGCGTCGCCCTGCAGCCGTGGCCCGCGAAGGATGGCACAGGTCCTGCATAGTTCCGCGCCGACACGTTGCGCCATGGATCGTGCGAAGGACGGCGGCCCCCATGGGCCGGCGCACGCCGCCATGGCGCGGGAAAGGAGCTTGACCCATGCCCAGCTTACCCCGCCGGCCGTTCCTCATGGGCCTCGGCGCCGCGGCGCTGGCCGCCGGGCCGCAGACCGCCGGGCGGGCGCAGACGCCGCCCAACGCCCTGGTGATCGGCCACTTGGCCGAGCTGCAGACGCTCGACCCGGCGCAGGCGATCACCGTCAGCGACTTCCGCATCCTGTCCAACATGTACGACGGGCTGACCCGCTTCCGCGACGCCTCGCTGGAGATCGAGCCGGGCCTGGCGACGTCCTGGACAGTCAGCCCAGATGGTAAGACCTACACGTTCAAGCTGCGCGACGGCGTGCTGTTCCACGACGGCAGCCGTTTCGACGCGGAGGCGGTGAAGTTCAACTTCGACCGCGTGCTGGACAAGGAGCATCCCTACTACCACACCGGCCCGTTCCCGTTCGTCTTCACGCTCGGCCCCATCGAGCGCACGGAGGCGCCGGACCCGGCCACCGTGGTGTTCCACCTGAAGGACCCCTATGCGCCGATGCTGACCATGCTGGCGGCCGGCGTCGGCAGCATCGCCGGCATCTCGCCCGCGGCGGTCAAGAAATACGACAAGGAGTTCAGCCGACATGGCGGAGGCACCGGGCCGTTCGCATTCCAGTTGTGGGAAAGCAACCAGCGCGTGGTGCTCGCGGCGAACAAGAAATATTGGCGTGGCGCCCCCAAGCTCGACGGCCTGGTGTTCCGCCCCATCGTCGAGGAAACGTCGCGGGTCAGCGGCATGCTGTCGGGCGAGACCGACCTCACCATCGAGGTGCCGGCGGACAATGTGCCCGAATTGAGGCAGGACAAGCGGTTCCAGTACTACGAGCAGCAGGGGCCGCACCTCTGGTACCTGATGCTCAACACCCAGCAGAAGCCGTTCGACGACAAGCGAGTGCGGCAGGCGGTGAACTATGCCATCAACCGGCAGGGCATCGTCGATGATCTGCTGAAGGGCACGGCGACGGTGGCGGCGAGCGTCACCCCGCCCGCCTTCGGCTGGGCCTACGACAAGAGCGTGGCCGCCTACGGCTACGATCCCGCGAAGGCGAAGGCGCTGCTGGCGGAGGCCGGCTACGCGAACGGGATCGACGTCACCTTCTACGTCACGCAGAACGGCTCCGGCATGCTGTCCCCGGTGCTGATGGCGAGCGCCATGCAGGCGGACCTCGCGGCGGTGGGCGTGCGCGCCAAGATCGAGAGCTACGAGTGGAACACCTATCTCGGCCGGCTGAACGGCGGCATGAAGACGGCGGACATCGCCGAGATGTCGTTCATGACCACCGACCCCGACATGCACCCGTCCTTGGCGCTCCGCACCGGGGCGGCGGTCAACTCGGGGGCGTATTCCAACCCGGAGGTTGACCGGCTGATCGACGCCGCACGGGCCGAGACGGACGCGGGCAAGCGCGCCGGGCTGTATGACCAGCTCGAACAGCTTGTGCACGAGGACGCGCCCTGGGTGTTCGTCTGCCATTGGAAGCAGAACGCGGTGGCGAGCGCCCGGGTGAAGGACTTCTTCCTGATGCCCTCCTTCGGCACCCGCTTCGACCGGACCTACAAGGCATGAGCCGGGTGGCCCCATCGTGACCCGCTTCGTCCTCACGCGCCTGGCGCTGCTGGTCCCGGTGCTCCTGGGCGTCACGGTGATCGTGTTCGTGGTGATGTGGCTGGTGCCGGGCGACCCCGCGACCTCGATCCTCGGCACCTTCGCCACGCCCGAGAACCTGGCCAAGGTGCGGTCGGAACTGGGCCTGACCGAGCCGATGCCGGTGCGCTACCTGATCTGGCTCCGGGGTGTGCTGCATGGCGACCTCGGCCAGTCCTACATCCTGCACCGCCCGGTGCTGGACGAGCTGCTCGACCGGCTGTTCCCGACGCTGCTGCTCGCCGGGGTCTCGCTCGCGCTGTGCAGCGTCGTCGGCATCCTGCTCGGCATCATGGCCGCCATGCGGCAGAACGCCTGGCCGGACCGGCTGATCACCTTTGTGGTGCTGCTCGGCGTGTCCACCCCGTCCTTCTGGCTCGGCATGCTGCTGATCCTGTGGTTCGCCGTGCGCTTCGCCTGGCTGCCGGCGGGCGGCATGCAGGAGATGTTCGGCCCCGGCGGAGCCTTCGAGATCGCCCGTCACCTGGTCCTGCCGACCTTGGCGCTCTCCGCCGTGCCGGCGGCGGTGCTGGTCCGGCTGACCCGCACGGCGATGCTGGAGGTGATGCGGCAGGACTACGTCCGCACCGCGCGGGCGAAGGGGCTGCGGGAAGGCCGGGTCATCCTGCGCCACGCCTTCCTCAACGCATTGGTCAACGTGGTGCCGATCATCGGCATCGAGGCGGGCTACGTGCTGGGCGGGGCGGTCTATATCGAGAGCGTGTTCCAGTGGCCGGGCATCGGCCGCATGCTGGTCAACGCCATCTCCACCCGCGACATCATCCTGGTGCAGGGCGGCGTGCTGATCGTTGCCGCCGCCTACGTCTTGATCAATCTGCTGACCGATGTGGCCCAAGGGCTGC
>CAXSHI010000358.1:0-3536 GCA_964236755.1 uncultured Acetobacteraceae bacterium
GCGTCAACCCAGCTCTACCAAGCTCCACGTGTAACCCGGCTTTGAACCACGTCCCCTGCACGCCTTTGACAATGAGGAGCTGACCGAAAGATTGCGTGAGAGAGCTGGCGCACGTCGCCACCGCAAACCAGAATACAGTGACCTGCAGCGCCCGAACGCGGCCGATGCGGTCAGCGAGGGCGCCACCCAGCCAGCCACCCAGCGCAGAGCCGACGAGCGTGATGCTGCCGATCAGCCCCGCCTCGGTGTGGCTCACGTGCCAGCTTGCGATGAGCGTGGGGATGACCAGGCTGAACATGTTCACGTCGAGGGAGTCCAGCGACCACCCGCTCAGGCAAGCCCAGAAGGTCCGCCGTTCAGCCTCGGTGCTTTGGCCTAGCCACTGAAACATAGCGGACCCCCGCGTGTTCGGTTCCAGCTATACCTATGGCTTATTCGGCAAGTCAAGGTTGTGGCGGCCTGTCGGCCGCAACTTATCTAATATCGATCTTGTAATGGAAGCCTTCCGTGGACGAACGCGAGTAACGCCACTCGATCGGGTTGTCGTCATACCCGAGGGACAGCCGCTTGACGCTTACGACCGACGATCCTTTGCGCAGTCCGAGCAGCTCGACATCGGTTTTGTTTGCCTTCTCTATCGTGATTGTCTCTTCCGCTCGGGCAACAATTGCCCCGCATAGACTTTCATAGATGGGATAAAGAAGTTTTGGCTGGTCCTCTTCCATCGTGAGGATCGGGGCAAACTTGGCCTCGTCGAGCCAGATCTCCTCATGGATGATGGGTGCGCCTTCATGGATGCGCAGCCGCAGGAGCCGGATGACCCGCGCGCCTTCCTTCAGGTTGAGAGCAGAAGTCACCTCTGGCGAGCCGGCGAGCGCTTCTCGCTTGTAGATCCGGCTTTGCGGAATGCGGCGGTCGCCTGCCGATCCCCACACGCGGGTGAACCGGATGAAGGCGTGCTCGAAGTCAGGGCGGCGCACGAACATGCCGCTGCCCGATACGCGCTCGATCAGGCCATCGATGACGAGGGTGTCGATTGCTTTCCTGACCGTCGTGACGGAGATGCGGTACTTTGCCGCGAGTTCCCCCTCAGTCGCGATGGCCTCGCCAGGCTTCCAGATGTTCTGCGCGATCTCTGATGCGATTTGGTCACGCAGGCGCTGGTAGATCGGGCGACGATCTTCCATGTGGTTCATGCAAGCTTCTTACTGTCCGCAGTTGATGAACAGGCACACGTCTCGGCTCCGCCCCAAGCCAGCCCAACCTGGCACAAACATCATCACCGATACGCATAGCGTACGGTAAGCACAATCCTCTTGCCGCGCCAGACTCGGGGCCACGCGACGAAGCGCATCCACCCATGACCCATGAAGGGCGGCATCACGTCTTTGCCCAGGTGCCCCGCCGAGGCGAATTCCGATGCCAAAACACGAAGTCGCCATTCGCGCCAACGACAGGCAGATCAAGAAGCAGCACAGGAGGTCGCATGAACGTTTCCATACTTGATGACGCCGCTGGCATCCCCGGCGTAATTGCGGCACATAGGAACACCTCGCGAAGCCTAACTCGTGGACGAGCAAGGCTATGGCCTTTTTGGATTATGGACATGAGTCGCCCTTTGACCGAACGCTCCGCCAACGCGGCTAAACTTGAAGTGCCCCTACCCCCAGAATTCCCTGTGGCGTTTCAGCGCCTGGTCGATGATCGCAATCGCGACGCACAAAGCGGCCAGAAATCAATCTATGCGCGCGATCTCTATGAGGAAGCGATTGGTGAGCTGGTCCACTTGGCTGACTGCGGGCGCGTCACCTTCATTGCTACGCCGTTCCGCGATTTCGTGCGAAAGGCTTTCTGGGTCGATCAGGCGCTGAAAGCGGGGGTTGAGCGCCTCGCGCTCGCGCATGGCCTGACACGCTCCGTCGTCGTTATGACAGCGTTCCAGCATTACTTGGATCGGCACGGCGCGCTGCAGAAACCTGTCATCCCGGTCGGTTCGGCTGAACCGAAGTCTTATGGCTGGACAACTTAGAGTGGAAGCTGCACTCTAAACGGATTCGTCTCCGGCCAGACTGGAGAGGGACGTATCGTCAATCATTCAAGAGGGCCACGATGGCGCGCTGAATCAGAAAAGGCCAGTGCTGGAAACACTGGCCTGCTCCGAACCTAAGACACCTAAACGGGGACGAAATTGCTTAATCCCCATATAGGCCAGAGCCTGCCTTTCGTCAACTGAGCAATCAGCGGGCAACAGGGAAGGTTCGTCCGCAAGTTCCGATGCGCGCTCGCCAGGAGCGAGCTACATGCCTGACACGTCTCCACACTCCCCGTCCCCGGTCCATGACCCGGGGACGACACCAACGCCCATGGCGACGCTGCCCAAACCGACCGGCCGGCGAACCTTGACCACCGCCCAGTTGGCGGCGCTCGACTACCCTCCCCCGTGTCCCGGCGGCCCAAGCCGTAGCGGGGTCGTTGCCGCGTTCCACCGCGCGCTCCCGGCTCTTGGCGTGCCCATGCTGCGCGACCTGATGGCGCTGCTGATCGGCTGCTCCCCGCCGCAGGACTGGCTGGGGGAATACCGGCCCATGGTGTGGCCCTCCAACGACTGGCTGTGCGCGCGGCTCGGCATCAAGGAGGGCCAGCTCAGGAAGCTGATCGGCCTGGCGTTCGAGCGCGGTCTGCTGGCCATGCGCGACAGCGGCGACGGCCACCGGCGGGGCCTCCGGGAGAAGGGCGAGGCCGGTCGCATCCTCTGGGCCTACGGCTTCGACCTTTCGCCGCTGGCGGCCCGGCACGACGAGCTCTGCCAACTGGCTGCCGCGTTCGAGCAATGCGAGGCGGCGGTCCGGGGTCTGATGCGCGAGATCTCCAGCACGCGCCGCGACGTGCTCACTCTCGTGGACCTTGGCCTGGCGAAGATGCCCGACATTGCCGACTGGAACGACATGGCGTGCCGCGCGCGGCAGCTTGCCGCCCAGGCCCGGGGACAGCGGGACCCAGACGTGCTGCTGATGCTGCGTGATCAGCTCCGGGTCATGCAGGACGACGTGCGTGCCCTGTTCGAGTCGGAGCAAGGCGCCGGGACGGCTGGGAGTGACCCCTCGGGGTCGCTGGAACGACCCCTCAATACACCTGCAAATGAATCCTTAAATCTTAAGCCTTTTGCACAGGCTCCCGGGGAGGTTCAGCCGAAACCGCGCGCGCCAGGCCCAGCCACGATGCCCGCGGACCCGCTATGCGGCTTTCCGGCAAGCCCGGCCTTCGTGATGATGATCGCCCCACAGTTCCGCGACTTCACCACGAGCAGCCGTCCGACAAGGGCAGACATCGTTTCCGCCGCCTGGCACGTGCGCGAGCACCTCGGCATTTCGCAGGATGCCTGGGGCGAGGCTTGCATTGCTTTTGGACGCTGGGAGGCGGCCGTGGCGGTCGCTGCCATCACCGGACGCTGCAATGCAGGCGAGGTGCGCTCGCCCGGCGGGCTGCTGCGCCGGATGATCAAGCTCTACGGCACGAACGAGCTGCGGCTCGACCGG
>CAXSHI010000359.1:0-3522 GCA_964236755.1 uncultured Acetobacteraceae bacterium
ATGGCCGAGGCGATCGGCACCCAGATCGGCAGCAGCGTGGTGGCGGCGTTCTCGACGGCTGATGGCCGGGCGAGCTTGGTAGTCAAGGTGTCGCCGGACCTGCTGCCCCGCTTCAGCGCCGTGGATCTGGTGCGTGCCGCGAGCCGCACCCTGGGGGGCACCGGCGGCGGCGGGCGGCCCGACCTGGCGCAAGGCGGCGGACCGAACGCCGATGCAGTTCCGGCGGCGTTCGAGGCGATCCGGACGGCGCTGGCAGGCTGATTCCGCACACAGCCTGCCAGCATCGCCCAGGCGGATCAGGCGAGGTATTTACTGAACCATTGCAGCATTTCTTGCCAGCCGGCCTCGGCATCAGCCTTGCGGTAGCTCGGCCGGTAGTCGGCGTGGAAGCCGTGCGGGGCGTCATCGAACACGTGGATCGCCACCACCTTGCCCGCACCGGTCGCCTTCGCGGCGGCGGCTTGCACCTCGGCCACGGGAATGCCCGTGTCCTGCGCCCCATACAAACCCAGCAGCGGCGCTTTCAGTTCGGTCGCGACATCCGCCGCATTGTGCGGCTGGATGCTGGAGGGAGTGCCGCCAACCGGGCCATACCACGCCACGGCCGCCTTCAGGGCGGGGTTGTGGGCTGCATAAAGCCATGTATCGCGGCCGCCGCGGCAGAACCCGGTCACAGCCAATCGCTTGAGGTCGCCATGATTGGCTGCCGCCCATGTCGCCGTCGAGTCCAGGTCCTGCAGCAGTTGGCCGTCAGGCGCCTTGCTGATCACGTCGCGGATGATGGCGTTCACGTCGGTCATCTTGGAAAGGTCGCCGATCCGCGCATACAGCTCGGGTGCCACGGCGAGATACCCGGCTTTCGCCAAGCGCCGGCAGGTGTCCTTGATATATTCGTGGACCCCAAAAATCTCCTCGATGACCAACACGGTCGGGAACGGCCCGGCGCCGTCCGGACGGGCGAAATAAGCCGGCAGATCGCCCTGGCCGGTCGGAACCATGGTCTCCCCGGCGACAAGCCCGGCCGAGTCGGTGTGGATCGCCTGCGCCTCGACCCGCGTGGTCGCGAGCGTAAACCCGCTGATCAGCCCGGTCATGATCACGTTGCGTCGGGGCAGGGGATAGCTCGCCAAGCCTTGTAGTCCGTCCATGGGCATTCCTTATTAAAAACGCCTGCCAGGTTGGCGGGCGCTGTTCCGGGTCAGGCCGCCTTCGAGACCGCCATGGCCGTTTGCAGGTTGGCGTCGATGCGGTCCAGGAAGTCCTGCGTGTTGAGCCAGGGCTGCTGCCGGCCGATCAGGCTGGCGAGGTCCTTGGTCATGGCGCCGCTCTCCACGGTCTCGACGCAGACCCGCTCCAGGGTGTCGGCGAAGGCCGTGACGTCGGGCGTCGCGTCGAACCGGCCGCGATAGGCCAGCCCGCGCGTCCAGGCGAAGATGGAGGCAATCGGGTTGGTGCTGGTTTCCCGCCCTTTCTGGTGCTCGCGGTAGTGCCGCGTCACCGTGCCGTGCGCGGCCTCGCTCTCGACCGTCTTGCCGTCGGGACTCATGAGCACGCTGGTCATCAGGCCAAGGCTGCCGAAGCCCTGCGCCACGATGTCGCTCTGCACGTCGCCATCGTAGTTCTTGCAGGCCCAGACATAGCCGCCGTTCCACTTGAGCGCACTGGCGACCATGTCGTCGATCAAGCGATGCTCGTAGGTGAGGCCGAGTTGCTTGAACTCGGCCGCGAACTCGGCATCGAAGATCTCCTGGAATACGTCCTTGAACATGCCGTCATAGGCTTTGAGGATCGTGTTCTTGGTGGACAGATACACAGGATACTTGCGGGCGATGCCGTAGTTGAAGCTGGCACGGGCGAACCCCTCGATGGAAGCGCGAGTGTTGTGCATCCCCATGGCGACACCAGGGCCTTTGAAATCGAAGATGTCCATCACCTCCGGCTCGCCGCCAGGCGGGTGGTAGGTCAGCGTGACCTTGCCGGGCCCGGGGATCTTCCGCTCGGTCGCGCGGTAGATGTCGCCATAGGCGTGGCGTCCGATGACGATGGGCTGGGTCCAGTGCGGCACCAGGCGAGGCACGTTGGCGCAGATGATGGGCTCGCGGAAGATCGTGCCGTCCAGGATGTTGCGGATCGTGCCGTTCGGGCTGCGCCACATCTTCTTCAGCATGAATTCCGTGACCCGGGCCTCATCCGGCGTGATGGTGGCGCATTTCACCCCGACGCCATACTGCTTGATGGCGTTGGCGGCATCGACCGTGACTTGGTCGTCGGTCTGGTCCCGGTACTCGATGCCGAGATCGTAGTACTTCAAGTCGATGTCGAGGTAGGGAAGGATCAGCTTGTCCTTGATGAAGCCCCAAATGATGCGCGTCATCTCATCGCCGTCGAGTTCGACGACGGGAGTTGCTACCTTGATTTTGGCCATGCGGTCCTCGTATTGCTTGCCCAAGCCGGGCCGGTCGCCTTTCAGACAATCGCATCTGGCCCGCCTGACGACAAGCCGACGCCGCCACACGCGCGCCTGGCGCCGCAGGCATCCGAGCCGGTCAAGCTGGCGCGAGACAGCCCAGCGCCCGCCGGATGCCCTCGTCACCCGGCAAGCCACCCAAGGGGAACAGCCGGGTCGCATGGCCCATCTTGCGGCCAGGCCGGGCCTCCGCCTTGCCGTAGAGATGCGGGATCAGGCCGGGGGTCGCGACGACCTGCGGCCAGAGCGCCGCCTCCTCAGGTCCCACCAGGTTCTTCATCACGGCGTCCGCGTGCCGCCTGCCGGGCGGCAGCGGCAGGCCGGCAACGGCGCGGACGTGCAGCTCGAACTGGCTCGCCGGGCAGGCGTCGATGGTCCAGTGACCGGAATTGTGCGGACGCGGCGCGATCTCGTTGACCAACACGCGCCCCGACGGGTCCACGAACATCTCCACCGCCAGCAGTCCGATCAACCCCAGCGTATCGGCCACGCGCCAGGCTACCCGCTGCGCCTCCGCAGCCGTGCCCGGCGCCACCTGGGCCGGCGCCAGGGTGAGGTCGAGGATGCCGTCGCGGTGCCGGTTCTCCATCACGTCGAACACCGTTCCGGCGCCATCCGCCCCGCGGGCGACGATGACGCTGACCTCGCAGGCATAGCGGACAAAGCCCTCGAGCACCAAGGGCTTGGGGCCGAGCGCCGCCCACGCGGGTTCGACATCCTCCCACGCCCGCAGCAAGGCCTGCCCCTTGCCGTCATAGCCGAGTCGGGTCGTCTTCAGCACGGCCGGCAGGCCTAAGGCCTCGACGGCGCCATGCAGGTCGGGCAGCGCCTCCACTGCCCGCCATGGTGCCGTCGGCACTCCGGCGTCGGCCAGGAAGCTCTTTTCCAGCACGCGGTCCTGGCTGATGCGCAGCACGCCCGGGGAAGGGTGGACGGGGCGCAAGGAGGCCAGCAGATCCAGCCCGGCGGCGCTCACGTTCTCGAACTCGAACGTGATCACGTCGGCGGCCTCGGCGAAGCGGCGCAACGCGGCCGGGTCCTCGTAATCCCCCAGG
>CAXSHI010000360.1:0-3498 GCA_964236755.1 uncultured Acetobacteraceae bacterium
GCCCGCGGACGTGCCGGGCTACTTCGTCG
The DNA here is from genome assembly GCA_964236755.1 of uncultured Acetobacteraceae bacterium. Lineage (GTDB taxonomy): Bacteria > Pseudomonadota > Alphaproteobacteria > Acetobacterales > Acetobacteraceae > CAHJXG01. Next base: position 30 of record CAXSHI010000360.1, read on the forward strand.
GCGGCAAGACCGGCACGGCGGAGAAGACCATGGGCCACGGCTACCGCAAGCACGCCAACATCAGCGCCTTCATGAGCGTGTTCCCAATGAACGCGCCGCGCTACGCCGTATACTTCATGCTGGACGAGCCGAAGGGCAACGCGAGCACCGGCGGCTACTCGACGGCCGGCGCCGTGAGCGCGCCGGGCGCCGGGCGGGTGATCGCACGGATCGGGCCGATGCTGGGGTTGATGCCGGAGACCCTGACGGCGGCGGCGACGCAGGCGGGTCTGTCGATGGCGTTGCGGCCGGGCCGGCCCGCGGGGTGGCGGCCCGCCCCGGACACCTCCCTCGCGCACGGCCCGGCGCATCCGCAAGCCACCCCGGCCGCGGCGCCCGCGCCGCATGAGCCGGCCACGTCGCGGCAGGAGGCCGGCCCCATGGCCGCCGACCTGGCCACTTCCGTTGCGGCTCGCTGACATGCTGAGGCGTTTGGGCATGGCATCGCCACCCGGCTTGCCCGATGTGACCGGCATGACGGCCGACAGCCGCGCCGTCCGCCCGGGCATGCTGTATGCCGCGCTGCCCGGCGCCCGCGTGGACGGGCGCAGCTTCATCGCCGACGCGGTGGCGCGCGGCGCTTCGGCCGTGCTGGCGCGGTCGGGCACCGCCTGGCCTCCGGGCGTGCCCCCGCGCCCGCTGATCCTCGACGCCGAGCCGCGCCGCGCCCTGGCCCGGCTCGCGGCGCTGCGGTCCGGCCCGCAGCCGGAGCGGGTCGTCGCGATCACCGGCACCAACGGCAAGACCAGCACCGCCGAGTTCCTGCGGCAGATCCTGGCCGACGCCGGGGTGGAGGCCGCGAGCCTCGGCACGCTCGGGCTGATCACACGGAGCCGGCAGGGCAGCCCCGGCCTGACCACGCCCGATCCGGTGACGCTGGCGGAAACACTGGCGGCGCTGGCGCGTGACGGCGTGCGGGCGGTGGCGCTGGAAGCGTCGTCGCACGGCCTCGACCAGTTCCGGCTGGACGGCGTGCGGATGGCGGCGGCCGGGTTCAGCAACTTGACGCGCGACCACCTGGACTACCACGGGACGATGGACGCCTATCGCGCCGCCAAGCTCCGCCTGTTCGACGCGCTGCTGCCCCGGGGCGCCCCGGCGGTCGCCAGCACGGCGCTAGAGCCGGGCACGATGGACGCGCTGCGGGACATCGCGGCGCGGCGCGGCTTGGCGCTGCACCGGGTCGGCGAGGCGGGCGACCTGCTGCACCTGCTGCGCGCCGTCCCGCAGCCGGGCGGCCAAGTGCTTGAGATCGAGGCGGACGGCACCCGGCATGAGCTGTTCCTGCCGCTTCCGGGACGGTTCCAGGCCGACAACGCGCTGCTGGCGGCCGGGCTGGCCATGGCCACCGGCACCGCGGACGCGCTGGACCGCCTGTCGGCGCTGCGCGGCGTGCGCGGCCGGATGGAGCTGGCGGCGACGCTGCCCAACAGCGCCGCGGTGTACGTCGATTATGCGCACACGCCCGACGCGCTGGACCGTCTGCTCGCGGCCTTGCGCCCGCACACCGCCGGGCGGCTGCATGTGGTGTTCGGCGCCGGCGGCGACCGGGACCCCGGCAAGCGCCCGCTGATGGGCGCCGCCGCCCGCGGGGCCGACCGCGCGGTCGTCACCGACGACAACCCGCGCAGCGAGGATCCGGCCGCGATCCGCCGCGCCATCCTCGCCGCCCTGCCCGGCGCCATCGAGATCGGCGACCGACGTGCCGCCATCGCCGCCGCCATGGAGGGCCTCGCCCCCGGCGACGTGCTGGCCGTTGCGGGCAAGGGCCACGAGCAGGGCCAGACCGTGGGCGCCGCCGTGCTGCCGTTCGACGACGCGGCCACCGTGCGCGGCCTGCTGTGACGGCGCTGTGGACCCCCCACGCGCTGCGGGCCGCGACGGGTGGCGCGTTCCGCCGGCCGTTCGACGCCTCGGGCGTGTCGATCGACAGCCGCAGCCTGCGGCCCGGCGACCTGTTCGTGGCGCTCCAGGGCGACACGGATGGGCACGCCTTTGTCGCGGACGCGCTGGCCCGGGGTGCTGCCGGCGCCATGGTGCACCGCACGGACGGCCTGCCGGACGACGCGCCGCTGCTGGTGGTGGGCGACACCCTGGCCGGCCTGCACGCCTTGGGCCGGGCGGGCCGGGCGCGCTTCAATGGACGCATGGTCGCCGTCACCGGCAGCGTCGGCAAGACGACGACGAAGGAGATGCTGCGGGTGGCCCTGTCCGCCTTCGGCTCCACCCATGCGGCCGAGGCGTCCTACAACAACCATTGGGGCGTGCCGCTGACCCTCGCGCGACTGCCGCCCGGCGGCGCGTTCTGCGTCGCCGAGATCGGCATGAACCACCCCGGCGAGATCGCGCCGCTGGCCCGGCTCGCCGCCCCGCACGTCGCGGTCGTGACCGCGGTCGCCAGCGCGCATATCGGCCACCTCGGCAGCCTGGAGGCCATCGCCGACGAGAAGGCGTCGGTGCTGCAGGGCCTCGAACCCCAAGGCCTCGCCATCCTGCCCGGCGACAGCCCGTTCCTCGCGCGCATGGCGGAGGCGGCGCCGGGCCGGGTGATCACCTTCGGCGAGGCGTCCGGCGCCGATGCGCGCCTGCTGCGAACGGGTCCGGTGCAGGCCCGGGTTTGCGGCCAGGATGTCGCGTTCCCGCTGGCGGCGCCGGGGACACACATGGCGCTGAACGCGGTCGCGGCGCTCGCGGCCTGCGCTTCGCTCGGCCTTGATGTATCTGTTTCAGCGACAGCACTGTCCGCCTTCGCCCCGGGCGCGGGCCGCGGCTTGCAGCGTAGGGTCCGCGACGGCGGCGTCTTGCTGCTCGACGAGAGCTACAACGCTTCCTCGGCCTCGGTTCGGGCGGCGTTGGGCGTGCTGGCGGGGTTGCCGGGCCGGCGGGTCGCGGTGCTGGGCGACATGCTGGAACTCGGCGAGTTCGGCCCGGCGGAACATGCGGGCCTCGCCCATGACGTCACGTCCAGCGCCGACCTGCTCTATGCCTGCGGCCCGCTGATGCGGCACCTTTTCGACGGCGTGCCGGGCCGGCGGCGCGGCGCGCACGCGCCGGACAGCGCGGCGCTGGCGCCCCTGGTCGCCGCCGCGGTGCGGCCCGGCGACGCCGTCCTGGTCAAGGGCAGCCTCGGCAGCCGCATGCGCCTGGTCGTGGCGGCATTGGAACAGCCGGGAGCGCCGGGCTGATGCTGGCCTATCTGTCCCGCCTGTCCGCCGAGCAGTTCATCCTGGCGAACCTGTTCCGCTACATCACCTTCCGCTCCGGCGCCGCGTGCCTCACGGCGCTGTTCATCAGCTTCCTGCTGGGGCCGATGGTGATCCGCTGGCTAACCTCCGTGCAGCGCGGCGGCCAGCCGATCCGCACGGACGGCCCGGCCCGGCACCTGATCGAGAAGAAGGGCACGCCCACCATGGGCGGCGTGCTGATCCTG
>CAXSHI010000361.1:0-3488 GCA_964236755.1 uncultured Acetobacteraceae bacterium
TGGGAGACGCCATTCTGGATCGCGTCGTCCACCGTGCCCACCGCCTGGAGCTGAAGGGCGCCAGCATGCGCAAGCGGCGCACCGCCACAGAGGCATTGACGGCCGACCCGGGCGAATGACACACCTGCAACCGTCAGTCGTATCGACCCACTGCCGCCCTGCTGCCCGCCGCCCCGCAAAGAGCGACGTGCCGCAGATGATCGCGATCACCGGAATGGGTGATTACCATCGGCCGGACCAGCCGATCGCAATCACCGGAATACGCAGAGGGCGGATGCTGCCGACATCAATCAGCCAGGTTAACCGTGACAGCACCTTGCAAAAGGCTCGTGCCAAAGGTAACGGTCCGGCAATGCCTTTGGCGGCTGGCAGACGCAACCTTGGACGAGCGTGCGCAACTACCGGCAAAAGGCGGCGGCCCCCGAGGGGGACCACCAAGTTTAGGGAGGAAACGTCCTGCAAGCACGACGCGGGGTCATGCTGCAGGACGACCCTACCGCGTCCAAGCGGGACAGCAAGTTAGGTTTTGTGCAGCGCAGTATCGCCCAATTGGCATGGAACTGAGCAGCCCGGCGCCAATCAGGCCGACAGCGGAGAACGACGAACCTATGCCTGACACCAACGCGCCACTCCGGCGTGATGACGACGAATCCGCTGACAGCTCTGTCGAGGAGCGGATGCGCCTGGCGCTCGGCAGGCTGGGCACCAAGGCAGGGGTCGGCCAGGGCGGGCCAGCGGGTGCGGCCGTGTCCGCCCAAACTGGGCCTCAACGCCGGGCGCGCTTCGCCCGGAACGGAGAGGTGCTCGTCGAGCGCGTGCCGGCAAGCCGCATCGCAGGCGACGGACAAAGAGAGCTGGCCGGGGAACGGGAGGCCCGGCAGCGCGCCGAGCAGGCCCTGACCGACGCCCAGGCCGCCATTGTCAGCCTGCAAGCGGCCCTAGCCCGGTCCGAGCAGGCAACCCGCGTGGCGCGGGACACCATCGAGGAGCGCGAAGCGGCGATGTCAGGGCTACGCGCCGAGCTGCAGCGCATCGCGGCCGAGCGGGACGCCCTGCAAGCTGCAAAGGTTGCAATGGCAAGGCAGGCCAAACCGAAACTGGTCCCGGCGGCGCCCAAGGCCGATGCGCCAGCGCCGGAGCCGGTCAGGTGGTGGCTGGAATACCTGAAAGCACCACGCCCATAGCTGGCCCAGTGACCACGGCATCATGCAAATAGACCATCCAGCATCGTAGCGCCTCGGCCGATTGCTGGCGCTCACGGTGTCTATCGAACGAAGGCCAAGTGTTGCACTTCGTGTATAGGTCGGACACTGTTGGCGAAGTCGGGGTTGCCTGTTCGTTCACGGCGCCAACGGCCGTGAATAGGCCGGTTTTCCCTCGGGCGAGGCCGAGCTGTTGTCGCACTCAGATGGGCGCTTCGGCAGGCTGGGCGACTTCGCCAACGGTATCAGGTCGTTTGCTGAAGTGGTACAGCCTGCTGCCAGTGCTGACCCATGATGGAGTTCCACAAATGGTTAAAGAGCACTCACTCCTCTGATCGTGGGCCACAAAGAATGGACGTGACCAGTCGCACCATGGCGGCAAGGTGGAATGGCTTCTGGACGTAAGCCGCATAGCCTATGATGCGCGTACGTATGGCCGCTTCCGGCATCGAGGTCATGACGATGCAGGGGATGCTGCGCTGCGCCTCGTTCTCCCGCATCGCCTGTATCAGGCCGGCACCGTCGAGGACCGGCATCATGTAGTCGGATATGACCAGGTCCGGGAGCGGACCTTCCGCCAGGCGCTCCAGCCCTTGGCGGCCGTTTCCCGCCAGCACCACCTTGTACCCCTCATCAGTGAGGAACAGCTCCAACAAGTCAGCGATGGCGAACTCGTCGTCAACGATCAGCACCGTTGCAACGGCGCTCACCCCGTTCGGCCAGTGCCAGCATCGGCCAAGCCCAAGCCGGCGCCTACAAGCGGAACCACAGGCACACCCCTGGCGACCTCGCGCGCCATCCCGCTCAGGACAGCCTCGACGCCCTCGAACGGCTTGCCGACGACGACGCCGGTGTCGCTGATCGTGAACTCCCGGATGGTGGGGTCGAAGCTTCCTTCCCGCACCTTGAACAGCGAAATCAAGCGGTACAGCCGGGACCGAAGCTCGACGTAGCGCACAAGCACCATCACCTCGGACAGGGTGGCGATCCCGCTCACTGGCACGCGAAGGTCCTGGCTGGTGAGGTCTGGCAACTCCAGGGTGTAAAGCGTCGTGATGCCCAGCGCCCGCAGCTCGTTCGATAAGGCTGACCAGAAGCGCACGATGCGTTCGGGTTCAAGTACCGCCTGCTGGAAGCCGGAGATACCGTCAACCAGCAGCCGCTTCACCCCGCGCCTGCGGACGGCCTCAAGCAGCCGGTCGGCAAGCTCGTCCAAGATGTATTCGCCCACGGGATACCAAAGGATTTCCAGGTCCCCCCGCTCCTCCACCCCGGCGAGATCAAGGCCCATTGTCGCCGCCTTGTAGCGCACGCGCTCCGGCGGCTCGTAGCAGCCGAACAACAGGCCAGGCTCGGCGGGGGTCGAGCCAGCCAGGAAGTGCAGGCCAAGCGTGGTCTTTCCCGCACCGGACGGTCCCACCAGCCCCGTCATCGTCGCTTCGGGAATGCCGCCGTTAAACATCACGTCGAGAGTGGCGACACCGGATGACACGCGCGTCCGTGGCGGTGGCGTGCGGCGCGTGGGCGTCGCAAGCAGGGCCTCGATCCGGGGGAACACCGTGAAGCCATCGCGGGTGATGCGGAAGGCGTGCTCGCCTTCCAGGAAGCCAGTGCCACGGAACTTGTGGACCACCAGCCGGCGCTCGGTCCGGGGGCTGTTAGGGCGCTGCCGCAACTCGATCAGCCCATCCACCATCGTGTGCTCCGGCGCCGACATGGCGCCCACCACGCTGGTCAACAGGAACATCGTGCAGTCAGTTGCCGAGGCCAGCGTCTGCAACTCGTGGGTGAACCGCTTGACCTCGAATTCGTCCCCGGTTTTCTCCTCGACCGCGCTTATGCCGTCCAGGACCAGAAGCGTGACCTTCCGGGCCAGGACCTCACGGCTTATCAGCGTGAACAGGCCTTTGAGGCCGTCCGTCTCGAGCGTGTTGTAGCCGCTGATGTAGGCCACCCGGTCCGGAACCAGGGCGTCATCGAAGAACCGCAACGGGCGCAGGTGCGCCATCATGCGCCCGTGGTTCTCGCCCAGCACCGTGATGTAGAGAGCGCGGCCTCCGTTCGCAGCCTGGCTGTAGATGATCTGGTTGGCCAGGATGGTCTTGCCCATGCCGGGCGGTCCCTGGATCATGTATAGGCCGCCGCACAGGACCGCATCCAGTCCCGGAACAAGACTGCTGATCCGCTCAATCTCTTTTCCGCCATTGCCGGCATCGTCAGCACGTTGCGTCAAAGCGTGGTCCTATTCGGGGTTGGATTTGTCAAGGGAAGCGTCACGGTGAAGGT
>CAXSHI010000362.1:0-3478 GCA_964236755.1 uncultured Acetobacteraceae bacterium
AGTTCGCGCAGTCCGAAGAAGGCGACCACGAACATCAGCAGCCCGACCACGCCGCAGATGTGGAACTGGCTCTGCCAGGTCTGCAGGCTGGGCAGCGTCAGGGTGTTCACGGCGCTCACCATGAGGCTGCCCAGCACCGGCCCGACGGTCCAGAACCCCATCGCCGCCGCCCGGCCGACCTGGGGCGAGAAGTCGCGCATCAGCGCCGGCGTGGTCACAAGGATCACGCCCTCCACGACCGCCACGGCGCAGGATGCAAAGGCGAACTGCAGCGGCGTCGTCACGCGGGGCAGCACGAACAGCGTTATCAGGCTGACGATCAGCAGGCCATAGACGATGAGGTTCGCCCTCCCGAACCGGTCCGAGAACCCGGCAAACAGCGAGCCGAACGCGCCGGCCAGGTTGCCCACGGCCAGCACAAGCACGAAAACCCCGAACGGCATGCGCAGCTCGGTCAGCATCAAGGTCGCCACGCCGCCGCCGACATACAACTCGTAGTAAAGCGCCACCGTGATCGCCACGACAAGCAGCAGAAGCGCCTGGCGCACGCCCCGCTGCGGGTAGTGCAGCAATCGACGGTCCCACACGGTCCCGAACGCCGGACGAGACGGCTCCGGCAAGACTTGATTGGACACCATGGCAGCTTCCTTTCCCTTTGGCTTTTGTGGCAGTCGATTTATTGATCGAGCCTGTTTCTGTCGCTGTGGCCTTACTGCATCAGCACCATTACCTTCACCGCCGCCTTGCTGCGGCTGAACTCGAAGCCGCTCACCGTCTCGGCCAGCGTGATCCGGTGGGAGATCAGCGGGCGGAACATCTCGCCGGACTGCGCGAGCAGCTGCAGCACGGTCAGCCAGGTGGCCCGGGGCGCCCCGTGCGACCCCCGGATCTGGTGCCTCCTGCGGACCAGGTCGGTCATGTTGACCTCGACCGGGCGGGCGTGGATGCCGGTTGCGACCAGCACGCCGCCCTGGCGCAGCACGCCCAGCCCATCCGTGATGCTGGATGCCGCCCCGGTCGCCTCGAACACCCGGTCCACCTTGCCGTCCGCGATGCGCGACACGGCATCCTTCAGGCTCTCGTGCCGCAGGTCCACCGTGTGCTGGAAGCCGAGGCCCCGCGCCGCCGACAGCCGCGCGTCGTCGTCCAGCCCGGCGATGACCACCGTGGCAGCCCCGGCCAGCCGGGCCATCATCGCGGTGCCCAGGCCGATCATCCCCGCCCCCAGCACGACGACGGTCTGGCCCAGCGCCACCCCGCCGACCTCGACCGCCTGCGCGCCGATGCCGAGCGGCTCCGTAAGCGCAGCCAGCTCCATGTCCATGCCGTCCGGCAGCACGATGCAGTTGCCGGCCGGCGCCGTGACGTGCCGGGCGAAGGCGCCGTGCCGGGTCAGGCCGATGATGGCGCGGCGCTCGCATCGCTCTGGCTGCCCGGCGGTGCAGAAGCGGCAGCGCCCGCACGCCACCCCGGGCAGCACCGTGACGCGCCGCCCCAGCACCGGGAGCGTCACGTCCGGCGCCGCCGCCACGACCCGGCCGGCGAACTCGTGGCCGATGGTCAGCGGCATCATCGGCTCCATCCACTCGTAGCTGGAGGTCCACTCATAGACGTGGACATCGCTGCCGCAGATGCCGACCGCATCAACCTCGACCAGCACCTCGCCCGGCCCCGGCTGCGGCGGCGCCACGTCCGCAAGGGTGAGGCCGAACGCCGGGGATGTCTTCTGCACCGCAAGCATGGCCTGCCTCCTCCCTATCCGGTCCCGGCCTGCCCGCCCGGGGGGCGGCAGCCGGGGTGCGCGATCAGATGCTCTTGTCGAAGAAGCCGAGCGGCGGCTTGGCGTCCGGATCGGTCATGACCTCGATCAGGGTCAGGCAATCCGCGGCGAGCGCCTCCCGCAGCGCCGGCAGCAGGTCGTCCGCCTGCTCGATCCGCCGCCCGTTGCAGCCGCAGGCGCGGGCGATGGCGGCGTGATCGACGGGCTCGAAGAACACGGCGTCCGTATGCTGGCCGTAGGCCACGGTCTCGCCGTGCTTCTGGTAGCCGAGGATGCCGTTGTTGAGCACGATCAGCACCACCGGCAGCTTCATGCGCCGGGCAGTCTCCAGCTCCGCCCAGCAGTGGCCGAACCCGCCGTCGCCGCTGATGCAGATGACCGGGGCGTCGGGCATGGCGACCTTCGCCCCCAGCGCCATCGGCAGCCCCCAGCCCAGCCCGGCCAGCCCGCGCGGGGTCAGGAAGCGCTGGCCCGCCCGCTGCGACACGAGATAGTTGGTGATCCAGAGCGTGGAGTAGCTGGCATCGCCGACGATGATCGTCTCCGGCGTCATCACCTCGGCGACGGCGGCCATCACCCGCTCCGGCCGCAGGGGGCTTGCGCCGGACCCTGACAGCGCGGCCGTAGCCTCCTGGAACCGGCGCTTGCCCTCGGCAATTTCGGTTTCCAGGCCCGCCCGCCCGGCGGTGCGCGCCGCCAGATCGCGCCGGGACAGTGCGGCGTGCAGGGCCTCCAGCGCCAGCTTCGCGTCGCCGACGACGCGGACCGCCTCGTAGTTCCGCCCGACCTCCTGGCCGTCCACATCTATGTGGATGAAGGTCGCCCCCCGCGGGTACAGCGCCCAGGAGTCCGTGCCGTTCTGGTTGGTGCGGGTCCCCACAAGCAGCACGACGTCCGCCCGGTCCATCATGGGGCGGAGGTGCCGGGTGCTGCCGTGGCGCCCCATCGCGTTCGCCGCGACCCCGAGCGAGAGCGGGTGGCGCTCGTCCACCGCCCCCTTGCCCATGTTCGTCGTCGCGACGGGCAGCGACGCCGTCTCCTGCAACCCTGCCAGCGCATCGGCGGCGCCGGACAGGTGGACACCGCCGCCAGCGATCACGATGGGCGCACGGGCGTTGGCGAGGAGGTCCGCGGCGCGCTCGATGGCCGCCGGGTCGGGCGCCACGCGGTCCAGCGGGAACGTGCCGAGGCTGGCCGAGCGGGCGTTGGCGATCCTGGCGGTTTCGGCAAGCAGGTCCGACGGCAGGAGCAGCACGGCCGGACCCGGGCGGCCGGTCGCGGCGGCGGTGAAGGCCATGTCCACGTAGTCCTCGGCGCGGGACTGGTGGTCCACGCGGCGGAGCCACTTGGCGCAGCCGGCGAACAGGGCAGTATGGTCAAGCTCCTGGAAGGCGTTCTTGTCGAACGTGTTGCGCGCCACCTCCTGCACCAGCGCCACGATGGGAACGGACGCCTTCAGCGCCTCGGCCAGCGGCGGGACCAGCAAGGCGGCGGCCGGGCCGTTCTGCGCCGTCACCACGCCGACCTTGCGGGAGATGCGGGCATAGCCGTCCGCCATGGTGCCGCCCGCGTTCTCCGTCCGGTAGGCGATCTGGCGGATGCCGAATTGCGCGTTGGCCAGTTGGACCAGGGACGGGAGGCTTTGCCCGAACGTCACGGTCACGCCGTGGCGGTGCAGGCTGGCCGAGATCGCCACGG
>CAXSHI010000363.1:0-3449 GCA_964236755.1 uncultured Acetobacteraceae bacterium
CCATGCCGTTGTCGGTCAGTACGGTGTGGATGGCATAAGGAAACGCTGCCACCACACCGCGCAGGAAGTCGGCTCCGTTCATCTTCCCGGCGTCGTCGCGGAATTCGACATAGGTGAACTTCGACACGCGATCGATGGCGAGGACCATGGTCAGCTTGCCCTCGGCCAGGCGCAGCTCGCTGATGTCGACGTGGACGTAGCCGATTGCGGTGTCGGCGAACTTGCCCCGCCTGGAGGCCTTGTCCGGGTCGTCGGGCAGGCGGGAGATGGAGTGGCGTTCGAGGCATCGATGCAGGCTGGAGCGTGTCAGCTTCGGGATGGTGTCGCGCAGGCAGCCGAGCACGTCGTCGAGCGGCAGCAGGGTTCGGCGACGGAACTCGACCACTATGGCCTCTTCCTTTGGGCTCAGCACGACGCCGGGCGGCGCTGCCGGTCCCATGGGTGCCATCGGCCGTACTCGTTCTGGTGCGCCACTTGACTACGGTGGTGCGGCTCAGGCCGTAGCACTGGGCCAGGGTGCCGGTTATCTCTTTCGATGTTTGGAGCTCGGCTCGAGCTCGCAGCGTCGTTCGGGCGCTGCCGTGAAGACTGCCTGCCATAGCGCTTCCTCCGCCCCTCGCGTCAGAGTGTCGCTAGGCGTTGAGTGCTGGTTCTCCCGCACTTTGCGTGCTGTTGGCGTTTCAGGCTGCCTGCAGGACGCGGGCGCGGAGCAGTTCGAACCCAGCCCGACCGTACATCGTGCGCTTCAGCATCTTGATCCGGCTCACCTGGCCTTCGACGGGACTGGTGGTCCATGGCAGCACGAGTGCCGCGCTGATCGCATCGAAGTCGCGGCGCAGGCTCGCCGCGAACCGGGCAAACAGCGTGCTGGTCGCGGCTGCGAGCACCTCGTCGAGGCTTTCGGCCGCCCTGCGGCGAAGCAGCTTGTTCATCCTCCTGGCCCAGGTGACAGCCACATCCAGCGCGGGCTCCGCGCCTAGCAGGTGCGAGACGAACAGACGCTCCTCCGCATCCATCCGTGACCGGCTCGTCGTCAGCAAGCGCGCCAGGCGGTAGCCGCTCGGGACTGGCCAGACCGGAGGCAGCGGGTGTCCTTCGAGTCCGTCCTTGCCGAGGACAACGCCACGATGGCCCGCCGCCCAGTCCCTTACGACGGACGAGCCACCGCGAAAGCCGAGGGGCAGGAGTTCGCGCCACAGCCGGGCGGCGTTGCGGCATCCCTCGCTCCAGCGGCGGCCGAGAAAGGGCTTGAAGGGATCAGGGTGCTGTCGCCGGATGGCTGCTGCCACAGCGGTGCATGGCCGAGGAGGAGCCAGCCACGGACCGTCTTGCGGTCGGCGCCTAGCTCGGTGGAGATGCGGGTGATCGTGGCGCCGACGTCGTAGAGCCGCGCGGCTTCCTCGTATTGCGCCTGCCGGTGTTCCCTCGACGCAGCGCTCGCCAGCTGGGTGGCGGTCGAAGTCGGCGAGAGGGACTTTACGTCTGCGACGGTAGGCACAGGGACTGCAGCCAGATGCGACCGGACACGCTGGGCGGCGCGTCGTGCTGCGGCGGCATGCCGGTTGTCCAGGGCCTGGACGGCTTCGCCGAGGTTGCGGAGCAGGTACCATCGATCGGCGACCTGGACGGCATCCGGAGCACCCTGACGGATGCCGTCGGCATAGGTACCGGCTCGATCACGGGCGACGATCTCGACGCCTGGCCGGTCACGCAGCCAGGCGGCGATGGAGGCGACCTCGCGATCGGACAGTAGATCGACCATCTGGTTCGTCTCGAGGTCGACCAGCACCGTGCCGTAGCGACGCACACGCCTCCAGGCCCAGTCGTCAATCCCGAGGACACGCGGCGCCCGCACGACTTCGGCGGATCGACGGGTCGATGCCAGGCGCAGCAGCGTGTCCGGGCTTGTCGGCGCGGAGATCCGGATGGCCAGACAGGCTCCGGCCTCGCCGCCAAGCGCGAGGCCGAGGTGATGCTGGAGATCTCGCAGCCGCCCGGTCCAACGACCGGAACAGTGCGTCACCTCGGTCAGGCGCTCGGCGAAGGTCCGACGGGCACAGAGGCGATTGAGGCAGTGGAACCGGCGAGCAGCGACGTGGATCACCACCGGCCGACCCTGCCATGGGAGATCGTGCAGCACGTGGTGATACGAGCTGTGCACGCGTCGGGACGGCACGCGGCATGTCGGGCAATCCGCGGCCGGTGAACACGGCACCGCTTCGATGGTGACGCTCCCGGTTGTCGATAACACCCGCGTCACCTTGAGGGAGGGTGGGACGAAAGACAGCAGGGTCAAGGACACGGGAGGAACCGCCAGGAAGGTGGAGCCGTGTCTCTGCTGATCGACCCGCGTCGTACAAGCCCGACAGCACGCAAAGTGCGGGAGAACCAAACTTCGAGACCCGTTGGCGTCACGACTTCCCGGGACCAAATAGTGACGTCGATGGACGAGACTTGGCGTGCTGACCTGGGGCAGTGGCTAGAACCGTTCTTGGCAGAGCTGTCGCACCGTGCCCGCTGGGCCATGCTGCCGCTCTACGTCGCCCGCCTGCTCGGCCCGGGCGACCGGAAACGCCCAAGCGCCTCGGCCGCAGCCGTGCCGCGGCGTGCGCCACTGGCGGCGCGCTGGGCCTTGCACGTCGTGCTGTCGAGCAGCACCAGCCCGTTCGCGGGCAAGGTCGGGCGCATGGCTTCGAACATCAGGTCCTACCAGCTGCGCAGGCACCAGCGTCGCCAGCGGTGATATACGCTGGGTCACACGCCCAGCTCGTCCGACAGGTCGCGCCACGGCGCGACCGTGCGATCCACAGCATGGCTTCGACGAAGCAGCGCCGCGCCGCCTAGTCACGCTTCCAGGCGTGCGAGATTGCTGCATCGTCCAGCCTAAGCGATGTCCGTTGAGTGTCGTCCAGGCAGGTCCTGGTCATGGCCGTGCGACTCCGGAAGATTCGAGCACTCCCAGGATCGCACGGCCAGAGACTCAATCAGCCCAAAAGCTACCAGCCCGCAAGTTCAGTCATAGAGCCTAACATTACCTGGGCATTTTCAGTTTAGCCCTCGCCTGCCTACCTGCTAAGAGGCGGGTGGGAGGTTTCTATGTCTGACGCACGCAGCCGCACGCGGGACCTGGATGCATGGCTGGCGCCGTTCCTGGCGGTGCTGGGCCGCAAGACGCGGCGGGCGTGGGCGCCGCTCTACCTGCGTGGGCTGCTCAGCCCCGGCGAGCGCAAAAGCCTGCAGCCGATGGCGGCGCGGCTGGAGCTGGCGGGCCACGACCAGCTGCAGCATTTCATCGCCAGCACGGCCTGGGACGATAGCGCGGTGTGGACGGTGCTGGCGCACGAGGCAGACCGGCTGGTGGGCGGCCCGGGCGCCTTCCTGGTGATTGACGGCGCCGCCCTGCCCAAGCAGGGCACGCTGTCGGTCGGCGTGGCCCGGCAATACTGCGG
>CAXSHI010000364.1:0-3418 GCA_964236755.1 uncultured Acetobacteraceae bacterium
GCCTGTGGACGCGATCTCGGCCGACCGCCCCGTGCCCGGATGGGTCTATGTCCTGACCCATCCTGCGTGGGAGAGCCTGGGCATGGTCAAGATCGGCCGCACGGGCCGCGACCCTCGTACTCGAGCTGCGGAAATCACCTCCGTCTCCGGGCTGCTCGCCCCCTGCTCGATCGCGTGGTGCTCGCCCGTAAGCGACATGGCGGCGGCAGAAAAGGCGGTGCATCGGATGCTGGGCACCCGGCGCGTGCGCAAGCGGCGCGAGCTGTTCCGGGTGGACGCGGCCACGGCACAACAGGTGATTGAAGCCGTAGCGCAATCTCTGCCGTCACCTGGTTCGCATTCCCCTGTGCTGGTCCGTCTGCTGCCGACAAGGCGGCCGGAAGCCCGTGCTCGATACCAGGCACCCCGCCGTGTCGGTGCCTGGCGCTATGGCCGGCGTCGGTCCTCGATGCCAGGCCGCCTGGTAGTTGGCTTCCTGACGTTAGCCGCCTTGATCGTTCTCTATAACATGAATTGAAAAATGGCAAAGAACAGAGATGATGAGGTCTGGCGCGTCGCCAACACCGCAAAAGGTAAAGATACTAGGCTAAAACAGGGGAGTGGTGCAAACCACTCCCCTTCTCTTTCTTCATCTGCCAAGTCGCGCTTGTCACGCATCGTAGCAAAGCGTCCAGAGGTCATGGTCAAGATCACTGGTCGGACACGTGGGGCACAACACCTAAAGGCGCACCTCGACTACATCACTCGTAATGGACGTCTACTGGTCGAGACAAGGTGCGGTGAAATCCTAACCAGCCGGGATAGTGTACGCGCCTTGCACGACGACTGGCTGCAAGACAATGCCGTCTTGGCGCGAGGCCGGAACAACCTGCAAGCCGTCCAGTCTGTGTCAATCATACTGTCGATGCCGCCTGGAAGCCCGCCGGATCGTATACAAGAAGCGGCTCGGACCTGGGCGCGCGAGACTTTCACCGATCGCTACGAATGGCTGATGGCTCGGCACGACGACAAAGATCACCCGCACGTCCACGTCACCGTCCGCTCGGTCGGCAACGACGGGAAGCGCCTGACGGCCGGACCGGAGGATCTGCAGGAGTGGCGAGAGCGGTTCGCCCGCGAGCTGCGCCGGCACGGCGTGGAAGCGGAGGCAACACCCCGGCAAGCGCGCGGACTGGTCCGCAAGTCGGATCGGATCGCAGTCCACAAGATCGAGAAGCAAGGTCGCACGTCGGACGCCAGCACACGCACGCTCCGCCTGGCGACCAAGGATGCGACGTCCCCTCGGCCGCGCCCCGCCTATGGCTGGGAGGCGGAGATCGGTCGTAGGCAGGCGACCATCCAAAGAGCCTACCTGGATCATGCGTCAACGCTGAGCGTGTCGGACGACGCTGGAGACAGGCGACTGGCAAAGGACATAGAGCGGTTCGTCGGCAATCTGCCAGTCGCGGCGACACGGCGGCAGGCCCTCGCAACGGAACTGCGTGGCGTAAGTGCGGAACGCCATATAGAGGAACAGGCGAGGCGGACCGAACCTCCAGCACCGCTCAATGAGCCTAGCCTGGAAAGGCCAACGCGACGCCGTTAGTGGATGACACTACAAAGAAGCCTCCCCACTGTGGGGAGGCTGCAAGAAGGTGAGCCGTCTGAATGGCTGATGATGAAGGTGTCTCGGCGTACGACCTTCCACCGCGTCGAGCACTGGCTGAGTTGTCGGAAGACGCCCGAAGGACCTGGCACAAGAAGTATCTTGCCCAAGAGGGCGCAGAGCCGCGCGTGTGGGTTCTGCTGGACAAGGCCGAAGCGGCTCTCCGGGCCACAGGAGAAGAAACCACCATCCGCACTTTGTGGATGACCCTGGCGGACAGGTCTGCGCAGGAGAACAATCCCGACTTGGCGGCGGCTGCGGCGCTCGCGGGGATCGCCATGGGGCTGAGAGCAAGTTGAGGCCCTAACCTCCCCACTGTGGGGAGGCTCACGCCGCTTCAACCCCACTGGCTTGATCGCCAAATCAGGTCTCGCCTCGGGGCATCAGCCGGTAGTGGGTCAGGTTGAGTTTTCTGTAACGATCCACTCGGCCGGTTCCTGATGCGCCTCGGCTGTGAGGGTGCCATATTCCCGGCATGGCACTTAAAAAAGATCGAGAGCCATGACCATTCCGTCGCGATCCACACCATGCACTACAATTTGGTCCGCATTCACTAAAGCCTCCGCTGCACTCCGGCATTGGCAGCGAAAGTTAGTAGGACCCCTTGGGATCTCGCGAACATCGTGAAGATGCTTGAGATTTGGGAGGAAAATCGTGCTTCTTATTGCTAGTCACACGCAGTAGCGTTAGGCTTTAGCAACTTTCCAAGATGTTTACTGCTCGGGTAGAGAAAAATTTTCTTTATTTCTGGTGCAGGTTTTCCCGTCTGATTAGGAAGGGGAACAAAGTGTATAGTGGATCCCTGAGAGGTCGCATTAGTCTCAACTAGCCGAACACCTTTGCCATTAGTACCATAAAATTCTCCCTGTACGCTAGCAATATCGTTACAGAGAATTACCTGAAGAGCAATCAGTCCAGACGGATTAAGTATTTCTAAAGCTTCATTATTGTAGTTAAGGTCCCATGTAGCTGGAGATGGAGCCACCTTCCACTCGTTACGAACCACTTCTGCAACAAGTTTTCCTAATGGATCAAAAATATTTATCGAGACTGCTATTTTATGGTCTATTATTTCTACTCTAAGATGAGACTGATCCATAAAACTGACAAGGGAACTTCCTTGGGGGTTTCCATTGCTAAATACCATTCCAGCTGTTCCAAACCTAATCCCACCAACTGATCTAATACTAGATACTACTGCAATTCTCTTAGGATCGAATCGTCCTAAGTAAGATGGTATTGCATCTGGTCTCGCCCAATATGCAAGTAGAAGAAGGCTACCAGAAGCCGTTAATACGACTCCTAATAACACAGGTAATGCTTGGTTTCTTACCGAAATTGCTACAATAATAAATGATATAAAAAATAATATTTGAGTTGCCATGACGTTAAACTTGCCGCTCATGGCCAAGCCTGTGGCGATAAGCGTAAGAATCAAAGCTGTAACAGGCATGTCACGTAAGGCAGTAAAATCCTCAACGATTTTTGCCATCCTGCTACCCATCCCTTTAAAGCTAAGAGGGTAGATGCGTTTTTCGTGTTCTGGAATGCTCTGTGTCGCGAAGGCTGCACAAGGTGCGTCGGTGAACGTACCCTCCCTGCTTCGGCTAGGCTCCTAAATTCAAAATGACCCACTACCCATCAGCCTCCGGCCTTGCCTGCGTCCCGCCCCCGACACACTCTGTCCCGCTCACCCCGCCGCGACCTGGAGAGCCTGACGTTGCCGGACCCGGTCGACGCCTTCATCGCCCGCTGGACCGAGGCGGAGCAGGC
>CAXSHI010000365.1:0-3414 GCA_964236755.1 uncultured Acetobacteraceae bacterium
CCTACCCGGCTCAGCCGTATCTCGCAAGCCAGCCGACAGCCAAGTTGACGGTGCCGGACCACGTACTCTTTGGCCGGCAAGCGCGATCATGGCTGAAGCCTGCGCTATCGTGCCCCTTGGTCCGATGGTTGAATGCAAAAATCAAGACTTCTGACGTTCAGAATAGCCCTTCAACCTGCCATGTGTCCGATTTCTTGGGGGCAACTCCACCCATTGCCCGGCCCATGCCACAATGCTTCAAGGGCCTAGTTGTGGTCCGAAGGCATCGACGATCTCAGGTTGCCATGCTTGCATAATTGGCAATGACGCCGGACGGCCAATCAGGTAGCCCTGAATCCAGTCGTATCCGTCTTCGCGCAGGATAGCCACCTGCTCAGGCCTTTCTACGCCTTCTGCGCAGACTTCCATGCCGAGCTGATGGCCCAGCTTCAACACTGCGGTCGCAACGGCCCGGGAACGGGAGTTTACGCACAGGTCCCCGACAAGGCTGCGGTCCAGCTTGATGGTGTCGAATGGAAAAGCGGACAGGTAGCTGAGCGAGGAGTAGCCAGCCCCGAAATCATCCAATGCGAGCTTGACGCCAAGCGCCTTGAGGTCGTGCATCTGCTGCAGCGTGGCCGGGTTGTTCTCCAGCAGCACACGCTCGGTGATCTCGATTTCCAGGCGTTCCGGATCAATGCCGCTGGCGTCGAGCGAGCGCTGCACCACTTCGGCGAGGCGGCCGAGCGGAAACCATCCCGCCCAAATGTTCACCGAGACGACGAGGTGAGGCGGCAACAGCGAGGCCTGCCGGCAAGCCTCCGACAAGACCCAGCGATCGATTGCCGCGATCAGCCCGCAGGCCTCCGCAACCGAGATGAACTCGGACGGCGGCACCAGGCCATGGCCCGGCCGCTTCCAGCGCAGCAGCACCTCGTAGCCGCGCAGGACCCCGGTTGCCGGTGCCACCACCGGCTGCCAATGCAGGTGGAAATCGTTGCGGCTGACGGCGGTGCCCAGGTCGGCCTCCATCTGCCTGCAGGCGAGCAATGCACTCTCCTGGGCTGGATTGAAGACGCTGTAGCGGTTCCCTCCAGCCTGTTTGGCCTGATACAATGCCATATCGGCGCAATGGAGCAGCTTGGAGGCGGTTTGTGCATCGTCTGGGCACAATGCCGCACCAAGCGAGACCTGAATGGGGATGGAAGCATCGCCGACCGGGAACGGCGGCACGAAGGCAGCAAGCACCCGCTCGGCAAACATGCGGGCGTCCTCCAGCCTGACCGGACCAGGCATCAGGACCGCCAGCTCGTCCCCGGACAGCCGGGCCACCAGATCGGTCGCACGCACGGCGGCGCGCAGACGGCGGGCAGTCTCGACCAGCACAGCATCGCCGACGGCGTGTCCATGCGCGTCGTTGATCCTCTTGAACCGGTCGACGTCCAGGCAGATCACCGCGCATGCCGCACCAGGCTCAGCTTTGCCGACGGCTTCCCCAAGCCGCACCTCGAAGGGGCCGCGGTTGAGCAAGCCGGTCAGGTAGTCGCAGCTGACCGCGTTGCTGAGTGACATCACGCTCTCGTGCAGGGCCAGCACAGCCTCCACCCCAGCGGCCAGGTCAGCCAGTTGGCCTGCCTCCCCTTTGGTGAAATGACGCGGCACGTGATCGGCGACGAAGAAGGATCCGAGCGCATATCCTTCTTGGCTGCACAATGCGGCGCCGGCGTAGAAGCGGACATGTGGCTCGCCCTTTGTGAACGGGCTGTCGGCGAAGCGCTCGTCCAGCGTTGCGTCCTCCACGATCAGCAGCCGATCTGGCTGCCGGACAACGTGGCCGCAAAATGAGTCTTCCCGGGAAGCGCTGATGAACTGCAAACCCACGGCGGACTTGAACCATACACAGCGTTCGTCGAGGAGAGAAATGGCACACATGGGTGCCTTGAATATTCGAGTTGCCAAACGAGTAAAGGCGTCAAAGCGCGAGTTCAGAGGAGTGTCAGGAAGGTGGCAGGCCTGGATGGCCGCTATGCGAGCTGCATCGCCTTTTGCCTCTTGAGCGCTTTGTGCGCCGTTTTGTGCACGCATGTTCTATATACTCTCCTCACATTCCGAGGCTGTTGCGAGACTGCCGCCATATGGGAGATCTATGGGCAGAGAGAGCGCAGACGCAGACACGGCCTTCAGAACTCCAGAGCGAGCAGTCCTGCAACCAGAGATGTGCATGCCGTTTGCAGAAGGTCCTGTAAGATGAAGCCAAACCGGCTGTAGCGCAAGGCGAGGTGGCTACTCCCTGGCAGTTGAGATTGACCTGGTTCAGATACTGCTGGTCAAGGCCGCCCTGCTGCCCGGCTCTGGTCCATGACAGCGGCGGCGATCGCCGGAGCAGCCGTCTGTGTGGCGGTGCTGAATATGCCGCCGCCGCCGGGCCATTTGACGCGCATCAGCTTGCTGGCCCGCGAAGCAACACCGATCCACGGTTCCTGATCCGCAAATCAAGATACTCGCATCAAAGCCAGATTACTGATTAAGCTAGGCTTTTTTGATGCGAAAATCTGATGCAGTGCCGGGGTGGCTCTATTCGCGGTCACCGGTGTAGATTATGCCGCGTCGTCCATTGACAGCCCAATCGTCCCAATACGGCTGCCGCGAAAGGTAGAATGCCCGCCTATCGGCGCTGAAATATGGGCTGTTCGAAATAGCAATGTCCTTGTCGCGTATGGTGGCACGCTCGCGTGCAAAGAGTGGTCCAATCGTTGAAGTGACAGGCACGTATAAAGCATGATATCCGGACCTATCGACACGGACCGTGTAAAACTCGCTCGCTCCCGCTTGGGGAACCAACCGGTCATAAGTCATGAGAAATTCATCGTTGCGGCTCATGTTCGATCTAAGCCGTTGCCGCTCGACTGTCTTGTTGGCCTCAGCGCGACGACCGTAAATTAGCAGATACAGCGGACGGATACTTTCACCTCGGACCTCCAGTTCATAGTTGTAGCCGCTCGCAATCATCGAGGCTCGTGCTCGCAAACGGAGCAGATTCCTGCTTGAATTAACTGACAATGGAGCGAGCGTCGTGCTCACATTATCTGCCACTGTGCTCGCCATCATCGCGTCGTGCTCGCCAACAGAGGGTTGTGCTCACATTCCGTGCCAATGGCCGAATTGAGGTTGGATAACACCGGCACCCGCCGGGAAATCACGCGTCTGGGCGGATTCAGCCTCACCAGCACCGTGAACGCGGCGGCGTAGCCGAGCTGCATCCCGCGTCTTTGTTCTCAAAAGCCGCCGAATGCCCAGCATTTCGGAACAGAGCAACCAAGAACAGTTCTGAGAAGGGAAAGTGCCTTGATGCGCGGCTTAGGGCAGCAAGCGCCGAAGGTCCTCAGAAACCTCGGTTATCGAGAACAACTCGCAGGCTTGCGACCGCCAAACTCC
>CAXSHI010000366.1:0-3413 GCA_964236755.1 uncultured Acetobacteraceae bacterium
CGTAGTCGGTGATGTTCTTCACCACGCCGTCGAGGATCATGCCTTCCTTGAGGCCTTGGATCAATTCGCTGCGCTGCTCGGCGCGGGTTTCTTCCAGCACGGCGCGGCGGCTCACGACGATATTGCCGCGGGCGCGGTCCATCTTCAGGATCTGAAACGGCTGCGGGGTACCCATCAGCGGGCCGACATCGCGCACTGGGCGGATATCGACCTGGCTGCCGGGCAGGAACGCGACGGCGCCGCCGAGATCGACGGTGAAGCCGCCCTTCACCCGGCCGTAGATCGTGCCGTTCACGCGCACCTGCGCCTCGAACGACTTCTCCAGGTTGGTCCAGGCCTCCTCGCGCCGCGCCTTCTCGCGCGACAGCACGATGGCGCCGTCCCGGTCCTCGTAGCGTTCAACATACAATTCGATGTTGTCGCCGGGCTTCACCTCGGGCTTCTGGCCCGGCTGCGCGAACTCCTTGAGCGCGACGCGCCCTTCGCTCTTAAGCCCGACATCGACGATGGCGTATTCTTCGGTCAGGCGGACGACGCGGCCAGTGACGACCGAGCCTTCAAAACCGGCTTCGCGGCCCATCGTCTCATCGAGCAGCGAAGCAAAATCCTCGCTCATGTCGCCATGGGACGGACGGTCGAGAAGGGCAGTGGCGGATGATGCCATGTGTTGAATAAATTCCTGTGCATGAAACCGGCCGGGCCGGTGTCATCAAATGCGCGCCTCGTCCCAATGGAAGCGGGGAACGTCTGGCCCGCGCTGCGGGCTGGGTGGAAAACGGCAATAGGCCCATGCCAAATGGCTGGACCCTATTAACTTCGGGTAGCACGCGCAGACATACGGACCGTACAGCAGGAGTCAAGTAAAACCAAGCCGGCCCTGGACAATCTCCAGCGCCAGCGAGAAGGCGGCGTCGGCATCAAGCTCGGTCGTGTCCAGCACCACGGCGTCTGCGGCGGCCTTCAGCGGCGCGGTGTCCCGGGTGGCGTCCCGCGCATCCCGGGCCTGCAGCTCGGCTTCGACGGTGGCCAAGGTTGCCGGGATGCCCCGGCCCTGCAGTTCCAGCCAGCGCCGGCGCGCCCGCGCGGCGGGGGTTGCGGTGACGAACAGCTTGATGGGGGCGCCGGGCACAACGACGGTGCCGATGTCGCGTCCGTCCAGCACCGCGCCTTGCTCGGCGAAGCGGCGTTGGAAGGTCAGCAGCGCCGCACGGACGCCGGGCAGCTTGGCGACGAGGCTCGACGCCTGGTCCGCTTCGGGTCCGCGCAGGTCGGTCCGCGTGAGGTCGGCGGCCACCAGCTTACGGGCGGCAGCCTCGGCCGCAACCGGGTCATCCGGCGCTCCCCCGGCGTCAAGCACCAGCCGCCCGACGGCTCGGTAAAGCAGGCCAGTATCAAGGTAGGCGACATTGAGCGCCGCCGCGAGCCGCCGGGCGAGCGTGCCTTTGCCGGCCGCGGCCGGCCCGTCGATCGCGACGACAAGCCTCACGTGAAAGGAGCGCCCACCCGACGCATCAACACCAGGAGGCCCGGGCAATCCGCCTCGATCAGCGCAGCGCCATCCACCTGCACCGGGGCAGCGGCTGCAAGGCCCAGGATCAGCCCGCACAAGGCGACGCGCGGTGCTGCGCCCGGCTCGATCCGAGCGCCGCCTGCCGGTGCGGCGCCGGTGCCATGCACCAGGACATCGTCGCCGTCGTCCACCACCCGAACCCCATTGAGCCGCAGCATCGCCGCCACTTGGGAGAGCGGGCCGCTGTTGCTTGCCCGTGCCTCGGCACGCCCGCTTATCCGCGTCGAGCCGGCGGCGCACGCGGCCGCGACGGCCAGGATTTGATGGTCGTCAACCATGCCCTCCGCACGCGCTGCCGGCACGTTTGTGCCATGAAGTCCGGTGTGGCGCGCGGTCAGGTCAACCACCGGCCCGCCCACCTCCAGGCGGTCCTGAGCGATCTCCAACTGCGCGCCCATGTCCCGCAAGGTGGCGAATAGCCCGGTGCGCAGCCGATCTGCGGCCACGCCGCGGATTGTCACAACCGAGCCTGGCACGATCAGCGCCGCCACCAGCAAATAGGCTGTCAGGGCTGAGTCGCCCGGAACCGTCAAATCGGTCGCGCGCAGCTCCGGCTGGCCCATCATGCTGGTGACGCAGCAATCGGCGGACGGCTCCGTCACGACGCTTGCGCCGAAATGGCGCAGCATCCGCGCAGCCTGGTCGCACGTCGGCATCGCCTCGACGATGCGGGTCCAGCCCGGCGCATTCAGGCCGGCCAGCAGCAGGGTTGACTTTGCCGCTGCGGATTGAATGGGCAGACGGCACTCAATTGGCAAGGCATTCCGGGCGCCCCGGACGGCCAGCGGCAGCCAGCCTCCCGCTGGGCGCTGAAACTGCGCGCCGCAACCTTGCAGCAAATCCGTCATCCATCGCATGGGCTGGCGGCGCAGGCCGGCATGCCCCGTCACGATTGCGAACAGGTCATGGCTCGCGAGAACGCCGCAGATCAGCAGGGTCGCGATGCAGGAGTTGCCCATGTCCATGACGCCCTCCGGCTCCCGCAGCCCGCCAACGCCGCGGCCGGCCACCCGCCAAACGTCCGGCGCTTCCTGGATCACCTCGGCACCGAGGCTGCGCAGCGCGGAAGCCATGTGCAGCAGGTCGCCATGCTCCGGCAGCCCCGCGATCCGGCTCTCCCCAACCGCAAGCCCGGCAAGCAGCATCGCGTGATGGGCCATGGTCCTATCGCCGGGCAGGTGGACGCTGCCCGAGAGTGGCCGCGCAGGGCGCATCGAGGTCAAGGGGAAGGGAGCGAGGCTCATGGAGAGTTCTTCGGGAACGGTATGGCGCCGGGGTAGCATGGGGCGGCAGCGTTTGACAGCGAGGCGCCGCGATGGCATGGGCCGCGCCCTCCGCCGTTCACGTGCGGCGAGTGGAATTGAGGGACTTGATGGCGAAGGCTGAACTTGGCACGAAGCGCGTTTGCGTCGCCTGCGCCACGCGCTTCTATGACCTGACCAGGACCCCGGCAGTCTGCCCGAAATGCGGCACTGAACAGCCGACGGAGCAGCCGCGCGCCCGGCGGGCCGGGGGCAACGTGGCTGATGAGAAACGCTTGAAGAAGGCGCCGGCACCAGGTCTGGAAGACTCGGACGCGGAAGTCGAGACGGCGGAGGAAGAGGCAGAGGAGGATGTTTTGGAGGACGCCTCGGACTTGGAGGACGACGCGGACGCGATCAGTGGGGATATCGAGGTCGAGCCTGAGACTGATGAAAAGGAGATATAGGTTGGGTGCCCACCTGCCTGGCTGATGGCTAGGCATGATCTGTGGATGATGGATGGCCGTCTTGAGATTCTCGTCCATCACCGCTTGACGTCCGTTGTTTGGTCTCTTAGGTATGGTGCTGCTGATGTGGTTCTA
>CAXSHI010000367.1:0-3392 GCA_964236755.1 uncultured Acetobacteraceae bacterium
AGAGCCCAGTCCGCAGGATTGAGCCCGCACGCGTGGACCCGCACGCGGATCTGCCCGGCGCGAGGACTCGGCACGGCGACCTCCTCCAGGCGCAGCACATCCCCAGGTTCGCCATACTCATGGAAACAGAGCGTCTTCATGGCCCGTGCATCTCCTGTTATGCCAGTGACTGACATATAGGCGTAGAGACAGCGCCTGACAACATGTGTATGGGCAATCCATGCCACGCAACGCAGAACCCGCGCGCCGCCGCCTCCAGCAGGCGACCCTGGAGCTGTTCCGTGAGCGCGGCTACGACGCGACGACGACGGCGGAAATTGCCGCCAGGGCCGGCGTGACAGAGCGTACCTTCTTCCGGCACTTCCCAGACAAGCGGGAGGCGTTGTTCGATGGAGAAGAGGCATTCCGCGACGCATTGACCGACGCGGTTGCCCGGGCGCCCAAGGGGCTGGTCCCTATGGATGCTTTGCTCTGCGCATTCCGCTCCGTCGAACCGATGCTCGAACGCAACCGTGCCTTTACCGAGCCTCGGCGGGAAATCGTCGCTCGTACTCCGGCGCTGCAGGAGCGGGTGCTGACGAAGACGGCGAATCTCATCGGGGCTTTGTCTGCAGCGTTAGGTCGCCGAGGCGTCGACGATGGCCTCGCGTATCTCGCGGCTCAAATCGGAATGGCCGCTTTCGGCTACGCCGCGAAAGCTTGGTTTGACGATCCAAGGCCAGGCCTGGACGTGCACCTGAGACGCACCTTCGACATGCTGCATCACCTCTCGCCAACCATCTTTAAACCTGACCCGCACGGCGGCTAATTACTCGGCCGTAGGAACCGTCTCGGCGCTTACACAGGCTTTACGTTCCGTTGCTCCCCAGACCCCCAACCGGGCTCTACGTCCTCTCATGAGAGCGCTCCTGCATGCCAAGTTCGCTGCCTGCTCGATCGCGCCAGCGTGAGCCAAGCCGCCTTCGCCCGGCTGGTTGGCGTCACCCCTTGCCAGGTGAACAACCGAAGCCGCGGTCGCGCCGCCGTGCCACGCTGGGCGGCCCTGCTGGCCGTCGTCCTGGAGGACACCATGGCAGAGGCGCTGCTCCTGATGCTGGGCGACGCCTAGCTCAGCCGCCACCAGGTGCTCGGTGCGCCCGTACGGCGCAGACATGGCTGTGGTGTTTCGAGCGACGCGAAGGCTGGGGCTGCTCTACCACCCCGACAAAGGAGGCCAAGCGGAGCAGATGATCGTCGTCAACGCGGCCTATGCAGAAGCCACGCGGTGCGCATCACGAGTATCTCAGCATATCAAACGAGGCCCAACCCACACAGAAGCCTGACATCGTTGAGTCGAACACCAACGCCGAAGCGCCCGGCCACAGGCGCCCGGGAATGCAGCCGCTTGTCGGACCGCCTTCTTCAGGTGTCCACCGACGCATCAGCAATCTAGCGCAAAGATTTTCCAGTATCACTGAAAACGCCTTTTGAAAATGACAACGGCTGGTCCAGGGGGTGCTTCCCCCCGGCGGATCTGGGCGTAGCTGCTAAAGGTTCCGACGATCCGCCTGGATCGTTGGAATGGCAGCGGAGGGAGAGCCCGGCCTTGCTTCCTAATAGGTCAAGGCAAAGGGCTGCTGGTACGAAACGAGAAGAGGCTGGGGGAGACCCTGCTCACGGCGGGCATGGCGGCGAGCGGCCTCGCCTGCCTCGCCGCGTTCAGGTCGGGCCGGAGGCCGGCGGGAACACGGCGCGGCAGATCCGCGCGTGCACGCCCTGCCGCCCGTCCACCACCTGCGTCACCCCGAAATCCGCGGCGACGCTCATCAGCGAGTACGCGTCGTCGCGGCTCAGCCCGCAATGCTCGCTGAGCAGGCACAGCATCTCCAGGCTGGCGTTGCGCATCGCCTGGTCGAGGTCCTCGTCGAAGCCGTGGGTCATCCAGAACTTCGGTGTCTGCAGCAGCGGCGAGGCGAAGCTGAAGTCGCGGCGCAGGAACACCTGGAGCGTCACGTCGAGCGAAGCCTCGATCGCGGTGCCGCTGATCTCGCCGTCGCCCTGCGAGATGTGAGGGTCGCCGACCGAGAACAGCGCGCCGTCGACCTGAACCGGGTAGAACATCGTAGCGCCGGCGCCGATCCGCCAGTTGTCGATGTTGCCGCCGTGGCTGCCGGGCGGGATTGTGCTGACCCGGCCGGCGGCGTCGGGCGCCACGCCGGCGGTGCCGAGGTGGGGGCGCATCGGGACGCGCACGCCGCGCAGCGCCGGCTGACGACAGCAGTCGCGCTCGTGCGTCACGGTGCCGGGCACGGCGTACTGGCCGGGGAAGTCGTAGGCGAAGACCGCCTCCGCGGTCTGGCTGGCCTCGTCCATGCGGTAGATGGTCACGCGCTCCTTGCCGCCGAACTCGCGGTAGAGGTGGCCCCAGTGCGCGGCGAGGTTCGAGCCGTAGCGCAGGCGCGGCGTCATCTGCAGGTAGCGCACCTCAAGCACGTCGCCCGGACGCGCGCCGTCCACGCGGATCGGCCCGGTCATCAGGTGGACGCCGGGGTTGCGGTCCTC
Organism: uncultured Acetobacteraceae bacterium; assembly: GCA_964236755.1. Taxonomy (GTDB): domain Bacteria; phylum Pseudomonadota; class Alphaproteobacteria; order Acetobacterales; family Acetobacteraceae; genus CAHJXG01. Next base: position 2,542 of record CAXSHI010000367.1, read on the forward strand.
CGGCGGGATCGCGTCGAAGATCGCGTGGATGCCGGCGTCCATCATCAGCTCCGGCGCATCGCCGGCGTGGTGGGTGAGGGCCTCCACGCGCACCAGGTCCCCGCTCGCGACGGTGACGGCGGGCGCCAGCGCCGCGTCGAAATACCCCCAGTGCACCGTGGCCGGCGTCGCGCGCAGCTCGTGCAGGGACGGACGCAGGCGGTCGCGCTCGGCCAGGTGCTCGTTTCTCATCAGCGTCATGGCGATGCTCCGTTCGGGACGCGTCGGCGCAGGGCGGGCGTTCAGCGCGTCCGCAGGCCGACCACGAGGTCGATCTCCACCGCGGCGCCGACCGCGAGGCCGGACACGCCGACGCAGGTCCTGCTGGGCAGGTCGCCGGTGAACCAGCCCCTGTAGGCCTCGTTGAAGGCGGCGTAGTCGTCGGCAAAGGACGTGAGGTAGACGCGCACCATCAGTGCGTCTTCCAGGGTCGCGCCAAACGAGGCCAGGACGGCTTCGAGGTTGGCGCGGACCTGCGTGGCCTGGGCCACGATGTCGCCAGGCACGAGCTCGCCCGTGGCGGGGTGCGTCGGCATTTGGCCGGTGACGAACAGCAGGTCGCCCCATCGCACCGCGTGCGAGAACGGAGCGACCGCGGGCGGGACGCCGTCGGCCTGAGAGAAGGAGAACGTCTCGCGGGCGGGGCTCATGGCAGTGGCGCTCCGGGCTGGCCGGACGGGAAGCAAGGCTGGGCTCTGCCCAGACCCGCCAGGGGCGAGCCGCCCCTGGACCGGCCTTCTTTAAGTAGTGGATTCCGAAGGCGAGCCTTTGGCGGAGTTTGAGGCAGAGCCTCAACCTTGCCTGCTTCAACG
>CAXSHI010000368.1:0-3378 GCA_964236755.1 uncultured Acetobacteraceae bacterium
CGTGGATGAAGATCATCAACGGACCGTCCTGCGGGCCGGCCTCGATCCATGCGGTGCGATGGCGCCCGGTCTCGATGGTCTTGCGCTCGAACATCATGTCAGCCACCGAGGTTGCTCCCACGTAGCCGGCGCGTGGTCGCAGCCGGTCTGGCCCCCATCATCTCGGCAGGTCGGCTTTGGTCGTAGCGATGAAGCGCCAACTCTCAAGCGCCGCCCGCCGGTGCGGCGCCGCCTCCTCCTGATAGGCCGGGTTCTCCAGGATGCGGCGCAAGGCGGCGAAGCTGGCATACTGGACGATGGCGACGTCGTCCCAGGCCTCATCGCCTGACGAGACCAGAAGCGCGCGTACGTTGCCGACCCAGAAGACCGAGATCTGTTCACCCGCCGCAAATTTGTTGAAGGCGGGGACATAGGACTGGAAATAGGCCTCCCGCCCGGAACGGGGCACTTGGTCCGGATGTCCACCGTAGTCGGCCAGATCGCGATATTTGAGCATGTTGATCATGTAGACGGGCACGTCCTCGCCAATGGCCTGGCTGGCTGCATCGAGGGCATCCCTCGTATAATCGGCTTCCGGCACAGCTTGTCTCCTTGGCGGCTCTGCGCGGGAAGGTGACCCACGCCTGTCTTGCGAGCGAATACGTCCACGTGTATTGATTGTCCATGCCCAGACCGTCCTTGCGTGAGAAGATCATCGAATCCGGCGTCCGGACAATGCACGAGCGGGGGTTTGCAGGCGCCGGCATCCGCGAGATCACCAGCGAGGCCGGCGTGCCCCAGGGCTGCTTCACCAATCATTTCCGGTCCAAGGAAGCGTTCGGTGTTGCCGTGCTCGACCGCTACCACGACCGCACGCAGGCCATCATGGAAGCAACGCTGCGAGACCCCACCCGCGCGCCGGTCGAGCGTCTACGCGCCTATTTCGACGCCGTTTCCGAGAAGCTTGCCGCTTCAGGGTGGCGATATGGTTGCCTGGTCGGCAACCTCAGCCTTGAAGCGCCAGAGCAGAGCGAGACGCTGCGCGGGCACCTGGTCGAGGTTTGCAGCGCGCTCACCCGGTCGTTCGCAGAGGTGGTGCGTGCCGGACAAGCTGAAGGGGGGATCAGGCGCGACCTCGATGCCGACGACATTGCCACGTTCCTCCTGTCGTCGTGGGAAGGTGCAATGATGCGGATGAAGGTTGATCGCAGCCCCAAGCCTATTGAACAGTTCAAACAGGTCCTCTTCGCGACGGTTCTGGCACATCCACCCGCTTTGCCCATTGCCGGGCCAGTCTAGGTGATCAACACGCGTCTCAAGCGGTATGGCATGGTCCACCGTTCGTCATAGCCCCCACCCGGACTGTTTAGCCTAACTCGCAGCGAGAAGCTGGACGAGATGTGTATCACTCTGTCAAACAACGAATTGCCAGGATGATACGGCTTGCAGCCCGCGCAACGTCCGGCAAGGTTGGTTGGCAAACACCTCACGAGGCTACCCAGTGCGGATGCAGCATGAACAACATGGAGTCTTTGGCCAGCGCTGCTGTCGACTAGCCTCCTAGGCGTGCCTTTCGGTCTTCCGGCTGCGCCCGCCAGTCGGTCTCATCCCGGATACTGCAGCCATCAGGGTGAAAACGGTGCGCCAGGACGGCGCGCGAGAGATGTTCGCCATGCAGGACGGCGGCGGGTGGCTGGAAGGTACGACGGCGATCCCGGAGCCGCACGCGTTCGTCGCGACCGTGCATGTGGGCGGTTAAGCGCGTCCCATCGCGTTCGACGAGCACGGGCATATCCATGACGCGCACAGCGCCGTACACCGGGGCAATCACATGCAGTTGGCTGTCGTCCACGGCCTGGTCAATGCCGCCGTGGCCGTGCTGGTCATCATTGAATTAGTGCTTGCCCGCGCCTTCGGCTAGCTGTGGATGGACCCGCTGGCCGGCATCGCCGGTACCTGCGTGATCCTGAGCTGGTCCAGGAGCTTGGTCCGCGACACTGGTGCCATCCTGCTGGATATGGTGCCAGACCGAGGCGTCGCGCACGGTCTGCGCCAAATTGTTGGAGCGGAGGGCGACCGGGTGGCCGACTTCCATCTGCGGCGTCTAGAGACCGGGCACCTTGGCGCCATCCTGTCCGTTGTCGCCGTGCAGTCGCGCGGGCCGGCGTTCTATCGTGCGCAATGGCCGCAGATGGAGCGGCAGGCAGCCTGTGGGCCCGACCAGGTCATCTGCGCTGCCATCTGGGCAGCATGCGCCCTAGCACGCCGTCATGCTTGATGAGCGCATGATACATCGCGCCCGCGACGTGAAGTGCGATCAATCCCAGAAGCGTCAGTGCCAGGGTCGGATGCACCGTGGCCATGGCCTTGCCGAACGGGTCGTCCTTAGGCATCAACAGCGGCAGCGGTATCACTCCTGCCAGCCGAACGCGGGCGCCCTGGGCGGACGCAGCGGCCCAGCCGAGCACCGGAAGCACGGCGAACAGCGCATAGAACGCCCAGTGCGTCGCCCGGGACAGGAGCCGCAACCCTTGCGGCAAGTCCTGCGGCGGCAACGGCGGTGGATGCGTCAGCCGCCAGGCCAGGCGCGCCAGCATGACCACGAGCACCGAGGAGCCGAGGGAAAAATGCCATTCGACCAAGGCGCCCTCCGACGAGGCGGGCAGGACGGACGCGAGCACGAGGGCTACCAGATATTGCCCGGCCAGCATGACAACCACGAGCCAGTGGAACACGCGCGCAACCGGGTCGTAGCGCTCATTTCCGTTTGATGGCACGGCGGTTGCTGGAACAGCCAGGGACATAGGCTTCTCGCGTTTGAGCCGCGACTATATGGCCGGCACGGCAAACTTGACCTGCACTGGCTTGCCCCCCGCAGTCAACGCCAGCACCGCCGTCACCCGGCCCGTGGCAGGAGCGGCGAGTTTGCCGCTCACGCTGTTGCCGTCGGCCGGGCTCAGCGCCACGGTTTGAGTCTTGCCGTCGATCAGCACCGTCGCCTTGCCGCCGAGCTGGGAGGCCGGGATCGGCTTGTTGTCCTCATCGCTGACCCAGGCGGTGAGTTGGTCGCCTGAAACGGCCATCTCCACCCAATGCTCGCCGCTTCCCTCCGCGACCGTGCCGCCATGCGCCGCGGCGGGCGGAGTGCCGTGCGCGAAGACATCTGGGGAAGCGAGCAGCAGAGCCGTGGCGGCGAGGAAGGTGCGGAAGGTCATGGTCGTTCTCCTATAGGTCAGAACGCCTCGGCGGGCATCAGCCCGTCGGCGTCGGGTGTCATGAGCCGCTCGAGCGGCTTGCGGCCGAGCCTGAGGAACAGGACGGGGGTCAGCAGCGTGTCGAGCAGGGTGGCGCTGACCAGGCCGCCGAAGATGGTGATGGCGACCGGGTGCAGGATCTCCT
>CAXSHI010000369.1:0-3368 GCA_964236755.1 uncultured Acetobacteraceae bacterium
GGAGCTTGATGAGCGGGGCCAGGTCGGCAGCAGGGGAGCGGGACATGCGTGGGAAAGTGGGTAAGCGGACCGTGCATGGCTAGACGACGAGGGGCTGCTTTGTGTCGAATGCAGCGGACCATGGTAGGCGACAGCTAATGTCTGCTTCTCGCTACCGACTACTCCAGACCGGACAGGCAGCTTTCGGCCAGTTTGGTCGACTTGCTGGGTGCTGGTAGTGGTTAGCGGCCTGTCTGCTTCCGGGCAGGAACCTGAAATAGCCGACATTGCCGAATGCCGCGTAATTCGACCGAAGTCAGACAATCGCTCTAACCGGCCAAATCGCCTCAGCAGGCATTCGCACCGGACTTCTGCAACAGCTACCCCTCGCAAACCTGACAGAAGGTGTATAGGCGTATTCATAGAATTATCGCATGACCTGGATCAGTCATATGGCCGACAAAAAGCCCGATCCTGAACTTAGCTGCATGTTCAGCGGCGAGCCAACAAGCAACGAGGAGCATGTAATTCCAAGGTGGATGCAGTCACGTTACAACTTGTGGGGACAAACTGTCGCGATACCCAATGGAACCACCCTGCCTTACAGATATGTCAAGGTTCCCGTTAAATCGAGCGATGACACCGCTTTTAGCAAAATCGAAAATAATATATCTAAAGGCTTATATGACTTCTAGGAAGTATACCTCTGGGCTCTGAAGATACATATCGGGTCTATATTCCGTGATAGCTCCTTGCTTATGGACAGAAGAAATCCTTTACTTGGTAACATTCTCGATGTGACCGACTACACTTCCGAAATAGAGATGTTTCGCATGCTTTACGAGCTATGGAGAGATTCTAAATCTATATCTCCATCACCATTTGGTAGTGTATTTGAGAGTTCTAACCAAAGATAGTTCTGAACTTTTCGGCGTATGCGGCATACGTTTTCGGGTCTTGCAGGTGGTGCAGCAGGCGCAGCGACAGGTCCATCATGGTGCGGCACTTGGACACCACCTTGGTGCGGCGCCGGAAGCGCGCCAGGTAGTGGCGCACGTTGCTATGGTCCTGCTCGATGGGGAACGTCAGGTCCTTGCCGGTGAACAGCTGGCTGGGCGGGATCACCCGGTGGTAGCCTCCCAGTCGTCGGTGACGAAGGTCTTGCCCGCCAGGCCTACCTTGTCGATCAGCCGGCGACAGGTTGCATCATCACGCCTACCCAGCACCCAGGCCACGGTTCGCCGCTGATCCACGTCATAGGCGCGCCAGACCCAGAGCTTGGCAGGCTTTTTTTCAGGTAGTGCCACATCTCGTCCACCTCCACCGTCACCACGCTGGCCGCAACCTGCGGCTCCGGCAGCGCCATGGCCTCGGCCCGCACCCACTTCAGCACCGCCACGTCGCTCACGCCCAGCAGGCGGCCGATGCCGTTGAAGCTCATGCCACCCATGCCATACAGCAGCAGCGCCAGGGCCTTCATCGCCGGCGGCTTGCCACGTAATGGCGTGTCGGTGAAGTGAGCGCCGCAGCCGCGGCAGCGATAGCGCTGGTGCCCCCGCGCCGTGCCGCTCCTGGCATAGTCTGACACGCCACACCGCTTGCAACGCAGCCCATCCGCAGCCATCACAGCCCCCACAAACACAGGCTGCGAACCTACCAAAACGGATCGCTACCTCAAGTTAGAACTCTCCGCAAAACTTCCACGCGGAAGCCCTTCTTATGCAAGGACTTTTGCGAAGAGGCTGCGAGACATAAGATTGCTTCATAATGTGTCACGGTGGAACTTAGTTACACAGCTATCGCCCTGGTCAGCGGTAATCCGCTTTATGCTGCTTTTCTGTTCCTCTCAGCCGCATAGGCCGGGTGAGGCGGTGCTTTGAAGGATGTGTTGAGAGATTGGGTGGCTGGGTCAGGGAACGATGAGGTAGGACGGTACACAGGGCGGGTCCTTCGTTCGGATGACCATTATCCACCATTGGCTCTCGATCCATTTTCGAGGAGCATCCTCGGAACACCGTTTCGTTTACAAACTCATGAGGGTGCAATGCCAGAGCAAAGGCCAATAGGCAGCACGATCACGGAAGTAGAATATCGGGCGCAGCGCCGTCGGGCATTAACTATTCTGCTTGCTGGAATATTCATCATCATTGCAAGTCCCTTGTTGTTCTTTGGATCATATATTTTGTTCCCATCTGAAAATGGACCACATATTAGCTTTTCTTTATTGTTGTCAGCCATATTTCTGTCCGGCGTTAGCTTTATCTTCCTATATCGCCGAGCGTTGACGATTTTGGCTGCTTACAAGGTCCAGTGACCGCGAAGTTGTGCAGAATGGCTATCTGACCCGTAGAGCTTCGACTAACTGGGAATGCGTGGGAGTTTCTACAGCCGTGTACGCTAAGCGGTTTGGCGTAGGACATCCGCGCCGGTACCGTGCCGCCGTCCGTCATCCTAAAGAAGCTCGCAGCCTTTCCGCGGCAGAACGCCCTGCATCGGGCGCTGCGGAAGATGGGGCGGCTGGAGCGGGCGATCTTCACCTGCGACTGGCTGCTCGACCCCGAGCTGCGCCGGCGCAGCCACGGCAACCTCAACAAGGGCGAAAGCCGGCACGCCTTGGCACGCGCCGTGTTCTTCCACCGTCTGGGAGAGCTACGCGACCGTACCGCCGAGGACATGGCCCACCGCGCGTCCGGGCTGAACCTCGCCGTCAACGCCGTTGTGCTGTGGAACACCACATACCTGGCCCGCGCCGTCGCCTACGTCTGCAGCCAGGGCGTCGTGCTCACCGACGAGGAACTGTCCCACGTGGCCCCGCTCCGGTGGGACCACATCACGCTCACCGGCGACTACCTCTGGTCAAACGTGGACACCCCGCGCGAACGCTTCCGGCCGCTCCGGACCAGTCGGTTCAGGCCAGACGCGTTCCGGACCGAACTGGCCGCTTAGCGTACACAGCTGCAGAAACTCCCACGCATCCCCCTCCTGCGGGTGGATGGCTAGAGGCCAACCAACTTAGCTGCGCGTATCATATGCCCAAATGTGCAGCCTCGCAGTCACTGGGCTTATCGCGGTAAGGCCAGGATTCTGGCCTGGAGTTGATTCGGATCGGCCAACAGCACCTCAAAACGCGCGCCGTGGATCGTAAAGATTTTTGACTGGTCAAGATCAAACTCGCTTTCTTCTTTGATATGCCGGCCATCGTGGAGTTCTTCATAGGCCATCGTCAACTTGTGGCCGTCGAAACCTTCAAATAGAATCCTCAAAGTACGCTGCCCGTCGTCCGATCCTTCCTCCCAGTCGCAAGGGAAAAAGAACCCAACTATCCCTATGAGGCTATTATACCAACCGCCCTACGCTCTGACCGTTTCAGTCCATGGCGCGGCTGCGAC
>CAXSHI010000370.1:0-3340 GCA_964236755.1 uncultured Acetobacteraceae bacterium
CGTCGGCGGCAATCGCGGCGGTCATGCTGGCCGCGATCCTGCTCCTGCCGCAGCGCGCGGGCGAGCACGCCGGGCGAAGCGCGTGACGGGGCGGGCAGGCAGCAAGGAAGGAAGGTTGAGGCTCTGCCTCAAACTCCGCCAAAGGCAGGCCTTTGGAATCCATTTGTTCAAGCAAGCGATTTCCAGAAGCGGCAAGACCGCGCCGGCTGCCTGACTTCCTCAAGAACGCCGGTCCAGGGCGGCTCGCCCTGGCGGGTCCAGGGCAGAGCCCTGGCCTTACCTCCCTCAGTGCGAGAGCACGTCCCCCTCGCCCTCGTACCCCATCAGGTCGAGCCGCGCCCGCGCCGGCAGGAACGCGAAGCACTGCTCGGCCAGCGCCAGCCTGCCCTCGCGCCGCAGCAGCGCCTCCAGCTTCGCCCACAGCGCGTGCAGGTGCAGCACGTCCGACGCCGCGTAGGCGAGCTGCTCGGGCGAGAGCTCCGCGCTCCCCCAGTCCGAGGTCTGCTGCTGCTTGGACAGCTCCACGCCGAGCAGGTCGCGGCACAGCGCCGCCAGCCCGTGCCGCTCGGTGAAGGTCCGCACCAGCCGCGCCGCGACCTTGGTGCACGCCACCGGCCCCACGTCGACGCCCAGCACGTGCTGCAGCACGGCCACGTCGAAGCGCGCGAAATGGAACAGCTTGAGCACCGCGGGGTCGGCCATCAGCCGCGCGAGGTTGGGGTGCGCGCCCCGCCCGCCCAGCGCCTCCGGCACCACCTGCACCAGGTGCGCCACCCCGTCGCCGGCGCTGAGCTGCACCAGGCACAGCCGGTCGCGGTGCGGGCGAAGCCCCATCGTCTCCGTGTCCACCGCCACCACCGGCCCGAGCGCCAGCCCGTCCGGCAGGTCGTCGCGGTGCAGGTGCAGCGTCGCGCGCGGCAGGAACTGGGTGATGCTCATGGCGGGGGCGCTCCAGACAAGCAAGGAAGGTTGAGGCTCTGCCTCAAACTCCGCTCAAGGCTCGCCTTGAGAATCCATGACTTCAGGTCAGGAGCCACCTGCGGTCGGCGAGGGAGATTGGTGCCCAGGAGAAGACTCGAACTTCCACAGCCTTGCGGCCACAGGTACCTGAAACCTGCGCGTCTACCATTTCGCCACCTGGGCACCGGGGCGCCGGGCACCGCCCGGGGAGCGGGCGATGTAGCCGCCCACCCCGCGCCCGTCAACCACGACGGGCGCGAGGGCCGCGGACGAAAAGGCCGGCATCCGGGGGAGGGCGCGCACGCTCGTCTGCCGTGCCATCGCGGCCTCTCCCCGCTTGCCCCCTCCCGCCGCCTCGGGCAGCCTTTCCGCCCAGACGCTGCGCTCTGCCCCGCGTCAACATGCCATGAATCACGGAAGGCGCGGCACATGACCGACGATGGCCTGGGCGTTTCGCTGGGGTACGGAGCGTCGGCCGGGAACGTCTCGTGGCCAGACCCATATTCCGGGGACGCTCCCGGCACGGATGGCGCCACCCGTCTCCGCGCCGTCGTGGCCGACATCCGGCTCGCCGCGGCGGACCCGCCCGCCGACGCCGTGCGCGCTGTGCCCGTGCCGGTCAATGCCGCGCCTGGTCCCTCCGACGCTGCGGGCGGCCCTGCCGCGCCGGCGCAGGCTGCCGCGGTGCCGTCCCCGGCCGACGTCACCGCGGACCAGTTGCGCGCGATCATGCCCAACGCCGGCGACCAGGCGAACCGCTACGCCGGCGCGCTGAACGAAGCCATGGCCGCGCACGGCATCACCACGCCCGCTCAGCGCGCCACCTTCCTGGCGCAGGTGTCTGTGGAGAGCGGGCAACTCCAGGGCACGGCGGAGAACCTGGACTACTCCGCCCACCGGATCGCCCAGGTCTGGCCGAGGCGCTTCCCGACCGATGCCGCGGCGGCGCCCTATGCCCACAATCCCGAGGCGCTCGGCAACCGGACCTACGCCGGCCGGCTCGGCAACGGCGACGAGGCGAGCGGCGACGGCTTCCGCTTCCGCGGCCGGGGCCTCATGCAGGTGACAGGTCGCGACGCCTACCGGCAGCAGGGCTTCGAGGCCAACCCCGACGGAATGGCCGAGCCGCGGAACGCCGCGAACAGCGCGGCGACGTTCTGGCAAGACAACGGCCTGGGCGGGCAGACCGGCGCGCTCACCCGGGCGCAGTTCGATGCGGTGTCGCGCACCGTCAACGGCGGCGACACTGGCCTGCAGGCGCGGTGGGACGCCTACCAGCGTGCGCTCGACGGGCTCGGCGTCGCCCGATGAGGCGGCCGCTGGCGGCGGCTGCGGCACTCCTCGTCGCCTGCCTGGCGACCCGCCCGGCAACCGCCGCGGCCCAGCCTGCGCTCAACCTGACCGGTCCCGACCGGGCCGGCCTCAGCCAGGCAGGCCCGGGCCGGTCCGCGCCTGACCAGCCTTTCCCGGCCAGCTCCATGTCGACCGGGGCGCTGTGCCAGGCGCCGGAAACGGTGCTGGTCACCTGCGCGACAGACGCCGGCACCGCGTCGATCTGCGGCCAAGGGAAGGGTGGGGCCGTCTACCGTTTCGGGCGCCCGGGCCATGTCGAGATCGAGATCGCCGACCTGCATCGCGCCAGCCACGGCTACTCGGGCGGCGGCGAGACGCAGGTCTACGCCGACACCGCGACCCACCGCTACCTCATCTACGACCGGATCGTCAGGACCGGGTTCGGCGCGGACGGGCACTTCGACCCGCAGGAGACCTCCGGCCTGCTGGTGCAAAGCGGCGGACACACGGTGTCGAGCCGAAGCTGCGCGGAGCCGGCGACTTCCAGCCGGCTCATCGAGACGCTGGTGCCGGAGGGGGCCTACGTGCCGCACTGACTGGGGCCGGGTCCGTGGGCGTCGCAGCCCTGTTCCGTGCCTTCATCCCGCCCGCACCCCCCACCACCGCCGCAGCGCGACGAGCGACCACACGCCCTCGACGAGCCCGAACGGCCACGCCCCCTGCAGGAACCCGTAGGCCGAGCCGAGCACGCAGCTTCCCGCGAACCCCAGCACGAACCACGGCGAGCGCGCCTCCAGCGCGTAGCACGCCAGCATGGCGCTCACCGCGCACAGCCCGAACAGCGTCAGCCCGTCCACCCGCGCTTCCTTCCCGAATGCCGGTCCAGGGCGGCTCGCCCTGGCGGGTCCCCGCTTTCAAGACGTGGGGCAGAGCCCTGGCCTTGCCTTCCCTTGAGACTGCCGCCGCCGGCGCATATGCAGCATCGGCGTGCCTCGCGCACGTCCCGGCCAGCGACGAGGGCCGGCCAACGACGAGGGAACGACAGCATGACGACGCGCAGCGTGGCGACGGTCTTCGGCGGTGCCGG
>CAXSHI010000371.1:0-3336 GCA_964236755.1 uncultured Acetobacteraceae bacterium
TCACCCTGGACGGCGACCCGCCCCGGCCGCTCGCCCCGGAGGACCGCGACGGCCACGTGATCTACGTCCGGTCCTTGACCAAGTGCGCGGCGCCCGGCCTGCGCGTCGGCGCGATCTGCGCCCGCGGCGCCGCGCTGGAGCGGCTGCGCGCGGCCCGGCTGGTGGACGACTTCTTCGTGCCGGGCATCCTGCAGGAGACCGCGGTGCAACTCGTCTCGGCGCCAAGCTGGCCGCGCCATCTGCGCGCCCTCCGCACGGCGCTGCGGACCCGGCGGGATGCCATGGCCGCCGCCCTGCGCCGCCATCTCGGGCCGGATTGCCTGCCGAGCCTGCCGGCCGGCGGGCTGCATCTCTGGTGCGCGCTGCCGGACGGCGTGTCCGACATCGAGGTGGAAGGGCGTGCGGCGGCCCGCGGCATCCTCGTCAGCGCCGGACGCCACTGGTTCCCAGCGGAACCCGCCGGGCCGTTCCTGCGCCTCAGCTTCGCCGCCGCCCAGCCCGAATGGATCGAGGATTGCGTTGCCCAGCTCGCAGACGTGATCCGCGCGGCGGTTCCTTGAGACTTGGCGTGAAGCATGGGAGACCTCCCGGCCGCCAGCCGCTACAACGACAAACGCAGCGATGGGGGGACGGGCCATGACGGACACGACACGGCAGGGGGGCTGCAACTGCGGCGGCGTCAGGATCGAGGTCCGGGGCGAACCGCTCCGCGCCGGGCTGTGCCACTGCCTGACGTGCCGCAAGGAGACGGGCGGCCCTTTCATGGCCTTCGCCGATTGGGACGCCAGCCAGGTGTCCGTCACGGGCGAGACCAGGAGCTGGACGGCAGCGACCGACCGCCGCCATTTTTGTCCGGCCTGCGGCTCCTCCCTGTTCGCCACCGACGACGGGAACAACGAGATCGAGGTCCGGCTGGGCATCCTCGACGAGGCGCCGTCCAGCCTCGTTCCGGACTACGAGCTGTGGACGCCGCGGCGGGAGCATTGGCAGCAGCCCATCGCCGACGCTGCGCAGCACCCTGGCAACCGCCCCTGATCGCCGACTGACCAAGAGGCTGCAAGGAGTCTCAGGTTCCCTGCGGCCAAACGCCGTCCTGCCGCGCGATCACCGCCACGGGACCGCCGCCGTCGGGTCCCTGGTGCTCGGCGCCGCCCGAGACGAACAGCTCGGTGTCGCCGAACACGCCCGCGAGCACGCCGCCGACGAGGGCGCGGGCGTGCCGGGTCGCGTTGATGTCGCTGTCGTCCAGCATGGTGTGGCGGCGGCCCCGGATCAGGCCGCTCCGGGACGGCTCGGCCTTCGCCAGCACCGCGGCGACGCGGGCGCGGTCCGCGGCATGGAGCTGCCCGGCGGCGGCGATGCCCACCGCGGCCAGGGCCGACGCCGCGGCGCCCACGTCGAGCGCGTCGGCCATGACCGCGTGCCCGATGGCGAGGCCGCCCCGCCACGCGGCGCTGTTCCCCAGCACCATGACCTGGTTCTCCATCAGCTCGATGCCGGCCGACGTGCTGGCGCGGGCGGACCACAGCGACAGGTCGCCGCAGACCACCCCATCGGAGGAGAGCGCGGCGGCAGGCACCTCCCCAAGCGCGAGCGCGACGCCGAGCGCGGACGCGCCCCGGGACAGGCCCATGGACTCGTAGGTGTCCTCGGTCGCCACCGCCCGGCCGCGCGCCTCCGCCTCGGCGATGCGCGCCCGGGTCAGCAGCGGGCATTTGACCTGCACGTAGTGCACGTCCGCGGGCGCCTCGATGGAGGCGTCGCGCATGGCCCGGCGCACGGCGTCGGCGGTCGCCTCGACCTGCGCCAGCCGCCCGACCTCCTCCGGCAGGAACGGGCGCGTCATCGCGACGCCGACGGCGAGCCTGGGACCGGCGGCCGGGTCGCCCGGCGGCGCGGGCCGGGTCTCGAACACCAGCCAGTGCGGCGCGAGGCCGCCCTCCGTGCCGCCCGACATGACGAAGGCGACGGCGGCGGACACGTCCTCATGCGACCGTCCCGAGGCGCGGGCGATGGCATCCTTCAAGGCTCGCGTCGCGAAGGCCCGCGTGAAGTCGTTGACGCAGCCGTTGCCCTCGGTCTTGCCGAGCACGGCGACGATGCGGGCCGGGTCGATGGCGCCGGCCTCGATGGCCGCGAGCAGGGCGGACACGTCGTCGGGCGCTGCGGCGGGCAGGCGGTGCACGGCGGCTTGCATGGCGGCTCCTTCTTGGAGGACGGCGCCTGCTGGACGGGCCGCCGATCTACGGGGCATAGTCCACCGATGAGACCCATGCTAGCGCCGTGACCGACCCGTTGCTCGCCCACGCGGAGGCGCTCGGGATCGCAATCGCGCCGCAATGGGAGGAGGCGGTGCTGTTCCACCTGCGCCTGCTGCTCCGCCTCGGCACCGAGGTCGCGGAGGGCCTTCCCGACATGCTCGACCCCTTGCCGCTCGACCGTCCGCCGGAGCCGCCTTGACCGCCGCCGCCATCGCGGGCGCGGTCCGGGACGGGCGCGCGGACGCAGCCGCGGTGGTCGAGCGCGCCCTTGCCCGCATCGCCGGGCAGGACGCGGCCTTGGGCGCCTTCACCGCCGTGCTGGCCGACCGGGCGCGGGCGCGGGCGGCGTGGGTGGACCGGGAGGGGCGGCACCTGCCGCTCGCGGGCGTGCCGTTCGCGGTCAAGAACCTGTTCGAGGTGGCCGGGCTGACCACGCTGGCCGGCTCGCGCATCAACCGCGACTTGGCCCCCGCCGCGGCGGACGCGACGGCGGTGCGGCGCCTGGAGGCGGCCGGCGCCGTGCTGGTGGGCGCGCTCAACATGGGCGAGTACGCCTACGACTTCACCGGCGAGAACGTGCACTACGGCCCGAGCCGCAACCCGCACGACACGGGCCGCATGGCGGGCGGCAGCAGCGGCGGCTCAGGTGCTGCCGTCGCGGGGGGACTGGTGCCGCTGGCGCTCGGGTCCGACACCAACGGCAGCGTGCGCGTGCCGGCCGCGTTCTGCGGCCTGTTCGGGCTGCGGCCGACCTATGGGCGGCTGTCGCGGGCGGGCGCGTTCCCGTTCGTGGCCTCGCTCGACACCATCGGCCCGCTCGCGCGCACGGCGGGCGACACGGCGCTGGCCTACGAGGCGATGCAGGGTCCCGACCCCCTCGACCCCGCCTGCGCCGGGCGGGGCTTCGAGGCGGCGCGGGTGGAGGGCGGCATTGATAGTGAAAGCATTGGGGGGCTGCGCGTCGGCGTGCTCGGCGGCTACTTCCGCGACAACGCCGGGCCGGAGGCATGGGCGGCGCTGGAGCGGGCGGCGGCGGCGCTGCCGGGCACGGCCGCCGCCGAGTGGCCCGGCGCCG
>CAXSHI010000372.1:0-3325 GCA_964236755.1 uncultured Acetobacteraceae bacterium
CGCAAGGCCGCGCGCACCGCCTGACAGGAAGGGGCCGCGTGCGTGAGCATGCGGCCCCGTCCCGTCACCGTCGTTCGCGGACGCCACCGGCGAAGACGCAGACGGCGTTTCCGGTCGGCATGAACTGCACCGGACGGTCGAAGTCGCAGTAGCGCAGGGCGTAGCCTTGCGCGTCGCGGGTCAGCAGCAGCACGTCACCCTTCTGGCAGCGCTCTACCACGGCCTGGAAGGCGTGTGTCCATCGTTCCGCGCCGACCGTAGGAAGGCTGGACTTGAACTCCTCCGCAAGCGGGGCCTGGCATATCCGCGACGGCAGGACAGCAAGGCCCTCGGCCCCGGCGTGGCTGGTTGCTGCCATGGTCAGGCCGACCGCAAGCAGGGTGATGGAGGCTCGAAGCATGGATGGTTCCTGTCGTGGTCATGCGCCCGCGCAGGGCGGCGCTCATCGTAGGTAGCGTAATACTGGCGGGCGTGGCTTTTCCTGCCAAGGCAGTACGGCTGCTTGGCAGGCCGCGTCAGCGCGCTGAGATGGCGTCGAGCCACCAGTCGGCCTGGCGCTCGGCGGCCTCGGCCTCGCGCAACAGCGTCGCGCGCTGGCCGGCGGTGAGGGTGGCGGCTTCGGCGTTGTCGCGGAGGTGTTCGGCTTCCTTGCGCCAGCTGCGGGCGCTGGCGAGGCAACTGGCGTCGGCGGCGTGCTGGAGACGGGAGAGGTCCTGCATGGCGAACTCCTGAACCAGGAAAGGCCCGCACGGCGGCTGCCGGCGGGCGGGGTGGACGGGAAGCGGAAGCATCACGCCTCCCCCGGGTGCCCGGAGGAGGCGCGAGCAGGCCAGCTGTCAGGCGGCCTGGCGCCGTCGCGGTGCCGGCGCTGGCGCCGGTGCCGCAGGCGCAGCAGCAGGCGCGAAGCGCGTCGGGCGGAACCGCCGCACGTCGGGCAGGGTCGGGTAGCCGGTAGGCTGCTTGGCCAGGCCGAGGTCGTCATGGAGGACCAGGGTGCGGACGGCGACCTGGCGCACGATGCGGGAGTCGCGCAGCGACCGCACGAGCGCCATGTCCGACCGGCCGGAGCGGTAGGCGTCCTCCCATAGGCCGGTGTCGCGGTTGCGGCGCGCGGCGCCCATCGTGCCGTTCAGGAAGCCCAGCACCTGCCAGGGCGTGCGGCAGAGGGCCGTGCCGCCGTAGCGGTCACGGAAGAACCCCGCATCTTGCAAGTAGAAGATGCTGCCGGCGGCGACCGTGCCGACGCGCAGCGGGTTGTCGCCGCCGCGCGCTCGCCGGGCGTAGTACTGCCGGATCATGCGCCTGCCTGCTCTGGCAAGGTGCCGGCCTGCACCGCAGGTCCCGCGCGCCGGTCGGTAACGCGAACGAAGTCCTCCTGGCCCAGGCCGTTGCCGCGGCCCGCGGCGTCGTAGCCGTTTGGCTTGCGGCTGCCCCTGGCCAGGTTGACCGACACGTAGAACGACGCTTCGGGATGCGCGGCCCGGACCTTGGCGCCGAAGCGGGCAACGGCGATTTTGATCTCCGCCACATTCGAGACCGCGGGCAAGGTCTCGGTGGCCAGCGATGGCCCGAACAGGTCGAGCAATAGGGTGGTGCCATACTTCTCCCGCGCTGCGGTTGCGGGGGTGGTGGACAGGGTGAGTGTGACGGCCATGGTCTGGTCCTCTTGGATGGACGTACGATCGCACGCGCGCACTCGATGCGCGCGCGCCGGCCGAACGGTGGGCTGGTATGGAATGCCGCCCGGCTTGGGACCGGGCGGCAGGCGATCAGGCGGCGGGCTGCTGCCCGGCCGCCGCAGTAACGGGCGGCGGCATCGCGCCGTCGTCCGTCACGTCGTCCCCGGCGCCGGACCCGTCGGCATTCCCGCCGTCTAGTACTACAGCCGGGATTAGGCGTTATGCCTGTCCGGAGGTGTGGTGGTATGACGAGTGAGCGTGAGGTGCGTGGGTGGGTTTCTGGTTTGGACGGCGTCGTGAACCGGATTACGCCGCGGTTCGGCCGTGCCGAGCCGCGGCGGCGTGCGGCGTCCTACTTGCGTGGCTTGCTTGCGCCTGTAGAGCGCAAGAACGGCTGGCAGTTGGCCGAGGCTGCGGGCGATGCGACCCCGGACGGGGTGCAGGAGTTCCTGTCGCGGGTGCAGTGGGACGCGGATGCGGTCAGGGACGACCTGCAGGCGTATGTGGTTGAGCACCTGGGCGACCCCGGTGCGGTGCTGGTGCTGGACGAAACCGGGTTCCTGAAGAAGGGCACCAAGTCGGCAGGCGTGCAGCGGCAGTATACCGGCACGGCGGGGCGGATCGAGAACGCGCAAGTCGGCGTGTTCCTGGGCTACGCGGGACAGCATGGGCGGGCGCTGATCGACCGCGCACTTTACCTACCCGAGGACTGGGCCAGCGATGCCGCACGCCGCCGCGAGGCGCGCATTCCTAAGCCGGTGGCGTTCACGACCAAGCCGAAGCAGGGCCTGCTGATGCTGGAGCGGGCGCGTGCGGCAGGTGTGCCGTTCGCCTGGATCGCGGGTGACAGCGTGTATGGAGCGGATAGCGCCATCCGTCGGTGGGCTGAGCAGCACCGGCGCGGCTACGTGCTGGCGGTCACCTCCGGCCAGCGGCTGGCGCAGCGGCCGGTGACGACGTGGACTGAGGACCTGCCGGATGCGGCGTGGCAGCGCCTCAGCGCAGGCGACGGCGCCAAGGGTCCGCGGCTGTATGACTGGGCGCACCTGCCCTACAACGGCGCGGCACCAGGCTTTGCCTGCGCCCTTTTGGTTCGGCGCAGCGTGACCAAGCCGGAGGAGATCGCGTTTTACCTCACCCATGCGCCTGATGGGACCACGCTGGCCGAACTGGTGCACATCGCAGGCACGCGCTGGTCCATTGAAAGCCTGTTTGAGCAGGCCAAGGGCGAGGTGGGGCTGGACCAATACGAGGTGCGCTCCTGGGTTGGGTGGCACCGCCACATCACCCTGTCCATGTTCGCCCTGGCCTACCTCGCTGTGGTCCGCCGCTATGCCGAGCAAGGCGCCGAACAGGGCGCCATCGGGGGGTGTGGACCCGGCAAGCCTCATGGCGGACTTGCTGCCACTCACCGTGCCCGAGGTCAGGCGGCTCATCGCAGCCATCGTGCTGCATCGGCCACCCAGGCCCGACGCTGCCCTGCGATGGTCAACCTGGCGGAGACGCCACCAGCAACGCGCCAAGCGCGCCCATTGGCACAGGCGAACATAGGGGCGCTCTGGTAAAACCCGGCTGTAGTACTAGGTCCTCGCCGTCGGAAGCTAGGTCGCCGTCCCCTTCGCTCCCGCCGTTGTCCTCTGGCTGCT
>CAXSHI010000373.1:0-3318 GCA_964236755.1 uncultured Acetobacteraceae bacterium
AACCGCATCGCAAGACACAACCCACAAACCGCATCTCATATGCGATCACCCTGGCAGGTCGGTGAAGTAGGCCTGCGGCTCGACGCCGTTCAGCTTGCAGGTTTCGACCAGGGAGGCGATGGCTGCCCAGTTTGCCCCGCCTTCGTCCGAGCCGGCTCCATAGTGCCGGGTTTCTGACATTCGAAGCCGTGGTCACCTATCCGTTTCATCCGCTGGTCGGTCAGACCGTGCTGGTCGTCGGCGACCACGAGCATGACGGTGTTCACCACGTCCTGATCCGACAGCCGCATGGAGGTTCGTTCCAGGTCCCGAGGTGGATGTTCGATCCAGAGTTGAGCAGCCTGGCAACTGTATCCATGCCGCGGCTTTCCGTAAGCCAGCTTGTCTTGCTGCGCGCCTTCGTTGACCATCTCCTAGCCTGCTCCTCGGAAGACACAAGCTCTGGAGGAGTCGGCCATGAGAACGCTGCCCCGCGCACAACCGGACCTGTTCGTTGCAACGGCGAGATGTGCCGAGCTGACGGGCACCGAACGCCAAAAAGCCGTGGCGCTGCTGCAGGCGCTGCTGACGGAAGCGGTGATGATGCTTCCCAGCGAGCCCTCGGTGGCCGCACCGGAGGCGGGTCATGAGTAAGGTCACGTCCGAGCACCTCGCCCGCGCCGCTTTTGTGTATGTGCGGCAGTCAACGGCCTACCAAGTGGTCAACAACTTGGAAAGCCAGCGGCTGCAATATGGGTTGGTGGACCGCGCACGGCAGCTGGGCTGGAACAACGTTCAGATCGTCGACGACGATCTCGGCCGCTCCGGCAGCGGCACAGCCCGGCCTGGGTTCGAGAAGCTGCTGGCCGCGATTTGTGAAGGCCGGGTCGGCGCAGTCGTGTCGCTGGAAGCGTCGCGCTTGGCGCGCAACGGCCGCGACTGGCATACGCTGCTGGAGTTCTGCGGCGTGGTTGGGACGTTGCTCGTCGATGCGGACGCCATCTTTGACCCGCGCTCGCCGAACGATAGGCTGTTGCTCGGCATGAAGGGCACGATGAGCGAGATGGAGCTGTCGACGTTTCGCCAGCGGTCGATCGAGGCCATGCGGCAAAAGGCGAGGCGCGGCGAGCTTCATCTGACTGTGGCTGTCGGTTATGCGAAGACCGACGACAACCGCATCGAGAAGAATCCCGACCGGCGCGTGCAGGACGGCATCCTGCTCGTGTTCCGCAAGTTCGCCGAACTGCAATCGATCCGCCAAGTCCTGCTTTGGTTCAGGCGGGAGAACGTGCTCGTCCCGGCCGTCGTGCCGGGTCGCGGCAGGCGGCCGATCCAATGGAAGGCGCCAGTTTACCACACCCTGCATCACATGCTGACCAACCCGGTCTACGCGGGGTCCTATGCCTACGGCCGGCGCGGAACACGCGTGACGATCGAGGGTGGCCGGAAACGGATTATGCGCGACACTCTGCGGCGCGATTGGAAGGATTGGGAGGTTCTGATCCACGACCACCATGAGGGTTACGTGACCTGGGCGGAGTTCCAGCGCAACCAGCACCTGATTGCCGACAACGCGAATGGAAAGAGCTACATGGGCCGTGGCTCCATCAGGCGTGGCGAGGCCTTGCTGCCGGGGCTGTTCCGCTGCGCGCGCTGCGGGCGGCGGCTCCACGTTCAATACACGGGCAAGGGGGGCAACACGCAGCGGTACGCCTGCAAGGGGACGTTCAGCGCCGAGGCCGTCAACACTTGCATCGGCTTCGGCGGGATGCGGGTCGATCGCGTCGTGGCCCAGGAAGTTCTGGACCGCTTGCAGCCACTTGGGATCGAGGCGGCATTGGCCGCGGTGCAAGCCCAAACCGAGCAGCGCAGCGACAAGCGCCGGGGGATCGAGAACGCGGTCCAGCAGGCTCAATACGAGGCGGCCCGGGCGCGTCGGCAATATGACGCGGTCGACCCCGAAAACCGCCAAGTCGCCAGCGAACTGGAACGGCGCTGGAACGAGAGGCTGGTTCAACTGCGCGACCAGCCCTGGCGTCTCGATCGAGACGCGCAAGAAAATCATCAGGCTGCTCGTCAAGGAGATCATCGTCGATGTCACCGGCGACAGCTTGGCGCTGATCATTCACTGGCAGGGCGGCGATCACACCGAAATGGCGGTCCGGAAGAACAAGGTCGGGCAGACCCGTTGGACGGTTGAGGCCGACGTCCTCGACCTTGTGCGTGTGCTGGCGCGGCAACTCCCGGACCTGGCCATCGCTGCCATCCTCAATCGTTCCGGCAAGCTGACCGGGCGCGGCGCCACCTGGACACGAAGTCATGTCTGTGGGCTCCGGAACACCCATGCCATCCCCGCCTACCGTGAAGGCGAACGCGCCGAGCGCAAGGAAGCAACCCTTGATGAAGCCGCAGATATCCTGAAGGTAAGCCGCGCAACAGCCTACCGGATGGTCAGCCGTGGCATACTCCCGGCCCGGCAGTTGTGCGCTGGGGCACCCTGGATCATCGGGCTTGCCGACCTGCAGCAGGACGCCGTTCAACGCGACGCCGAATCCAGGAGATCACGGCGCCCGGTATCTCACGATCCGCTTCAGAATTCCTTTGCTTTGTAAGGACATCGCCAGATGAGCAGAATGACGCACCAACGCCGCTGCCGGCGAACAATGCATCCTTCCTCGACAGGGCCATCCCTGGGTCATTCTGCCCATATCGGGCAAGAGGTGGTCGTTCACTACCGGTGGCACCCGCTTCACGGGCGCCGGTTGCGCCGCCACTACGGTGAGCGCCGGTCCGGTGATGATGTGGTTCATGTCGAAGCGGCGCCGGGCATTGTCATGGTGGTGGCGGCCTGGATGCTGGACCCGATGCCTGTGCGGGCATGGAGGTCGGCCCGCCCCGCGCTGCGACCTGTGCGCTGGCCGACCTGCATCGCCTGCTGACGGCGCTTGGTTTCAGGACAGACTCCCAGGGCGACTCGACCGTCGCCCTGAGGAGCAGCAATGAAGCCAGCACAGCAGAACGCGCCGCCACTGCGCCAGACGACGATGGCACTGGAAGGCAAGAGTCTATGGGGGATGACAGCGGTCGAGCGCGACGCGGCGGTCGGCGCCTTGGCCAGGTTGTTGTTGGAAGTGGCCGGCGTGCCGGCAAAGGAGGTCCACGATGACCGCGGCTGATGCTGGTGGCGTTGATCGGGCGGCTGGACGCCCAGGCTGGGGTGCTCGGGAGGGTGGAGAAGGGGTTGGAAGGGATTGGGGACGCACGGTAGCGACCGGAATCATCCCTTCCCCCGAAATCGCCTGGATTCGACCCGTGTTCTCGTTTCTTGCCGTACGTTTT
>CAXSHI010000374.1:0-3296 GCA_964236755.1 uncultured Acetobacteraceae bacterium
GCCGGGCGGCGCGGCCCGGGACGCCGCGCGGCTCACCGGATGGCTGCTCGCCGCCCCCAGCGCAGCCGCCAGGCGCAGGGCGGCGCCCTCCTCCACCCCGGCCGAAGCGCGGAACTTCACCAATGCCAGCTCCCCGGTGGTCAGCGTGCCCGTCTTGTCGAACACGACGGACGTGACCTCCGCCAGCTGCTCCAGGAACGCCGCCCCCTTGATGAGGATGCCGTGGCGCGCCGCGACCGAGATCGCGGCAATGGAGGTGGCCGGCGCCGCCAGCACCAGGGCGCAGGGGCAGGACGCCACCAGCACCGCGAGCGTCGCCGCCGTGTCCCCGGTGCCGAACCAGGTCCCGGCCGCGATCAGCAGCACCAGCGCCATGTAGTGTCCGGCGTAACGCTCCAGCAGCCGGGCCACCGGCGGCTTGGCCCGCTCGGCGGTGCGCATCAGGGCGATGATCTTGCCGAGCGTCGTCTCCGCGCCCAGCCGGACGACCTCAAGCTCCAGCCGCCCGTCCGTGTTGATGGAGCCGGCAAGCGCCGTGTCGCCGACCGTGACCTCGACCGGCACGCTTTCCCCCGTGAGCGAGGCCATGTCGAGGCTCGCCCCGCCCGCGCGCACGATCCCGTCGGCGGGAACGCGCCCGCCGGCCAGCAGCTCGATCCGGTCGCCCGGCCGCAGATCCGCGGTGGCGACGGTGTCGGCGCTGCCGTCGGCGTGCAGGCGCCGCGCGTGCGTCTCGGTCAGCCGGCCCAACGCCTGGATCGCCTCGCGCGAGCCGAGCAGGCTGCGCTCCTCCAGCACATGTCCCACGATCATGATGATCGGCAGCACCGCCGCGGTAATCAGGTCGCCGGCGGCCCAGGCCGCCACCAATGCCACCGAGATCAGCCGGTCGGTCACTCCGTGCAGGCTGGGATGCCGCAGGCTGTGCCAGGCGGAGGCGACGACCGGCACGGCGACGAGCAGGGCGGCGGCGCCTGCCACCAGCTCAGCCAGCGCGCTCTCTCCGGGAAACGCCGCCTGCCACAGCACCGCGAGCAGCAGCAGCCCGGCCGCGGCCATCGCGAGCGTGATCCGCAGCGCGAGCATCCCGCGCTCGGCAAAGGCGAGCAGCCCGGTGCCGGGCCGGGCCGTCCGGGGCGCGGCGGCGGGGTGGAGGGCGGCGCTCATGGGCCGGCGCCGGCCGGGGAGGTCGCGGGCAGGATCACCCGCGCGCCGCCCGCGTCCACGGCGACCAGGCGGCCCACCTTGTGCAGCAGCAGCGCCAACCGGTCGCGATAGAGCTGGTCCAGCATGGCCGGGCGGCCTGCGGGCGTCATGCCGGCCCCAATCGCGGCGATGCCGGCGGTGCGGCTGCGCGCCTCGCCGATCCGCTCCGCCGCGGTGGCCTGGGCCGTGGTCAGCAGGCGGTCGCGCTCGCGGTCGGCGGCCTGCAGCGTGCGGGTCGCCTCGGTGCGGGCGCCGGCGATGCCCTGCTCGGCAAGCTGCACGGCGACCAGCACGCCGTCAAAGGCGATCTTGGCGGCGGGCGGCAGGGCGGCGTCCAGGTCGATGCGGGCCACCACTACCCCGAGCGAGGCGCCGCGCGCATCGAGGTCGGCGAGGCGCCAGTTCATCGCCGCCAGGAGGTCGCCCCGCAGCGCCTGGCGCCGGTTCTCCACCGAGACGCTCCGCGCCGCGTCGCCGCGGTCGGGCCGGGCCACCAGGACATCGTCCAGCTCCCGCGCCGCCGCGACGCCGACGGCGCTGGCGGAGAACAGCCGCTGCAGCGCCGGCTCGACATGCCCTCGCGCCAGGAAGTAGGCCGCGCCGTCCGCAACCCGGTAGGCGACCGTGGCCGAGAGCAGCACGACGCCCCCGTCGCCGGTCAGGTAGCTGCCGGCGCCCTCGGGGATAGCAACGTCGCTCGCGTCGGTGAACATGTCCTGCAATCCTGCCGGGCGCGCGGTGGTCGCCGTGCGCAGGGTAAGCAGGCGGTCCGCGCTCGGCACCAGATCCACCCGGCCGACCGGCCGCGGCCAGGACAGCACCAGCCCGGCCTGCTGCACGCCGACGATGCGGCCGAAGCGCAGCACCACCGCCTGGCTGTCCGCCGGCACCTGCCGCCAGCTCGACGCCAACCAAGCCGCCGCCAGCACGGCGATGGCAGCCGACAGCACGCGGAAGCCGATAGCGATGGATTGGGCGACGGGGCCGTCCGGCTCGGCCGGCCCGTTCACCGGGCAGACCCCAGAGTCTGCCCGTCCGGCGCCAAAGGGGCCGCGCCTGGCGGACCCCGGACCAGCATGTCAAACGGCGCCGCGTCCGTGCGCAGCACCATGCGGGTGTTCGGGCCGACCACGCTGCCCAGCGTGTCCATGGAGCGCAGCAGCGCATACAGCCCGGGGTCGGCCTCGTAGGCGCGGGCCTGGACCTGGGCGGCCTCCCGGCGGGACGCGGCTTCGATGTCGGAGGCCTCCGTGCGGGCGCGGGCGACCGTGATCCGGGCGTCGCGCGTGGCCTGGGCGCGCAGCTCGGCGGCGGCGCGCAGGCCCTCCGCGGTGCGGGCCGCGGCGACCGTTTCGCGCTCCGCCCGCATGCGCGCCACCGTCGCGGCGAGCGTCGCCTCCGGCAGGCTGAGCCGGTCGATGCCGACCTGCTGGATCTGCACCCCGTACGTGTCCAGCGCCTGCCGCTCGACCTCCGCGCGCAGCCGGGCCTCGAAGTCGGGCAGGTGCTGGCGCGCGGGGTTGGTGTCCACGAGGTCCGCCAGCTCGAAGCTGCCGGCCGTCACCTGCAGGGCCGCGCCGACCAGGCTGCGGAGCTGCCGCGCGGCCTCGTCCGGCTCGTTGCGCACGGCGCGGAGGAACTGGCGGATGCGCGCCGGGTCATCGGGCACCTGCCAGGCGGCGTAGGCCTGGACGAGGATGCGCAGCCCGTCCTTGGTGCCCACGTCCTGCAGCCCGGTCGAGGTGGTGCGCAGCCGCAGATCGACCGGGATGACGCCCTCGATCGGCGCCGGCAGCTTCCAGGCGAGGCCGGGCGTGGTCAGCACGCGCGACAGGTCGCCGAACCGGGTAATCACGGTCGCCTGCCCGGCGCCGACCATCACCGACGCCGGGGCGAACGCCGCCGCCGCCACGACCATCCCAGCCATCGCGAAGCGCAGGCCGACCCGCAGGCGGCGCAGGCCGGGCGGCCCGGCCGGCTCCGGCTCGTCATGGTCGTGGTGGCTGTGACCGTGGAACATGCGGGACCCTGGGGGTTCATACCAATTGGCTTATTCGCTGACCTGATCGATGGCCTGGATGATCCAGGGA
>CAXSHI010000375.1:0-1607 GCA_964236755.1 uncultured Acetobacteraceae bacterium
CTTCCACTCACGCGAGAAGAGTGCACCATCAAACCCCGGGACCAAACATCTAGCGCTCCGCTTTCATGTCCAGTCTGTAGTTACGATGACGCGCAAGTTAGCTGTGAAGCACGCGCCTGCGGTGGCGGAGTTGGCCAAGATCATGATCTCTCGTCTTGGCATGTGGTCCTGAGCAAAACGTGCGGCAGCCCCTCTTCACATCCCAGGGCTGGGATTGCGATCAGGTTTGGGGCGCTTGGTTTCGGGTTGCTCCTGTTGCTTCGGCGCTGCAGCCTTCCGCAGCCGTGCCAGCTCCTCCTCCCGCCTGGCCAGCCTCGAAGCCATGCTGCTTGCCGCCTCGTTCTCGCCCGCGCGCGGCTGCGCCTCCTGAACACGACGTGCATTTTCTGCCTCATACAACGCGTTCAGGGCCGCCCCGATGATACCTGTCGGCGCCTTTTGCGGTGGCTGCTTCAACGGCGGCGGCTGCACCACGGGTTGACTCTGTACTCCTCGCTGCCTCTCGAACTCCTCCTGCCTGTCCGTTTCCTGCCGCAACGCCTCCCGAAGCTCCACCTCAGGCAGGCCCCAGATGACCTCGCGCTGTCTGGCTTCCTCCCTCCTGTTCTTCAAGCCTATCGACATCTCTTCCATCGAGATCCCAAAGGCTGGCGAGGGCTTTCCCCCTCGGAACGCCGTCATGCGCAGTTCCACCAGCCGCTCGCGCGCAAGGACCAGCTGTGCGGCTTGTCGACGCGCCTCCACGCGCTCCGGCCTGTTGTGGAGGCGCTTGGCCGCTTGCTGAAGCACCGGGCGCAGCCCCTCGACCGCTCTGGCCACCGCGGCCTGTACGCTGGGCGCCAGCCGCGCCAGCCCGTTCAGCACCGCCTTCTGCTCCACGGTCCACGCGGCCAGCTGCTCCGCCATTGCGCCGATGCGCGCGGCGACGCGCCGGCGCTGCAGGTTGGCCGCCAGGGTCGTGGCCTCCAGCCCCTCGGCCTGCCGCTGCTCCGCCGGCTGCAGCCCGGCCTGCAGCGCCGCGGTCGCCTGCCGGCGCACCGCGTGCGCGCGCTCCAGGAACGCCAGCGCGCTGTCCTGCTCCGGCTGGCGGGACAGGTTGCGCCCGATGTTGGCCCACACGTCGGCCTCGCGGATCGGCCGCGGGTCGCCGAGCGGACGCCGGCCGGAGATCTCGCGCCGCTCCGCCCCTTCTGCCACCACCAGGTAGGTCGCACGACGGTGTCGGCTGGCGGCGGTGTACGCCTTGTAGGCGTTCACCGCCCGCGTGCCGGCCGGCATGGCCTCGATGTGCTCGGTGCTGGTCAGCCCCTGGGTCGCGTCGATGGTCAGCACGTCGCCGTAGCTCAGCCGGATGCGCCCGCTCGCCCGGTCGCGCAGCGTGTCCCACGCCACCAGCCCCTCGCGGCCCTGGGCGTTGCGCAGGCTTACGCCGCCGGCGGCGATCGCCGTCACCTCCAGCACCGAGCCGTTGTTGCCCAGGATGCCCCGGCTCTTGTCCGCGCAGGCCGCGTTGGTGCGCGCGAACAGCCGCACCCGGTCTCCCACGGCAAGCGGCAGGTCGTAGGCGTCGCCGGACTGGTCGCAGGCGGACAGCACCACCTGGTCCG
>CAXSHI010000375.1:1707-3282 GCA_964236755.1 uncultured Acetobacteraceae bacterium
GGCAGGTCGTAGGCGTCGCCGGACTGGTCGCAGGCGGACAGCACCACCTGGTCCGGGGCCAGCTCCCCGCTTGCCCTGCGATGCAGGCGGATGGCGGCGCCGATCGCCTGGGCGTCGCGGTTGGTCGGCGCGCTCATGCTGAGGCTGTAGCCGGCGTCGCCCGCGTTCGCGGCGCGACGCTGCTGCCAGAGCGCCGCGATGCCGGCCACCGCCTGGTGGTAGTCGCCCGCCACCAGGCGCGCGGTGCCGTCCTCGCGCTTGAGCGCCACGGCGTCCGCGGCCAGGCCGTCACGGAACATCAGGCTGGCCGCGCGCTCGCGCTCGCTCTGCTGGCGCACGGTGCTCAGGATCTCCGGGATCGCGTCCGGACCCAGGGCGCGGCGCAGCAGGTCGATCACCGGGCCTGCCTCGATCGACTGGCACTGCCGGGGATCGCCCACCGCCACCAGACGGAACCGGTGCCGCTCCTGCAGCCGCAGCAGGTCCAGCAGCTGACGGGTGCCGAGCAGCGCCAGCTCGTCGATCACCACCACGCTGTCGCGGTCCAGGGCGAGCCGGCCCGCCGCCGCCCGGTCCAGGAACACCGAGACCGCGGCCCGCCGCTGCTCCGGGATGCCCGCCGCAGCCAGGTCGTCCGTCTGCCGCCAGGCGAGGGCGGCGCCATAGACGCTGCGGCCCTCGGCGTGCCAGGCCTCCACCAGCGGCGCCAGCAGGGTGCTCTTGCCAGAGCCCGCCACGCCGATCGCCACCGCCAGCCGCCCGCCCTGCCCCAGCCGGTCCATCACCGCGCGCTGCGTGCGGCCGTGCTCGCTGGCGGCGAAGTCCACGCCGGTGCGGCCCGAGACCCGCGCGGCCGCCGCCTCCAGAGACTGCGGAGTCAGGGCTCCGCTCCGGTCCGCCGCCGCTACCCGGGCCAGCGCCACCAGCTCCGCCTCGC
Source organism: uncultured Acetobacteraceae bacterium (assembly GCA_964236755.1). Lineage (GTDB taxonomy): Bacteria > Pseudomonadota > Alphaproteobacteria > Acetobacterales > Acetobacteraceae > CAHJXG01. Next base: position 2,645 of record CAXSHI010000375.1, read on the forward strand.
GCTCCGCCTGCAGGGTGGTGGTCAGCCGCACCGCCTCCCGCCCCTGCGCATCCGTCGCCAGGTCCCACACCAGCCCGGTGTCCTGCCCGTCCTGGCGCACTCCCTGGCGGGCGAACCGGCGCGTGATCGCGTCGATGTCCTCCGGGCCCTCCACCCCGGCGGCGACCAAGCCACGCGCCGCGGCCACCCGCGCGTCGGCCCCGTCCACCACCGCGCGGCGCTGCAACGCGCGGTCGAACAGCCCGAGCGCCACCTGATAGGCGTGCTCGAGCCGCGCGGCGCGCTCCGGCAGCGCCTGCGGCACCCTGACCCGCTCCGGGTCGAGCACGCTGCGGTGCTGCCAATCGAGCTCGGCCGCCTGCCGACGCCAGCTCGCCCAGTCGCCGAGGTCGTCCTGCTTGACCTGCCGCGGGTCGCCCTGCACCCCCTGCTTGACCAAGCCGACCTGGCGCGCCTCGTCCAGCGTATCCCAGTCCAGCCCGGCACTCCTGGCATAGGCGCGCGCCGCGTCGGTCCCGTGGCGGGTGCGTTTGCTGTAAGCGTTGCGCACTCGGTCCGAGATCGCGGTGATCCGGGCAGCCCCCGTCGTCTCGTCGAGGACGACCTCCACCCCCAGCCGACGCAGGTTGGTCGCCAGA
>CAXSHI010000376.1:0-3246 GCA_964236755.1 uncultured Acetobacteraceae bacterium
GTGATCGCGGTGAACCTGAAGGGCGTGTTCCTCGGGCTGCGCCACGTGCTGCCGGTGATGCTGCGGCAGGGGCGGGGGGCGGTGGTCAACACGGCCTCGACCGCGGGCCTCGTGGGGTCACCGGGCTTGTCGGCCTACGTGGCGTCGAAGCACGGCGTGATCGGGCTGACCCGCACCGCGGCGGGCGAGGTGGGCGCGGCCGGAGTGCGGGTCAACGCCGTGTGCCCGGGGCCGACCGACACGCGGATGATCCGCTCGCTTGAGCAGCAGTCCAGCCCCGGCGACCACGCCGCGGCGGGCGCACGGCTCCGGGCCGGCATCCCGCTCGGCCGCTACGCCACGGCCGACGAGGTGGCGGACGTGGTGCTGTTCCTGTGCTCGGACCTGGCCGGCAGCGTGACGGCGGCGCACTACGTGGTGGACGGCGGGCGCACGGGGTCGCCGGCCGCGCCGCGCAGCTTCGCCCGGACGTAGCCGAGGGGCGGCGACGCATGACGCTGCGGACGGAGATCGTCGGCACCACGGCCCGGCTGGCGGAGATCGGCCCGGCCTGGGACGCGCTCTGGCGGCGCTGCGGCCGGAGCGCCTTCCAAAGCCATGGCTGGATCAGCGCGTGGTGGACCACCCGGCCAGCCCTCGACGCATCGCGCCTGTGCGTGGCGCTGTGCTGGGCGGGCGACGGGCTTGCCGCGGCGATGCCGCTCGCCACGCGCCGGCACCGCGGCGTGCGCGTGCTTGAGTGGGCGGCGAAGGATTGCAGCGACTACTGCGACGCGCTCGCCGACCTCGGCTCTCCGGACGGCCGGGCCGCGCTTCAGCAGGCCTGGGCGGCCGTGGCGGCGTCGGCCCGGTTCGACCTCGCCTACCTCAGCAACCTGCGTCCGGATGCCGCCTTCCGCGCCCTGCTCGACGGGCGGCAGCCGGTGAGGCTCAGGCCCGGACAGCGCACGGCGAGGAGCTTGCAGGTCCATGGCGGCGCCGCCGGCGGGCAAGCCTGGCTCCGCCGCCTCGATGAGGGGACCCGGGGCAGCCACGCCCTCCGCCTGCGCACCCTCGGCGAGGCGGGGCCGGTCGTGGGAAGGGCGTGGGGTCCAGGAGAGCCGACCGATGCCCTGCTTGAGCGCATGGTCGCGCTCAAGCAGCAATGGCTCGCCCGGACCGGTCAGAGCGGCGGCATCATGGAGGACGACGCCGCGACCCTTCGCGCCCTGGCGAGGGAGCTTGTGCGGCAAGGGACGTTCCGGCTGTTCACCATCCATTGCGGCGACCGGCTTGCGGCGGGCCTGCTCGCCATCGCGGACGGCACCCGCGAGCAGGTGTTCCTGTCCGCGCACGACCCGCAGTTCGACCGCGCCGAGCCGGAGGCGCTCGTGCTGGTCGAGTACATGGTCAGCGCCTTCGACAAGGGGCTGACGGAGGTCGATCTCCTCCGCGTCGAGGACGACGGCAGCTATGGCTTCGCGGATGCCCGGCTTGATCTGGCCTCCTGCGTGGGGTCCAGAACCCTGGTGGGCCGGCTGGCGCTCACGGTCGGGGAGCGGCTCGACCGGTCGCGGGCTGCGGGCGTTTCGACACCGGATGTGGCCGCGCCATAAGGTCCCGACCGGCATTCCCATCATGCGCTCCAGATGCTTTTCTGGGCGCACGCCGCCGCCGGACCCGGGGAGAGAGCCAGCCATGCCGCTCGAAGACCTGCACTACCAATCGCTGCTCGACATCTCGGAGCGCATCCGCCGGCGCGAGCTGTCGCCGGTCGCGGTGCTGGAGGCGACCCTGGAGCGGATCGCCCGGCTGGACGGCACGGCGCGCAGCTACACGGCAGTGCTGCCGGACCGCGCCCGCGCCGCGGCCGCCCGGGCGGAGGCGGAGGTCGCCGCCGGGTTCTGGCGCGGCCCGCTGCATGGCGTTCCCTTGGCGGTGAAGGACCTTTGCGCCACGAGCTTCGCGCCGACCACCGGCGGCATGCCGATCCGAAAGGACGTGACGCCCGACCGCGACGCCACGGTGGTGCGGCGGCTGGAGGACGCGGGCGCCGTGATCGTCGGCAAGCTGAAGATGACGGAGGGTGCCTACACCAGCCACCATCCGGACGACCCCGGGCCGGTCAACCCGTGGGGCGCCGGGCACTGGGTCGGCTCGTCCTCGACCGGCTCGGGCGTCGCGACGGCGCTGGGCCTGTGCTTCGGGTCGCTCGGCTCGGACACCGGGGGGTCGATCCGCTTTCCCTCGGCCACTTGCGGGCTTACGGGCATCAAGCCGACCTGGGGCCGGGTCAGCCGCCATGGCATCCTGCCGCTCGCCGCGTCGCTTGACCACGTCGGGCCAATGGCGCGCAGCGCGGCCGACGCGGCGGCGATCCTGGGGGTGATCGCCGGGGTTGATCCCGATGATCCCACGGCGATCCCCGACCCGGTTCCCGACTACCTGGCGGCGCTGGGGCAAGGCGTGCGCGGGATCACCGTCGGGGTTGACCGCGGCTACAACGAGGACGGCATCGACGGGGAGGTGACGGCCGCGGTGCGGGCGGCCGAGGACGTGCTGACGGCGCTTGGTGCCACGATCCGCAAGGTCGCGTTCCCGCCGACGGACGCGCTGCTGCGCGACTGGATCCCGTTCTGCGCCGTCGAGACGGCGATTGCGCACCAGGCGGACTATCCAGACCGCGCCGACGAGTACGGCCCGGACCTCGCCCAATTGATCGAGCACGGGCGGCGGATGACGGCCATCGAGTTCGGCTCGATCATGCACGAGCGGCTGGAGTTCGCCGGGCGCCTCGCCGCGCTGTTCCGCGGCGTCGATCTGCTGCTCATGCCGACGATGCCGGTGCCGGTGCCAAGCCTGGAACGCATGGCGGAGTATGGCCAGGACGACACGGTGCTGCTGCGCATGCTGCGCTTCACCGCGCCGTTCAACTTCGCCGGCAACCCGACCATCACCCTGCCGTGCGGCCTGGACGCGGCCGGCCTACCGTTCAGCCTGCAACTCGTGGGGCCGCACGTGTCGGAGGCGCTGCTGTGCCGCGCCGGCCATGCCTTCCAAAGCCGCACGGAGTGGCACGCCCGGCGCCCGCCCGAGCCGTAGGCGGCGTGTCCGCCTAGGCGACGGAGACGATGATCTTGCCGCGCGCCCGGCCTAACGCCTGATGCTCCAGCGCGTCGCCGAAGTCCTTCAGCGGAACCGTGCGGTCCACTCTCATGCCTCCCCTCATTTTGCTTCGATGACGGAAGCGGTTGGGGTCTCGCGCCG
>CAXSHI010000377.1:0-3245 GCA_964236755.1 uncultured Acetobacteraceae bacterium
ACGTGCTGCCGATGATCCCGTTCGCCATGTGGGTCGCCGGCGTCGCCGGCTGGCTGATCCTGGTGTGCGAGGCGGTGATCGCGGTGCCACTGTGGATGTTCGCGCACCTGACCTTCCAGGGCGACGGGCTGCATGGGCGTGGCATCGAGGGATACGCCCTGCTGTTCAACGTGCTGTTCCGCCCGGTGCTGATGCTGTTCGGGCTGTTCCTGAGCTACTTCGTGTTCAGCTCCATGTCGTGGCTCATCATGCAGGGCTTCGCCATCGCCGCTGGGTTCGCGCTGTCCAACGGCTGGTTCGTGACCAACATGCTGGGCGTCGTGGTGCTGCTGTGCATGTTCGTGCTGATGGAGATCACCTTGGCGCTGGTGTCTTTCCGGCTGATCAGCGTGGTGCCGCACCAGGTGGTCAAGCTGATCGGCGTGCAGCCCGCCAACCGGGTGGACATGGACCAGTTCGGGCGAGACGTCGGCATGGCGGGCATGGGCGCGTCGGTGCGCAGCATCGGCGCCGGCACGCAGGGGATGCTGTCGTCTTCGGCACGCGGGGGAGCAGGCGGAGGCGGGGGGCAGCGCCTATTGGCCGGCGGTGGTGGGGACACCACTCTGACAGCGCAGACGGACGTGGCGCCGCCCACAGAGGAGGGCTAGGGCAGCCCTCCCCATCCCCCTTAGTCGTACAGGTGCCGTATGGCCGCGAAATCAGCGATCAGAGATTTCGCCAGGTCCAGCTCCACGATCTGACCGGACGACGTGCCCAGAGTGTGGATGTAGCCGTGAACGGCAGCGACCTTGGCGCCGCGGCCGAGCGGCCCCACCGCTGGGGTCCGCTCGACGGTACGGGCGGCCGATTGGACCGCCTGCCAGACCTTGTCGTGCTCCCGGTGCGCGGCGTGGAGCGCGACATCAGCCGCGGCGGACGGCTGACGCATAGCCAACGTGTCCAGCAGACCTATGCGTGCAACAACGCTCGCGTATGCAGCCAGGTCTTGCCGAAGGGACGTGCAAGCTGCCACCAAAAGAGCATCAGGCTCGCCTGCCGAATCGGAGACGCATAGCTGTGATTGTGACACCGACGATCCTCCCTTTGATTTTAGTGGAGGTGAACGTAGCGTCGGTACTGACAATTGCTAGTACAAATGTCTGTGCCGACCTGCGTGCGATGCCGATTTCTTCACCTACTGGAAATGGCAAAATTTGAGATGGAGGACGAGCCTAACCTAGATCAAGCAGAAGTGAAAAACACCCTAGACCGCCGCACTCGGTATGAAGCTAAGCAAATGGCAGCAGGTTACACGCGCTGTATTGTTAGATGTCATGTAGATGATGTAGAAAGCATCAAGGCTTTTGCGACAAAGTTGCTCATAAAGCGACGGCGCATGGATAAGGATAAGCCGGACGCTAGATCGACTTAGCGTTGCTTGTTGCTCCGGCCAAGCCGAGCCGGTGCCGCCGCTTCCTCTGCGATATGAACATGTTGCGAGGCGACGCTATTTCCCATAGGGAGTTCCAGGAAACGCCATTGATGCAAGTTGGACCCCATGCCGGAAATGACCCTTTCGGAGGCGGCTTTATGGGCTGGCAAAGGCCGTCCTGCGATCCTGAAAGCGATCCAAAAAGGCACGCTCACAGCCAACAAGGACGAGAACGGCCAATGGCGCATCGACGCATCGGAGTTGAGCCGGGTTTACCCTCCAGGACATAGCCCGAATGTTTCCAATGGTGTTTCCCGTTCATCCCAGGACATAGACGAGGCAATAGCTGCGAAGAACCGGGAAATAGCCTTGATGCGCGAAGCCCTGGACGAGTTCAGGAAACAGCGGGACGACTGGCAAGGTGAGGCAGCGAAGTGGCAAGCCCAGGCGGAATCACAGACCCGGTTGTTGACGCATCAAGGACAGCGAATACCCCAGGAACCCCCCCGGAAACAGGGATGGCTCGCCAGGTTCAGGGAGGCGGCATGGAGACGCGCATAGCAAGCCCCAGGCTTCCTATCGTCTTGACGGAAATTGCATACAGCCAGGCGGCGATATGTGCGGCGGCGCGCAATGATGTGCGCCCTGGTGCCCAATGCAAAGCGTTACGTAACGGGTTGGGGCTGCGCTGCCGAGAGGCTGCAATGCGCCAGAAAAAGAACCGCCGTTCGCGGAGACCCTGTTTATGTGGTTTGCCGGCGTGGACTCCTCCACGCGCAGGAGCCGAACAAAATGATTGCTTACATAAGGGCTGTAGCTTGGGGACTGGGGCTGGCGATGGCCCTCGGAGGCTTCATGGCCGACCTGCATCAGGCGGTAGGACTCTGGCCTGGCAAACGCGGCAAGTGGATTGCGGTCAGCGTGCTGGGTCTCGCTATGACGTGCTGGGCCTGGCTACCTTAACCGGTGCCAACGCGATCCGGGTGTTGAGCTAACCTGGAGGGCGTCTGCGGTCGCGCCCTCCATAGTCCGGTATGCCCTGCATGCGCCAAGAAGATCGTTGCACAACCTACACTGTAGCTGGAATAGAAAGGGGAGCGTCTCCGCCCCCCCCTCGATCTTGCTCGCCATCCAGACGGACCTGGTCAGATTACGGTGCAGCTGCTACGTCTGGAAACCGCTTTCCGCTCAGCACTTCCGAAACCCGGCCCGGGTTCAAATTGACCAGGCTGGCAATTTCATCCTGGTGCAGGTCTGTCGTGGCATGTAGCCACAGAATTGTGGCTGCCTTCTCCTCGGTCAGCCGCCGTTTGGGTCGCTTAGTCGCCATTGTCTAGGCTCCGCTGTTGCGGAGCGGCCCTTGCACAGACGGTCTCCTGGTACTAGGGTACCAGGTGTGTAAGACAGCCTGCTGGTCTCAGCCGCTCCTATGGGTGGTTAGGGACCTCGCTAAGAACGGGGGAGGCCCTTGGAAGCCGACCCCGTTTTTCGTTTGTCGCGCTGGCTCCATCTCGCTTCGCTCGCCTGGCCGCGAACGCCTGGTCGGTGCGTGCAAGATCCTGCAGCTTTGAGACCAGGCCCGACAAATCAAACCGGCGGATGCTCAGCCCCTCGTGTCGTTCGGGAGGGAGCCGTACGATCAGGCCCAGCTTTTCCATAGCGATGACCCGGCGCTCGACCGACCGTGGAGACACGCCGATACGCGCTCCGATAGTGGCTAGCCTGGGAAAAGGCAGATCGGCCGGGGTCCACCAGTGCAGCATGATGTTCAGCACGATGGCTAGATCCAATGGTGTCAGCGCCAGCTTGGACTGATACCGCGGCAGCACTT
>CAXSHI010000378.1:0-3214 GCA_964236755.1 uncultured Acetobacteraceae bacterium
GTCGGCGAACCCGGCCAGCCCGTCCTCGCCCCAGCGGTAGGCGCGGCTGCGGGCCATGTCGTGCGGGAAGGAGTCCCAGGCGGTGCCGCCGGGGCTGTAGTCCTCCCGCACCGTGCCCCATTGGCGCTCGCTGAGGTACGGCCCCCAGCGCCGCCAGTCCTCGCCCCGCTCGGCCGCCAGCATGCGCCGGCCCTCGACGGTGTCGAACAACGGATCAGGCATCGTGGCCTCCTTTGAAGCGACGAAGCCGCCCCTGCCGTCGGCCTCCAGCCACGCGGCGTCCTGCAAGGAGCGTGCCTGGGTGCTGCGGCCGCCTTTGCAGGAGGGCCGTTGTGCGCTGCGGCGAAAAGGGGCAGGTTCAAGCTCCGGTGGGCGTTGCTGGGGCGGGAGCGGAGCCTGATGGCCATCTTTCTGTGCGCCGCCTGCGGCACCTCCTACCCGGACGCGCCCCGGCCGCCTGATCGCTGTCCCATCTGCGAGGACGAACGCCAGTTCGTGCCGAGCGCCGGCCAGTCCTGGACCTCGCGCGACGCGCTGGCGGACGCGCACCGCAACGCCTGGCGCCGCCGGCACGAGCCGGGCCTCATGAGCGTGCAGACCGTGCCCGCCTTCGCCATCAACCAACGGGCCTTCCTGCTGCGCACGCCGCGGGGCAACATCCTGTGGGACTGCATCGCCCTGCTCGACCCGGCGACGGAGGAGCTGGTGCGCGGCCTCGGCGGGCTGTCCGCCGTCGCGATCTCCCATCCGCACTACTACACCACCATGCAGGACTGGGCCGCCGCATTCGGGGCGCCCATCCACCTGCACGCTGCCGACCGCGACTGGGTCATGCGGCCGGACCCGTCCGTCCGCTTCTGGGACGGCGAGACGCTGGAGGTCGTCCCCGCCGCGACGCTGATCCGCGCCGGCGGGCACTTTCCCGGCGGCACGGTGCTGCACTGGGCGGGCACCGCCGACGGCGCGGGCGCGCTGCTCGCGGGCGACATCGTGCAGGTGGCGCCGGGCGCCCGGCGCGTGTCGTTCATGTGGAGCTACCCCAACATGATGCCGCTGCCCGCCGACGAGATCCGCCAGGTCGCCGGGCGCCTGGCGCCCTGGCCCTACGACCGCATCTACGGCGCGTTCACCGGACAGGAGGTGGCGCAGGGCGGCCCCGCGGTCGTCGCGCGGTCAGCCGCGCGCTACGTGGAACTCCTGGAAGGGCGTCGATCCAGCCCGCCCGCAGGCGACCCGACCCGAACCTAAGCGCCGGCGGCCCGCGGGTTCGGCGCGGCAGCCGCATCGAACTGCGCGCGCGCCTGCCGGACGTCTGGATAATTGCGCTCCGCCCACTCGACCAGGCCGGCGAGCGGCTCCAGGATCGAACGGCCCAAAGGGGAAAGACGGTACTCCACGCTCGGCGGCTTGGTCGGGAACACGTGGCGGGTGGCCAGGCCGTCGCGTTCCAGGCCACGCAGCGTCTGGGTCAGCATCCGCTTTGAGATGTCGGGCATGATCCTGTGCAGCGCGTTGAACCGCCGCGGCGTGGCCGCCAGGGCAACGAGGGTCAGCATCGTCCACTTGTCGCCGACACGGTCCAGCACGTTGCGGACCGGGCAGGCGGCCGCGTCGAAGCCGCGCGCCTGCCAGTCGTCGAAGCGGGTGGCGAGCGGCGGCGTGCCGGCCATGGATGGTTCGCTCCAAGTCACCAGATGACGAAAACCTGCCTTCTTATGTGACGGCATCCGGGTCTCCATACAAGTGCAGGTCTCAATACGAGACCTTTGTGGAGCGTCGTCATGCCCGATCATCAGCCTCGCCTGCTCGTCACCGGCGCCAGCGGCCAGCTTGGCCGGCTTGTCGTCGATCATCTGCTCAAGACGGTGCTGCCCGGGCGGATCGCCGCGGCCGTGCGGGGCAGGGAGGCCGCGGACCGCCTGACGGCGCTCGGGGTCGAAGCCCGCATCGCGGACTACGCCCGTCCCGAGACGCTCGACGCGATGTTCGCCGGCATCGGCCGGGCGCTGCTGGTCTCGTCCAACGCCCTGGGCCAGCGCGTTCCGCAGCACCGCAACGTCATCGAGGCGGCGAAGCGGGCGCAGGTCGGCCTGCTGGCCTACACGAGCGTGCTGCACGCCGACACGTCGCCGCTCGGCCTTGCTGCCGAGCACCGCGAGACCGAGGCGCTGCTGCGGGCCTCCGGCGTGCCGTTCGTGCTGCTGCGCAACGGCTGGTATACCGAGAACTACACCGCCGGCTTTCCGGCCGCCCTGGCGAACCATGCCCTGATCGGCGGCGCCGGGCAGGGCCGGATCGCCTCGGCGGCGCGGGCGGACTACGCCGCGGCGGCGGCGGCTGTGCTGACGGCGGCCGAGACCTGGGCCGGCCGCGTCTTCGAGCTGGCGGGCGACGAGGCCTACACCCTGGCCGACCTGGCGGCCGAGCTTGCGCGGCAGTCGGGCCAGGAGGTCGCCTACCGGGACATGGCGGAGGCGGCCTACAAGGCGGCGCTGCTGGGCGCGGGCTTGCCGGAGGGATTGGCAGACCTATTGGCGGACAGCGACGCCGGAGCCTCCCAAGGCGCGCTGTTCGACGACGGCCGCCAGCTCAGCACGCTCATCGGGCGCCCGGCGACGCCGATGGCGGCCAGCGTCGCTGCGGCGCTGCGGCAGGGCTGACGCCCGATTGACACGCGGCCATGCCCACTTAGCTTCGAGCGTCGGAAGCCCGGCTGGATGCTGCCCGGCGGCACGCCAGGGGCAGATCTGAAAGCGGCTTCGGAAAGGGCCAGATCGCATGATGCAGCACGCGGAGCAGGGTGCGTCCCTGCGCCACCTGATCTCCGACCGCCGCCTCCTGGCGATGCTGGGCCTGGGCTTCAGCTCGGGCATGCCTTTCCTGCTCGTCTATGTCACGCAGTCGGCCTGGCTGTCGGAGGCCCGGGTGCCGATCGGCATCCTCGGCCTGATGAGCGAGCTGACGCTTGCCTACAAGTTCAAGTTCCTGTGGGCGCCCTTCCTCGACCGCTACGACGCGCCGGTGTTCAGCCGCCTGCTGGGGCGGCGGCGCGGCTGGATCATCGTCTCGCAGATCGCGGTCATGCTGGCGCTGGCGGGCGTCGCGTTTGGCGACCCGGCGCATTGGCTCGCCTGGACCATCGTGTTCTCGCTGGCGCTCGGCTTCGCCGGGGCGACGCAGGACGTGGTGATCGACGGCTGGCGCATCACCGTGG
>CAXSHI010000379.1:0-3214 GCA_964236755.1 uncultured Acetobacteraceae bacterium
TCAGTTCATCCCTAACGGCAAGAGCTGCATTCACGAGATGAGCGTGACCACAGCCGGCGGCATGGAGTCGCCTGAGTTGCTGTTCCGCTTTACCGACGTGCAACCCGTGAAGTGAGTGCGGCAAGGACCTGGTCCACGGCGGCGGTGACCGGCACGGCCGGGTCGTTCAGCACATCGAGGTGGATGATGAAGTAAGCGGTTTGCGTTGAGGCGGACATGGCGTCACCTCGAAGCGCAGCAGAGAGAATGTGCGCGCTTATACATTGACCTTCGTCAACGTGCGCCGGCACCCCCGTCACGGCCGTGACCATCCAGCTCGCCCTATTCGGCATGGCCGACCTGGCGGCTCGGTAGCCGCTGGCTGATGTCGGGATCGGCTTCAGAGGCGGGCTTTGCAGCGCCTTGAAGGCGCGCACGTCGGCCGAGCTTGGACTGCTGCAACTCGTGCAGGGTAGCCCGGAAAGCATCACCTTCCTTGCGCCACCAGGCCAGCGTGACAGCAGTGATCGGTGCCCTATCGTGGCGGCGGGTGACCTTGAATTGCACGCTGTAATCAGACAGGCCATTTACCTCTAAAGCAGCCGCCTCAAGGCAGAACCGAATGAAGTCGTTACCACGCTCGTAGGTCCCCTTCGGCACACCCATGAGGTCGCGGAAGCGTCCAATGGGAAACGTCTCGACGCAGCGATCCATGCCACCCCGGAGCTGGACCATCTCGTAGAGCGCGATAGAGTACTTGCTGGTCATGGCGCACACGGTTTCGGCCTTGATCCGGCCCCAGCGCCCCGACGCGGCCAGCACGGGACAAAGCTCCTCGGGGATGCCGAAGCGGACCACCCCGGCGCCCGCTGCCGAGCGGTCGAAGAAGCGGAACAGGTGGGTCACGAGCACCCTGGCGTCGCCGGTCGCGGGATCGGGGTAGGGCACATGGACGACGACCTGCATGAGCCGCAGCAGGGTGTCCTGGAGGCGGTCGTTGCTCTCGTGCCGGGAAGTGCGGAGGGCCACGGCCGGGATCTCCCACTTCGCCCCTGGCTTGGTCAGGTGTCCGCTGTCGTGAGCGTGCTGGTAGAGCACGTTCAGCACGGCCCGGTCCTGGGCTTCCAGGGCCGACGCGCCGGTGATCTCGATCAGCTCGGCCGGTTTTGGGAAGCCGGCGGTGGTGGTGATCTGCTTCATCGTCGAGGACATACACCAAAACTAATGCGAGCCGTGTTTATTGGCAACTCGCATCGTGTCTCTACCCGCCCGTTTACTCGCATCTACCCGCCCGTTTACTCGCATCTACCCGCCCGTTTACTCGCAATTGACCCCTTTTTGCTCAACAAAATCAATAGCTTGCGAAGCCCTGAATCTGAATTAAGAGAACTTGAACTTTGCGCTGTGGACAACTTTCGGCACTTCGGGCGGCTCCGAAGGGGTGCCGCGGTGCTCGCTGCGGGCAAAGGGTGGGTCCTCGCCATGCTCCCCGTGCTCCCCGCCAAGCGGCGGGTGCGCGCGGGTCCGCGTGGCTCCGGTCCCGGCGCCAAGCGGCGCCGCCCTTGCCCTCCGCTGCGCGCCGCAGCCGCCTGTAGGCGTCGGGACGAAGGGCGTCCCAACCCATCGACTCCCGGCCTCCGGCCAGGGCCGAACAAAGGGCTGACGGGAAGGGGCAAGGCTGGAAGGGCTGTCCTCCCGGCTCACCCTTCGCCCGTGCTGCCGCGACGCTGCCGCCTCGGGCTGACGGCGGAGATCGCGTCCTCCAGGTCGGTCTGCGGCGGGGCGCTTGCCACATAGGCCCGCAGGGCACGCCGTACGACCTGGCTCAACGTCTCGTCGCGCCGCCTGGCCTGTGCCTTGGCTGCATCCAGCAGCGCCCGCGGCAACCTGGTCGGCGGGAGAGTCGCGTCATTCTCGTCCGGCATCGCCGTCCCTTGCATCACGATGTATATACACAGCGTTGCACAGTGATGCAAAACAAGCGAGGGGTGAGCCGCCAGGCGTCCACCCCCCCCTCCTTCCCGCCTGCCTGATGGGCCGCAAAGCCACAGGGAAGGCGTACCAGGGCGGTTCAGGAGCAGGAAGTGAGACAGTCCACTCCAGAGCCTGCAAAGCCGTCAGCGGGCCTCCTAGCGCGTCAGTGGGGCTGACGGAGTGCCCGGCCCGGAGCGGCCGACCTGTCAAGCGGAGCGATGGGGACGACTATACCCATCTCCGTCCGCGTCACTTGCATGAGCTGGGGCCTATATTCTGCGGCTGGCCGATGGAACCACGGGGTGGCCGCTGGTGAGGAGGACAGCAACAACGCGGAGCTACCATCATGCGAACAACCCCACCGAACGACGCCAACAAGCGCCTCCTCGCCGCGCTCGTGACCCTCGCCGCGGCAGCGCTGCAATTCTTTGATCACCACGGCTGGCCGAAGTGGTGACGAGCAGGCCGTGGGCCATGTCGGACCGGCATGGCCAGCCTTCCGCCGGGTCCTGCTGGCAGGCCGGGCAGGTGCGACGGAACCCGCGACAACCCACCGCTGAGCGGTGACTTAGTCTGCAAGAGACCGTTGCGCTCCCGTGCGTCGGACAAGGGCCGGACAGAAGCCGGACAATCCCGGGACAAAGCCCGGACAGGACCGCGGCGGTTCGGGACTTGGTGGGCCAGCCGATCCCCTTCCTGGCGGCACGTTCTGCACCAGCCTGCGTCAGCGGGCGGAAGCGTGCAGACGTAATATGCATCGCCGGGGGCGATGCGAGGCTAACTCCCATGACGAAGCCATACCAAGCAGGTACTTTGGTGCGGAAACGGACAGGAGCTATGGTGTGGCCAACCAGAAACCCATTGAAGCTATTGCGACCTTGCTGCTGGCTGGAGCGGCCTTCCTCTACTTCACCGGAAGGCTGGACGGCGTGATCGCTGGCTTCCACCGTATGGGCACGCCAATCAATCCACCTGCGGAGGATGCGACGCTAGCGACACTGCACCGCTACACTGCGGAGTACTCGGGTGCCGACAACGACATAATCCGTGCCAGGCTGACCGCCCAACGCAATGCTGAACTCTGCGCTGTTTTGCCTCGCAAGGTGGAGGGATGGGTAGGAAGGCTCACTGAACTGTCCCTGATCGGAACCGGTGAGGCCATGCTCACCGTTGACTTGGACGGGAAGGTGAGCGTCCGCACCTGGAACAATATGGTGTCGGATGTCGTGGACCATGGCACGGTGCCCCCGAACACGCCGCT
>CAXSHI010000380.1:0-3163 GCA_964236755.1 uncultured Acetobacteraceae bacterium
CCACGGTCGAGAACGACCGCGGCTATGCCCTGCTGCGCGTGGGACCCTCGAACGGCGAGCGTCCCGTGGTGGCCGGCCTGCCGCGCGGCGTGGTGTCCGATCCCGCCTGGTCGCCGGACGGCGCCACCCTGGCCATGGCCGCCGCGTCGCCGACCGAGCCGCCGGGCCTTTGGCTGTGGCAGGACGGCGTGGTGCGCCCGCTTTGGCGCCCGGACTGCGCCTTGCCCGTGCAGGATTTCGGCCTGGTCGAATGGGAAAGCCTCGATGGCCGGATGATCCCCGGCTGGCTCGCCATGCCGCCCGGCCCGGTTCCGCCGGGCGGACATCCTGCAGTCGTCTGGGTGCATGGCGGGCCGGCCTCCCAGACCCGCGCCAACTTCCGTCCGGACATGCAGGCTTTGCTGGCCCAGGGCCACGCCGTGCTGATGCCCAACGTGCGCGGCAGCACCGGCTACGGCCGCGCCGCGATGGAAAGCGACGACCGGGAGCATCGCCTGCTGTCCGTGCACGACCTCGCCGCCGGCGGACGCTGGCTTGCCGCCCGTCCCGACATCGACTCGGCGCGCATCGCCGTTATGGGCCAATCCTACGGCGGCTACATGGTGCTCGCCGCCATCACCGAGCACCCGGAGCTTTGGCGCACGGCCATCGACTTCTACGGCATCGCCGATTTCGCGACGCTGCTGGCCAGCACAGGCTCTTGGCGCCGGGCGCATCGGGCGGACGAGTATGGCGACCCGGTCCGGCACCGCGCCTTGTTCGACCGCATCTCGCCCATCCGCCACGTGGACCGCATTCGGGCGCCGCTGCTGGTGCTGCACGGCATGCGAGACCCGCGGGTGGCGATCAGCGAAAGCGAGCAGATCGTCGCGGCGCTGCGCTCCCGCGGCAAGTCCGTGCACTATGAGGTGTTCGACGATGCCGGGCACGGCTTCGTGCGTCCGGACGACCGCCGCCGGGCCTATCGGGCGGTCGCGGCGCACCTCGCGCGCACCATGCCGGTCAGCCGCCCATCGCCTGCCGCATGAACAGCCGCTTTAGCCGCGGCATGCGGTGCACCCCGGCGATGCCCATGTCCCGCGCGGCGCGCAGCAGCGGGTTGTCGGTGCTGAACAGCCGGTCCAGCACGTCGGTCGCCACCAGCATCAGCAGGTTGTCCGGCCGCCGCCGCCGCTGGTACCGCGCGAGCAACGCAGCCGCGCCCGGGTCCGCCCCGGCCTGCACCGCCGCGATCACCAGGTCGGACAACGCCATCACGTCGCGGAACCCGAGGTTCAGCCCCTGCCCTGCGATCGGGTGGATGCCGTGCGCCGCGTCGCCCACCAAGGCCAGCCGCGTATCGACGTATCGCTGCGCGTGCATGGCCGACAGCGGGTAGATCCACCGCCGCCCAATCGGCCGGACCGCGCCCAGATGGCTGCCCAGCCGCCGTGCCACCTCGCGCCCGAAGGCGGCGTCGTCCAGCGCGATCACCCGGTCCGCCGCCGCCGTCCGCTCGGTCCAGACAACGGCGGAGACGTGCGGCGCGCCTTCCGTCGGCCCCATCGGCAGTTGCGCGAACGGGCCGCCGGGCAGGAAGTGCTCCAGCGCCGTGTTGTGGTGCGGACGCTCATGCGCCACGGCGGAGACGATGCCGCGCTGCTTGTAGGGCACCCGCGTCACCGGGATGCCGGCCTGCTCGCGAAGCGGCGAGCCGCGGCCCTCGGCTGCGACGACGAGGCGGCACGCGATGGCGGGGCCGCCCGAGACCTGCACCACGGCGCCCTCGGCGCGGCGCACGACGGTCGCCTCGGCCGGAGCATGCACGATCAGGCCCGGCGCCCGGTGCATATGGGTGTTCAGCGCGACGCGCAGGGCGCGCGCCTCCACCATCCAGCCGAACGGCTCATCGCCGACATCCTGATGGTCGAAATGCAGGAACAAGCTGGAGGCCCGCTGCCCGACCCGGCCATCGGATACCCGGATGTCGAGGATCGGCGACGGCACCTGCGGCAGCGCGTCCCAGAGGCCCGCCGCCTCCAGCAGACGCCGCGAGCCGGCGGCGACGGCGTAGGCGCGCCCGTCAAAATCCGGGTGCTCCATCGGCGGCAGGGCCGCGCGGTCGATCACCGCCACGCGCACCCCGCCCGCCGCCAGCCGGCAAGCGAGCGTGCCCCCCACCGGTCCGGCCCCGACCACGCACACATCCACGGTCAGGTCAGCCATCAGCTCTCTCCTTGATTGCATAGTAATTAGGCAGCGATCCGTTGCACCCAAGTTACAGATCAGGGCATGAGCTGCCCATGCGACGGGCAGAAATCACGGCCCGGCAACTGCACAACGGCCCGGCAGCCCGGCATGGTTCTTGAATATGCTGACCTGACGCGACCTGCCGAATGTGGCGCGAGGCGCGAAATTGGAAAGAGGAAGGTTCGATGAAGCTGATCGTAGCCGTCATCAAGCCCTTCAAGCTCGACGATGTCAGGGAGGCTCTGACGCCGTTGGGCGTACAGGGTCTGACCGTGTCGGAGGTGAAGGGGTTCGGCCGCCAGAAGGGGCAGACGGAAATCTACCGCGGCGCCGAGTATCACGTGAACTTCCTTCCCAAGGTGAAGGTCGAGATCGCGGTCTCGGAGGACCTCGCGGAGCAGGTCGTGGAAGCCATCATGAAGGCGGCGCACACCGGCAAGATCGGCGACGGCAAGATTTTCGTGATGGACATAGAGCGCGCGGTGCGCATCCGGACCGGCGAGACCAACGAGGAAGCACTATGAGGATACCCGCTTGGCGGCTGGCTCCGTTGCCGCTCGTATTGTTTGCTGCGCTCCCTGCCTGGGCACAGAACGCCGCGACGGCGGCAGCGCCTCCCGCCGCCGCGGCCGCAGCCGCCGTGGCTGAAGCCAAGGTCGATACGGGCGACACCGCCTGGATGCTGACCAGCACGGCGCTGGTGCTGATGATGACGGTGCCGGGCCTGGCGCTGTTCTACGCCGGCATGGTGCGCAAGAAGAACGTGCTGGCGACCCTCATGCAGTCCTTCAGCATCTGCGCGCTGGTGACGGTGCTGTGGATGGTCGCGGGCTACAGCCTCGCCTTCACCAACGGCAACGCCTACGTCGGCGACTTCTCCCGCCTGTTCCTGAACGGGATCGCGACGAACTGGGACAAGCCGTTCACCCTGGGC
>CAXSHI010000381.1:0-3141 GCA_964236755.1 uncultured Acetobacteraceae bacterium
CGCCATCGCGAGCGCCGCCGGCACGGTCCAGGCCGCCAGCGCCCCGGCCCACCATCCGCCCAGCGCGACCCGCAGCGGCGCCGTCGTCGCGGCGGCGAACGCGGCGCCGATCGACAGCGACATGATATAGACCCCGGTCATCAGCGGCGCCCGGTCCGGGAAGTCGCGCTTCAGCAGCCCCGGCATGAGCACGTTGCCGACGCCGATCCCCGCCCCCGCGACCAGCGAACCCGCAAGCAGCGCCGGGGCGCTCGCCAGGCCGCGCAGCCCGGTGCCCAGCAGGATGGCGAGCAGCGCCAGGAGCATCGTGCGCTCCGTGCCGATGCGCCGGGCCAGCATGGGCGCCAGCGGGCCGAACAGCCCGAGGCAGAGCACCGGCGCCGTGGTCAGCACGCTGGCCCCGGTGGCGCTGAGGCCGGTGTCGGCCATGATCTCGGGCAGCACCGGCGCGATGGAGGAAAGCGCCGGGCGCAGGTTGAAGGCGATCAGCACGACGACGACCGCCGCCGGCCAGCTTATGCCGCCCCTGGCCGAAGCGGCCGGCCCCGGCCGCAGCGAGACCGTCATGGGGTGCGCCGCGCCCGGCGCGTGGCGGTTCGGGTCATGGTGGCGTTTCCTCCCAGTTGCCGGCTCGGTCGGAAGCAATGTGCGCCTCAATCGACGCGCCGGGACCGTTGGAAAGTGGGCGTCACCCCTGCGCGAGCCGCCGCTCAAGAAAGTCCAGGCGGTCCTGGCCCCAGAACACCTCGTCGCCCACCATATAGCTCGGCGCGCCGAACACGCCGCGCGCCAGGGCAGCCTCGGTGTCGGCCACGCGGCGCGCCACCCAGCGCGGCTCGGCGCCCAGCGCCGTCAGGGCCTCGGGATCGAGGCTGGCCTCGCCGATCAGCGCCGCCAGCGTGGCCGGGTCGCCGAAGTCCCGCTCCTCCTCCCACAGCGCCCGCAGCAGGCGGTGCGCGAGGGCGACCGCCGGCCCGTCGCCCAGGGATTCCCGAGCGGCGATGACGCACTGCGCGGCCAGCTGCTCGTCCGCGGGAAAAGGGCGCGGCCGGGGATGCAGGGGAATGCCGAGATGGGCGCGCCACCGGGCCAGCTCCTGCATGCGGTAGGCCTGGCGCTGCGGCGAGCGCCGGGCCACCGGCACCCCGCCCGATGCCGGGAAGATGATGGCGAAATCGACCAGGTGGATGCGCAGCGCGGCCCCGTGCCGCACGGCCATCGCCTCCAGCCGCGCCGCGCCGAAATGCGTCCAGGGCGAGTTCAACGAGGCGAAGTAGTCGATGCGCAGGCCCATCGCGTTCCTCCATCCGTGGCGACGAAGGCTTGCCCGGCGGTTGCGGCCGGCGCAAGCCCGGTCCCGGCGTTCCGGCAAGGCCGGACCCGACATTGTCCCCGAAGGCGGGGCGGCGTAGTGCACCCGCGGAACCGTTGAAGGGAGCGGCGATGTCCGCAGTGGCCGAAGTCACGCCCGCAAAGGCGGCGGGCCGCCGTTGGCTCGGCTTCGCCCTGGCGTTCGCGGCGCTCACCATCTGGTCCGGCTGGTTCGCCGTGACGCGGCTCAGCCTGACGCGCGAGCTGGGCGCCTACGACATCGCGGCGCTCCGCCTGGGCGTCGGGGCGCTGGTGCTGCTGCCGGCGTTCCTGCGGTCGGCGCGCGGCATCCCGCGGGCGGCATGGCGGGAGGGCGCGATCCTCTCGGCCTGCTGGGGCGCGCCCTTCGTGCTGCTGCTGTCCTGGGGCATCGGGCTGTCCTCGGCCGCGCACGCCGCGGCGGTGACGCCCAGCCTGATGCCGGTGTTCGCCGGGGTGATCGGCTGGGCCGTGCTGCGGGACCAGCCCGGGCGGCGGCGCTGGCTCGGCTTCGCCATCGTCTGCGCGGGCGTCCTCGCCCTGCCGGCGGTGCGGCATCTGGCAGAGCGTCCGTGGGACGCCTGGGCCGCCAACGCGGCGCTGCTCGCCGCGTCCGCGCTGTGGGCGGTGTACACGCTGCGGGTGCGCCGCGCCGGGCTGACGCCGCTGCAGGCGGCGGCGCTGGTCTGCATCTATTCGTCCGCAGCCTATTTGCCGATCTATGCGCTGTCCGGCGTGTCCCGGCTTGGCCTAGCGCCGTGGCCGGAGGTGGCGTTGCAGGCGCTGTACCAGGGCGTGCTGGTCAGCGGCGGGGCCGTCATCGCCTACAACCGCGCCATCGCGCTGATCGGGCCGGGCGCTGCGGCCTCGGTCGTCTCATTGGTGCCCGTGGTGGCCACGCTGCTGGCGATCCCGATCCTGGGCGAGTGGCCCACCCCGCTCACCACGGTTGCGGTCACGGCCATCGTCGCGGGCGTGCTGCTGGCGGTTCGGACGCCGGCGGCGCGGCGCAAACCCGGCCTGTGACGGAGGATCATTGGGGCGGCCCTGCTGCCTGACCGCAGCCGACCCAACCACGCTATTTGCTCCAACTTGCCTGATGGCCGAAAGCCGACATCCTGATCCCGGCGCGATCGCCGTCTGTCATCCGGCTTCGCCATTGGAGGAGCGACGGGCATAGGGCGACCCGTCCCGCCTGGTGTAGCCATCCGGGCTATCGTCGATGATCATCATGTCGATGTCCGAGTAGTAGCAACCGTCGCCGGGAAGCCGCGTGCCGACCTCGAGGACCAGTGCTTCCGACGTGCTGCGGTTCTGTAGGTGATGCCCGTCGGGGGTGCCTGCCTTGAAGCCTGCGGCGTCGCCCGCGCGCAGCGTTTCCTCGCCGGCACCTGTGATCAGAACGACCTCCCCGCTGACGACGTAGACGAACTCGTCGCTTGCGGTTTGCCAGTGTCGCTGGCTTGACCAGGTTCCGGGCGGGAGGCGGAGGAGGTTGACGCCGAACTGGCTCAGACCCGCGGCGTCGCCGAGGCGCTTCCGCCCCCTGTCGCGACAGGGGGCATCGAATGGCGGCGGGTAATCGCTGCCGCGGTCGACGTCGATGACGGCAAGGTCGAGTTTTCGGTTCATAGGATCAGCTCACCATTTGCTCAAACAGCACGCTAGGGCATCCGGAATTGCGTTGCAGCAAGCTGTCGCTGCAAAGGCGGCGTCCGTGTCTTCCTCTCGGCTCGGAAGGGCCGGTTTGGACTCCAGCACGCCCGCAAGCGGACTGGCTGCCTCCCACCA
>CAXSHI010000382.1:0-3140 GCA_964236755.1 uncultured Acetobacteraceae bacterium
AGCAGCTCGGGGTTGTAGGCCATCTCGTCCTTCGTCGGTCAAGTGCACCAACGCCCTACGGCGAGATACAAGCACCTGATCAGCCCCAAGCTCCGCACCCGCAGCCTGCCCGCACAACGGGGCGAAGCCGCCATCGCCGTCGCGGTGCTGAACACGATGATCCGAACGGCAAAACCCGTCTGCGTGCGGGTCGCTTAAACGGCGCGCTGGCAGGGCCAGCCCAGCCTTGTGCTACTCCTTGCAACAACGCCCATCAACGACACTCTTTGTCCTATGGCAGGCTAGGCAGGCCCAGCTGCATCGTAACGCGTGTTCTCGTCGCGCATCATCTCATGATGCCCAGAGCCCGATGCGATCATGGGAAAACAGTTGGCTTGCTCTGCCACCACAACGTCGAGGAAGAACGGGCCGTCGCTGGCGAGGCACTCGGCCAGGGCTGCTGGAAGTTCGCCCGGATCGGACACCCGCCGGGCATTCCAGCCGAAAGCTTTGGCGACTGCGACGAAGTCAGGCAATGCCGCCGTGTAGCTGTGGCTGTAGCGGCCCCCGTGGTTGAGTTCCTGCCACTGCCGCACCATGCCCATGTAGCCGTTGTTGCTAAGTACAAGCTTGACGGGCGTGCAGTGCTGGACCGCCGTCGCCAGCTCCTGGATGTTCATGAGCACGGAGGCGTCGCCACTCACGCACACCACCGATCTCCCGGGATGTGCCACCTGCGCTCCGATGGCCGCCGGAAGTCCATAGCCCATGGTTCCCGCGCCGCCCGAGGTCAGCCAGCGGTGTGGCCGCTCAAACTTGAGATACTGCGCAGCCCACATCTGATGCTGGCCGACGTCGGTCGAGATGATGGCGTCACAACCGTCGAGCGCCTGTTGCAGCGCATGCATCAGGTGCTGCGGCAGGATGACCTCGGTGCTCGACGGGAAGCCGAGGCAGTCCTGCGCTCGCCACGCCGCGATCGTGGTCCACCAATCATCCAGGCGGGTCGGCTCCGCTGGCAGGCCGGCAAGCTCGTCTTCGAGAGCATCAAGAAGCCAGCCGCAATCGCCGATCAGAGGAACGTCAACGTGCACCAACTTGTTGATCGAGGACGGATCGATGTCGATGTGGATCTTGCGCGCGTTTGGGCAGAAGTCCGCGAGTGTCCCGGTGACGCGATCATCGAACCGCGCGCCGACGCACACCACGAGATCGGCATGGTGCATGGCGAAGTTCGCTTCGATCGTCCCGTGCATGCCGAGCATCCCGAGAAAAGCCGGATCGGAGGCGGGAAAGGCGCCAAGACCCATCAGTGTCAAAGTGCACGGCGCTCCGGTTTGCCGCACCAGTCGGGTGAAGGAGGCGCAAGCCGCCACGCCCGAGTTGATCAATCCGCCACCGCCATAGAACACCGGGCGCCTGGCCGCACGGATCAGGGCGGCCGCCTCTTGCAACTCGCGTCGCGGCAGCGGCGCTTCCCTCGTCCCGACGAGGGCCGGCGGCGATAATGCCTTGGGTGGATGCTGCACCGGCGCAAGCTGGATGTCTTTCGGGAACTCCAACAGCACAGGCCCTGGCCGACCTTCCACGGCCATTGTGATGGCCTTGCGCACAATGAAGGTCACCTCGTCGGCGTCCTCCAGCCGCGCATTCCACTTTGTGACCGGGCGTGAAATCCCGATCCCGTCGCATTCCTGGAAGGCGTTCGTGCCGATCAGCGACGACGATACCTGCCCGCAGATGCACAGGATCGGGACCGAGTCGCAAAGCGCGTCGAGCAACCCCGTTGTCGTGTTGGTCATCCCGGGACCCGAGGTCACCACAACCACGCCAAGCCTGCCCGTCGTGCGAGCATAGCCCTCGGCAGCATGGACGGCGGCCTGCTCGTGGCGCACCAGCACGTGATGCAATCGCTTCTCACCGTGTAGCGCGTCGTAGATGGGGAGCACTGCGCCGCCTGGATAGCCGAAGATCACCTCGACCCCAGCTTCGACAAGGGCATCGAGCAGGGCCTGCGCCCCGTTCCGGCCGGGTTCGCGGAACTTGCTTGCAAGGAGCAGGGAGGGCAAATCAACGCAGTTGTCCATATTCAGCATTGTATAGATAAACGTTCGGAAAAGCTTTACGAAGTTTCCACCGTTATGCCGGTTTGTT
Source organism: uncultured Acetobacteraceae bacterium (assembly GCA_964236755.1). GTDB lineage: Bacteria > Pseudomonadota > Alphaproteobacteria > Acetobacterales > Acetobacteraceae > CAHJXG01. The sequence continues at coordinate 2,134 of CAXSHI010000382.1, forward strand.
AGAAAACCTTTCTTTTGAAAGCCATCTTACCAGAATGGAACTGGATAGACTTGACCGTGCGATCCTAGCTGTCCTGCAGCAGGACGCACGGATCAGCTTGCAAGACATCGGCGCCCGCGTCGGCCTGTCCACGACACCGTGTTGGACCCGGATCAAGAAAATGGAAAGCGCCGGCGTCATCCAGGGCTATACGGTGCGCATCGACCCCTCAGCGATCGGGTTTGCCGAAACGGTCATCGTTCAGGTCACGCTCGAGAGCCACAGCGACGAAACACTGGAGGCCTTCGGGAAAGCACTGGCCGACATCCCCGAGGTGCTCGAGGCATTCCTGATTTCGGGCGACTACGACTACCACATCCGTATCGCAGTCCGCGACACCCGGGATTACGAGCGTCTTCTGCGCGAGCGGCTATATCGTATTCCCGGGATCCGGCACTCAAGATCGTGCTTCGTACTGCGGCGACTGAAGGAGAACCTCGCCCCACCTCTGGATATCCGGGAGCCGCCGGCTCTGCCGCGGAAACAAGAGGCGGCGAAGCGCAACCAGCGCCATCCAAAGGGATCGCGAGGAAAAGCATAAAAGCCCTGGTCGGGGCGGTGTCATGTTGATGGTCGGAGTGCCGGCGAGTGCTCACTGCCGATCAGGGCCTCACGCGGCGGACACGACGCCGATCACCTCGCGATAAGCGCAGGAGGCGGCGTCGCGTGCGGCACTGTGGTAGTGACGTCGTAGCGCCACGACGAAACCAGCATTGGTGGCGATACCGGCCGACATTCAATAATAAGGCAAGCCCTGCATAAGATTGGTAAGTGCTTTACGACCTGCCTGACCCGACCCGCTCGTCCTGCCCGCACCCTCTCGTCCCCGCTCGAGTCGCCTCCGGTAACCGATTCCCGGAGGTAAAGAGGCGAGTAATGTCCTCCACGAATCGCCCAGCCTGTCGTACGATAATGGGGTTCTGGGCGGTACAGACCGGCTACGTTGGTGACACTTTGGACCGGGCACG